>NZ_JBEYVX010000001.1:0-311515 GCF_040644195.1 Streptomyces sp. NPDC047014 | reverse complement strand
GGGCGTGCCGGGCGTGCGGGGGCTGGGGTGGGCGGCGTCTGCGGGCATGACAGTCACCAACCCGCGGGGCCGCTCCCGGCGGACCGCTCGCCACGGCGCAGGCGGCCGCCCGTACGGCACCGGCGGCGCAGGGCCCGGCGGCCCCGCCCGCACCCGCGTCCGTACCCCGGCCCGCCGACGGGACGCGGGCGGAGCCGGGCGGACAGGCCGGGCAGGCGGGACAGCCGGGGCAGGAGGGTCAGGCGACGGCCCGGGACTCCGGCGAGGTGCTGGGACAGCTGGACGCGCTGGTGGGCCTGGAGAGCGTGAAGCGCGAGGTGCGGGCGCTCACCGACATGATCGAGGTCGGCCGGGCGCGCCAGCGGGCGGGCCTGAAAGCCGCCTCCGTGCGCCGCCACCTGGTCTTCACCGGCTCCCCCGGCACGGGCAAGACCACGGTCGCCCGGCTGTACGGGGAGATCCTGGCCGCCCTCGGGGTGCTGGAGCGCGGGCATCTGGTCGAGGTCTCCCGGGTGGACCTGGTCGGCGAGCACATCGGCTCCACGGCGATCCGTACGCAGGAAGCCTTCGAGCGGGCCCGTGGCGGGGTGCTGTTCATCGACGAGGCGTACGCGCTGGCACCGGAGGACTCCGGCCGCGACTTCGGCCGCGAGGCCATCGACACGCTGGTGAAGCTGATGGAGGACCACCGGGACGCGGTGGTGGTGATCGTCGCCGGGTACACGGCGGAGATGGAGCGCTTCCTGACGGTCAACCCGGGCGTGGCCTCGCGGTTCTCGCGGACCATCTCCTTCGGGGACTACGGCCCCGGCGAGCTGCTGCGGATCGTGGAGCAGCAGGCCGAGGAGCACGAGTACCGGCTCGGGGAGGGCACCTCCGAGGCCCTGCTCACGTACTTCACGGAGCTGCCGAAGGGCCCGGCCTTCGGCAACGGCCGCACCGCCCGGCAGACCTTCGAGTCGATGGTGGAGCGGCACGCGGGGCGGGTGGCCCAGCTGGTGGGGCCGAGCACCGACGATCTCACCCTGCTGTTCCCGGCGGACCTGCCGACGCTCCCGGCCCCCTGCTGACCGTACCGGGGACGAGGGGCGGGGAGGCTGCCGGAAGCGGGCCGTCCGAGGGCCGCTGCCCCGGTACGCCGCCCCCCGCGGCCCGGTCCAGCAGCGCCAGCAGGGCGTCGCGCTCGGCGGCGAAGGCCGGGTCCGCCTGGTAGTCGGCGTGGCCGAGGATCGGTGCGGGCAGCGGGTTCCGCGCGCTGCGCCCGTAGGCGACGGGGTCGGGCAGCGGGCCCCGGTCCACCTCCGACAGGGCCATGCCGTGCGGTCCGGGCAGCGCGGGGCCGCCGATGGGGTCGGTGGCCCGCCACAGGTTGCGCCAGCAGTCCAGCTCCCGGTGGAAGGCGGCGAGCGGGCCGGGGCCGAAGTAGGCGGGGAACCAGCGGCCGTAGAGCCGGGCGAGCGGGGAGCCGTAGGTGAGCAGGGCGACCCGGCGGCGGACCGGCGGCGGCAGCTGCCAGACGGCCGCCGCGGCCAGCACACTGCCCTGGGAGTGGCCGGAGATCACCAGGCGGCCGCCAGTGCGTTCGGTCCAGCCCGCCATCCGCCAGATCAGGTCGGGGACCGCGCGCTCGGCGTAACAGGGCGGGGCGAAGGGGTGGGCGGCGCGCGGCCAGAAGGTGCCGACGTCCCAGAGGATCCCTATGGTCCGCCGGGCGGCCGGGTCGCGGTAGGCACGGCGGCCCCAGGCGACGAACAGGACGCAGCCGAAGCCGACCAGCCAGGACCCGGCGTCCTGGGCCAGCCGGGCGGCCGTCTCCAGCGGCGGCAGCGTCCCGCGGGCCGCCTCGCCGGGCACCTCCCCGCTGAGCCAGGACCCTGCCAGCGCGGCCGCACCGAGCACCAGCGTCACCCCGGAGACGGCGGCGACGAAGGCGGGCGCGGAGTCGGTGAGCGCGGCGGCCGTACGCGCCCCGGCGATGCGGCGGCTGCGGTCGCGGTCCGGGGTCTCCCCCGGGTACTCGCCGGCCACGGAGGCGGCGAGCCTGCGCCGGTCCCGGTTCCCGCGCACCGCGAACCGGGCGGCGAGCCCGGCGAGCACGAGCAGCAGCGGCGGGAGGACGGCGGCCTGCCAGGACAGCAGCACGGGCGGTCCGGGCAGCGGCGCTCCCGGGGCCCCGGGCGTGGCTCCGCCGTCCAGCCAGTCCGCGACGCGCTGGGCGACACCGGCGGACATCACCCCGCCGAGGGCGCAGCCGAGCATGGCGACGGCGGGCCCGCCGAGGCCGCGCAGGGCGACGGAGGCGTCGGGGGCGCGCCGGTGCAGGGAGCGGGCGACCCCGGCGAGGGCGAGCACGCAGAGCCCCTGGCCGAGCATGAGCACGCCGAAGGCGAAGTCGCCGGGCAGGCGGCCCTCGGAGGTCCAGCCGGGGCGCGACCAGCAGGCATACAGCAGGACGGCGGCGAGCAGGGCGAGAGCCACCACGGGCAGCCGGGTCAGCGCGGCCCGCTGGAGGCGGTGGTCGGGGCGGTCCTCGGTCCGGCCGCGGCGGCAGACGACCCAGGCCACGGTCACCGCACCGGCGGCCAGCAGGGCCAGGAGGATCCAGCCGAGGACGTCCAGCGCGGGCACCCCGGCCCGGCGGTCGTGACGGGCGGTGGGCACGGCGACGGCCACCGCCACGGTGAGCAGCCCGGCGGCGGTGTGGGCGGCGCGCAGCCGGGCCACGAACCGGCGGCCGTACCAGAATCCGGGGCGGCCGAGCGCGGGCGCGGTGTCGGAGGCGGCATCCGGGTCGGCGGTGCCGGCGGGCGGGGGCTGGGATTCGTAGGCGCTCCAGGTGCGGTTGGCGAGGTACCAGAGCAGCCCCGTCAGCGCGGCGGGGACCAGCGCGCCGAGGGCGAGGCGCCGCCCGGGCTGGGCCCACCAGCCGCCGCCGGGCGCGAGGAAGCCGAGCCAGGAGCGGGATCCGGCGCAATGGGCGGATCCGGCGCACTGCCAGGCGAGCAGGTCGAGGGAGACCTCGCAGGCGGCGGAGATCAGCAGCACGGTGAGGGAGAGCGCGACGACCCGTACGAGGACCCCGTACGCGCGCACGGCGCGGGGCGCGGGATCGTCGGTGGAGGGGGCGGGGCGGGCCCAGTGGGCGAGGTTGACCACCATGAAGGGCAGGAGCAGCAGCCACAGGGCGCGGGCCCCGTTGCCGGAGGTGAGCCGGGACCAGCAGTACGCCTCGGGCACGGCCCGGCCGGCGTACCGCTCGGGGTGGGCCTCGGCGTCGGCGTCCTCGGCGCGGCGGAAGACGGCGGCGGTGGAGTCGCCGCTGATACGGACGGTGCGCGGGTCGCCGAGCAGTTCGGCGGGAGAGGCACCGGCGACGCCGTGTACGAGGAGTTCGAGGGCGAGGGGCGGATCGGTCGGGGGGTGCTCCGGCACGGGGGCCTCCGCTCGCGGGGCGGGATCGGCGCGTTCCAGCATCCCGCGCGAGGGGGGCGCTGCCCAGGCCCCGTTCGGGGGAATCCGCCGCGAATGTCCGGGGAATCCCGTGGCGTTCGGCGGGAGGAGGCGGGGACGGGGCGGGGACTTCTCGGGGGCGCGGGGCTAGGGTGGCGCGCGCACGTATGTCCGGGCATGGCTCGGGTCCTCGGGCAGGGCCTCACCTACGCCCTTGTCCAGGGCTTCGCTCACGTCCTCGTCCAAGTCCTGGACCAGGCTCTCGTCCTCGTTCCTCGCTCCTCGTACCAGGGGGTACTCACATGGCTCGCCGACTCCGCCCGGTGGGGCTGGACTTCGCGGAGGTCGCACCGGTGCGGCTGGTGTTCACGGCCACGGCCGCGGCCCCGCCCGAGGCGGTCTACCGGGCGCTCGCCGAGGAAGTGGAGGGCTGGTCGCGGTGGTTCGGGGCGGTGACCCTGGCACGGCCCACGCACGGCGGTGCGGGCCGGGAGGTGCGGCTCGCGGGCGGGATCCGCTTCGAGGAGACGATCATGGCGGCGGATCCGGTCCGGCGCTACGCCTATCGGGTCGACACCACCAACGCGCCCGGGATGCGGGCCCTGTTGGAGGAGTGGGCGCTGACCCCGGCGGGCTCCGGCACGAGCGTGCGGTGGACCTTCGCCGCCGACGGCCCGGCCCCGTTCCGGCTGGCCCTGAGGGCCGCCCGCCCGGGCCTCGGCCTGTCCTTCCGCCGGGCGGTCCGCGCGCTGGACGCCCGCCTCACCCCGGCGCACGGCAGGGCGTAGGCGGGCCGCAAGGGGCAGAGGCCGGGCGCGCGGCTCCCGGATCAGGCGCCCGGCTCGCGCCACACGCCGGTCGTCAGCAGGGTGTCGAGGGTCTGGGCGTACGGGGCGATGTCGAGCCCCTGCGCCGCCAGCCACGCGTCGGAGTAGTACTTGTCGAGGTAGCGGTCGCCCGGGTCGCACAGCAGGGTGAGCACGCTGCCCGTGCGGCCCTCCGCCACCATCTCCGAGACGATCTTGAGGGCGCTCCACAGACCCGTGCCCGTGGAACCGCCCGCCTTGCGCCCTATGGCCGTCTCCAGCGCCCGGCAGGCGGCGATGCTCGCCGCGTCCGGGACCTTCATCATCCGGTCGATGGCCCCGGGCACGAAGCTCGGCTCCATGCGCGGCCGGCCGATGCCCTCGATGCGCGAGCCGCAGTCGCTGCTCGCCTCCGGGTCGTCGTTGGTCCAGCCCTCGAAGAAGCAGGAGTTCTCCGGGTCCGGGACGCAGATGCGGGTGTCGTGCTGCATGTAGTGCACGTAGCGGGCGATGGTCGCCGAGGTGCCGCCGGTGCCCGCGGTGGCCACGATCCACGCGGGCTCGGGGAAGCGCTCCAGCTTGAGCTGCTGGTACATCGACTCCGCGATGTTGTTGTTGCCGCGCCAGTCGGTGGCCCGCTCCGCGTACGTGAACTGGTCCATGTAGTGGCCGCCGGTGCGGGCGGCCAGCTCCGCGGACTCCTCGTACATCTTCATCGGGTCGTCCACGAAGTGGCAGGTGCCGCCGTGGAATTCGATGAGCCGGCACTTCTCCGGGCTGGTCGTGCGCGGCATCACGGCGATGAAGGGGACGCCGATCAGCTTGGCGAAGTACGCCTCGGAGACGGCGGTGGAGCCGGACGACGCCTCGATGACCGGCCGTCCGGGGCGGACCCAGCCGTTGCAGAGCGCGTAGAGGAAGAGGGAGCGCGCGAGGCGGTGCTTGAGGGAGCCCGTGGGGTGCGTGGACTCGTCCTTCAAGTACAGGTCGATGCCCCACTCCTCGGGGAGCGGGAAGCGCAGGAGGTGGGTGTCCGCGGAGCGGTTGGCGTCGGCCTGCACCTTGCGGACGGCTTCTTTCAGCCAGTCGCGGTAGTCCGCGTCGCTGCGGTCGACGTCGACGGTGGTGCGGGTGGTACCGCTGGTACCAGTGGTGCTGGTGGTGCTCATGCGCCGCGCTCCTTCATGGGTGTAAGCCGCCCCCTGCTTTCGCAATGTACCTCTCCCACCTGCACAAACAGTCACTTTGGGTATCTATGCGGATCGCTTTCGATCGCGCTCGGTTGCAGGGCGGGGCACCGTGGGTGACCCTGGTGGAGCATGACCGAGGGTGCAGCACCCGTAACACTCATGTCGGGGAGTCGCAGCCGTGAACAGTCATTCCCGCAGGCACTGCGTCGTGGAACTGCATGCCCTGCCGTCGCGGATCGGCCAGATCCGCAGGATCGTCTCGTCCCAGCTGCGCCACTGGCAGCTCGACCCCCTCATAGACCGGGCCGCGCTCGGCGTGACGGAGCTGCTGAGCAACGTCCACCGCCACGCGCGGCCCGACACCACCTGCGTCGTCGAGATCGAACTGCGGCTCGGCCGCGTGACGGTCTCGGTCCTCGATGGCGACCCCCGCCTCCCGGTACTCCGCTCGGCGCCGCCGGGGGCGCTGGAGACCTGCGGCCGCGGTCTCGCGCTCGTGGCCGCCCTCAGCGAGGCGTGGGGCGTCCGCCTCCGCGCGGACGGCTGCGGCAAGGCCGTCTGGTTCTCGCTGACGGCGCCCCCAGTGGGCGCACCGCAGCCGGCCCTGACCCGGATCATGACCACGCCGGTACGGGATCCCGCGCAGCCGCTGCTGGTGGGCGGCGGGGCGGTTCCGGTGGCGGGACCCACGGCGGTCCCGGTGGCTGGGCCCACGGCGGTCCCGGCGGGGCTGCCGGACGCCCTCCCGGCGGGGGTTCCGCTCGGCGTCCCGGCGGGCGCCCAGGCAGGGCTGCCGGAGGCCGCGCCCGCGGGTCTCCAGCCGGGCTGACCGAAGGCGGAGCCGGGACCGGTGCCTGAGCCGCGGCCGGTGCCCGGGCCGCGGACGCGCAGGCACCGCGCATGCACGCCCGCCTGCACGCCCCCCGTCAGCCCCTCACGCCAGCGCCCCCAGCGGATCGTCCAGCACCGGCTGCCAGGCCAGTTCGGCGGCGCCCACCAGGCTGTTGTGGTCCAGGGTGCACGGCAGGATCGGTACGCCCCCGCTGCGGCCCCACAGGCTGCGGTCCGCGACCACCGCGCGCAGCCGCTCCGGGTCGGCGTGCAGCAGCTCGCGGTGCAGCCCGCCGAGGATGATCCGGTCCGGGTTCAGGATGTTCACCAGGCCCGCGAGGCCGAGCCCGAGGCGGTCGATCAGCTCCTCCGTGGCCGCCCGTACCGCCGGCTCCGCGGGCTCGTCCCGCAGCAGGTCACGGGCCTGCTGGAGCAGCGACACCTCGGGCCCGGGGCTGCGGCCCGCCGCGGTGAGGAAGGCCAGCGGGTCCGCCTCCACGTCCAGGCAGCCGCGCCCGCCGCAGTGGCAGGCCCGCCCCTCCGGGTTCACCGTGAGGTGGCCGACCTCCAGGGCCAGGCCCGAACTCCCGCTGTGCAGACGGCCGTCCAGGACCAGCGCCCCGCCGACCCCGCGGTGCCCGGTGGCCACGCACAGCAGGTGCTGGGCGCTGCGCCCGGCGCCGTGCCGGTGCTCGGCCAGGGCGGCGAGGTTGACGTCGTTGCCGGTGAGGGCCGGGCCGTCGATCCCGGCGGACTTCACGCACTCCGCGAAGATCTCCCGTACGGGCGCCCCGGCCGGCCAGGCCAGGTGCAGCGGGTTGAGCGCCGTACCGTCCGGCTCCGCGACCGCCGAGGGGACGGCGAGCCCGGCGCCGACGCAGCGCCGGCCGCTCTCCGCGAGCAGCAGCGCGCCCGCCTCCACGACCGCGCCGAGGACCTGCGCCGGGTCGGCGGAGACGGTGACCTTGCCGGGGGCGGTGGCCACGATCCGCCCGCCGAGGCCGACCAGGGCGGCCCGGAAGCCGTCGGAGTGCACCTGGGCGGCGAGCGCCACCGGGCCGTCCTCGGCCACGGAGAGCCGGTGCGAGGGGCGGCCCTGCGCGCCGCCCGTACCGCCGGCCCCGCCGGGGCGGGAGTCGACGCGGATCAGCCCGAGCGCCTCCAGCTCGGCCGCGACGGCCCCGGCCGTGGCGCGGGTGACGCCCAGCTCGGCCGTGAGGACCGCACGGGTGGGGGCCCGGCCGGTGTGGACCAGCTCCAGCGCCGGCCCGAGCGCGCCGCGGCCCCGCTCCAGCCTGGTCCGCGTACCCGTGCCGGACGCGGACGGCGCGGTCACATCCCCCACCCGCGGCGGGGCCCCGTTGCCGTTCATGGCAACGATCCTCGCATGATCGGGGGCCGCCGGGCGCCGTCCTCAGCCCAGCCCGCCGACCCGGAGGGTGATGTTCAGCCGCCCCGTCAGCCCGAGCTCCGGCGGGCCCGTGCCCGGCAGGACCTTCGGCACCCCGTGGTACGCCTGCCGGCTGGGGCCGCCGAAGACGAAGAGGTCGCCACTGCGCAGTTCGACGTCCTGGTACGGGCGCCCGCGCGAGGCGGTGTTCCCGAAGCGGAAGACGCAGCTGTCGCCGAGGCTGAGCGAGACCACGGGGGCCGGGGACTTCTCCTCGGCGTCGCGGTGCATGCCCATGCGGGAGTCGCCGTCGTAGAAGTTGATCAGCGCGATGTCGTAGGCGTCCGGGCCTCCGGATCCGGGCTCCGGTGATCCGGGCTCCGTCGGCCCGGGCTGCGTCCCGTACGCGGCGGCCACCGCCTCCCGTCCCAGCCGCGCGAGCCGGGCGGGCATCGGCTTGACGGGCGCGCCGTCGCCGTCGACGGCGGTGCGGGCGTAGGCGTACGGGTACCAGTGCAGGCCCAGGCACACCTGCCGGGCGCTCATCACCCCGCCGCCGGGTGTGCGGACCGTCCGCAGGCCGGCCGGCGGGCGGGCCCAGACGCGGCAGGCGGCCAGCAGCTCGGCCTGCCGGGCGGGCCCGAGCCAGTCGGGCACGTGCACGGCGCCGGGGGCGATCACGGTCCGCTCGCGCGGGAAGAGTTCCCCGTCCATGCCTCCATTGTCGGGCCGGACTGATAGGACTCCCGGTATGGAGACCACCGAGTACGTGAAGACGCTCGCACGCGAGGGCGAACTGCTCGCCGACGTGGCCGAGCGCGCCGGCACCGACGCCCCCGTCCCGTCCTGCCCGGGCTGGCGCGTCACCGATCTGCTGCGCCACACCGGCTCGGTGCACCGCTGGGCCGCCGCGTACGTCGCGGAGGCGCGGCTGGAGCCGCTGGGCTTCCCGGACGCGCCGGAGCTGGTCGGCGGCGAGCTGCTGGGGTGGTTCCGGGAGGGGCACGCGGACCTGGTGCGCGTCCTGACCGAGGCCCCGGCCGACGTGCAGTGCTGGACCTTCCTCCCGACGGCCCCGCCCTCGCCGCTGGCGTTCTGGGCGCGGCGGCAGGCGCACGAGACGACCGTGCACCGGCTGGACGCGGAGACGGCCCACGGCGTGCTGTTCTCGGAGCTGGACCCGGCCTTCGCGGAGGACGGCGTGGACGAGCTCCTGACGGGCTTCCACGCCCGGCCGCGCAGCCGCGTACGGACGGAGGAGCCGCGGGTGCTCCGGGTGCGCGCGGCGGACACGGGCGCGGTGTGGACCGTCCACCTGTCGGCGGCCCCGCCCCACACGGTCCGCGGCGACACGGGCGAACCGGCGGACTGCGAACTGACGGAGGAGGCGTCCTGGCTGTACGCGGCCCTGTGGAACCGCGCACCGCTGATGGGGCCGGGCGTATCGGGCGACCTGGCGCTGGCACGGCTGTGGACGGAGTCCTCGGGCATCTGAGGGCGGGGACGGGCCACTTCGTCTCGCTTCGCCTCGCCTCGCCTCGTCTCGGTAGCCTGCGCGGCATGATCGACTCTTACGCCGGCTCCGACGATGCCGCCGTCGCGACAGCCGGGGCGCGGGCGGGTGCGGACGTGGTCCGTGGCATGTACGGCCGGGAGCTGCGCCGTATCGACAAGGGGGCCGGGGACTTCGCCACCGCGGCGGACGTGGAGGCCGAGAGGGCGATCCTCGGCGTCCTCCGCGGCGCGCGGCCCGAGGACGCGATCCTCGGCGAGGAGGGCGGGCGGCGGGGCGCCGCCGATGCCGAGCGGCAATGGCTGGTGGATCCCCTGTGCGGGACGCTGAACTACGCCGTCGGCACCATGCTGGTGGCCGTGAACGTGGCGCTGCGCGACGGGGCGGCGGCCGTGGCCGACCCGTTCAGCGGCGAGGTCTTCTTCACCGACGGCGAGACCGCCTGGCTGCGGCGGGACGGGGCGGACGACGTACGGCTGACGCCCACGCCCGCCACCCGGCTGGTGGACGTCAACCTGGATCCGCCGTTCCCGAGCGCGCCAGGGTTCCGTGCCGTGGACCTGCTGGCCCACCCCGGGTTCGTCGCACGGTTCCGGCCGCGCGTCGTGTCCACGACGCTGGCGCTGGCCTGGGTGGCCGCCGGGAAGCGGGCGGCGTACGTCACCGATGGCGGCGACCTCAGCGGGAGTGTGCACTTCGCGGCCGGCATCGCCCTGTGCCGGGCCGCCGGCTGCGTGGTCACCGGCATCGACGGCGCCCCGCTGGGCAAAGCGGGCCGCGGACTCGCGGCCGCCGCCGACGAGGAGACCCACGCGCTGCTGCTGTCGATGCTGCGCGGCCGGGGCTGAGGGTGGGTGCGGCCGTATCAGGCGCGGCCTGCGAGTATGCGTCGTTGTGGAGATCAACGATCTTGTCGTCCGCCGCGCGGTCGACTCCGACGCCTCAGCGGTGGCCGAGGTATGGCTGCGCTCCTTCGCGGCGGCCCTGCCGGGCGTGCGCCGGGCGCATACGGACGACCAGGTCCGCTCCTGGATCCGGGAGGTGGTCGTGCCCGGCCAGGAGACGTGGGTGGCGGCCGTCGAGGACGCGGTCGTCGCGATGATGGTGCTGGACGGCGAGGAGCTGGACCAGCTCTACGTCGACCCGGCCCGGCAGGGCCGGGGCATCGGCGGGCGCCTCGTGGACCTGGCGAAGCGGCGTCGTCCGTCCGGGCTGACGCTGTGGTCGTTCCAGGTCAACGAGCCCGCGCGCCGCTTCTACGAGCGGTACGGCTTCATCGAGGGCGAGCGCACCGACGGCCACCGCAACGAGGAGCGGGAGCCGGACATCCGGTACGTCTGGCGCCCCGGCAGAGCCTTCTAGGGCCTACCCGCTCGTCACGGAGAAGTGCTGGTAGTCCGGGTTGCTCCAGCGGCCGCCCCAGTACCAGCCGACGTCGCGGAACGCCTCCACCACCGGGCCGCCGTCCTTGATCATCCCGGGGCGGGAGCCGGTACGGCGGAGGTAGGCGCGGCCCGCCGGGGGGTGGACCACGCCGCGGATGTCGACGTACGGGTTCTCCAGCGGGTTGATGTCCACCGCGTCCCCGTACGCGTGCCGCGACAGCTTGCCGGCGTCGCCGACGACCTGGCGGCAGTTGAAGGCGGAGGTGTTGTCGGCGGCCATGGCCTTGAGGTCGTCGCCGCCGTACTCGGCCATGACGCGCATGCGGCGGATCGGGAAGCGGTCGTCGAAGGCGCGGCCGAAGACGTGCAGCAGGGGTTGCACGGCGTCGCGGTGGGCGATCAGCTCCCCCCGGTGGACGCGGCCGTCGAAGCCCCAGTGGTTCATCCGGATCAGCCGCAGCTGGTCAGGGGGTACGGGGCAGCCGGGGCGGTAGCTGGCGCCCAGCTTGTCGGCGGGGACGTCCACGACCGAGGCCGCGAGGGCGGGCGCCCGCGCGGGCTGCATCACGGCCTGCGGCGGCGCCTGCTGTGCGGCGGTGCACGACAGCGTGCCCAGGCACAGGGTGAGGGCCGCGGCCAGCGTGACGGGCGTTCGGCTCACGCTTCACCGTACGTCCGGACGCGTGACGGCGAGACCTGAAACGGGCCGTTCGGGTGAATCCCGGGCGATCTCCAGGAGGTGTCGGGAGGTGTCAGGAGGCGTCCAGGAGGCGTCCAGGAGGTGCGCGGCGCCGATGCGGGTCACCATGGCAGAAGGCCGGTGGAGAGCCGGTGGAGAACGGTGTCGCACCCGGCCGGGAGGCGGAAGGTGGACCTCGACGAATCACAGCGGTCATGGGCCACGATCACCGTCGTCGTGGTGGTCATCCTCGCGAACCTCACGGCGATCATCCTGATGAACACGCTCGGCCGGTGACCGCCCCGGAGCCTCAGCCGATCGTGGCCGCGAAGCCGGTCTGGGCGGCGTACCTCCAACTCGGGCCCCGATTCCAGGGGTTGGGCATCACGGTGTCCGTCGCGTACGCGTAACCGGCGCCGCGGTCGAAGGCCGTACGGAGGGTGGCGCGCATGGCCGCCTCGTCGGGGACGTCGTGCACGAGGTGCCAGAAGGCCGTGCCGTCGGGGTCGAGTTCGGTGCCGGAGCGGTAGCCGGTGAGGTGGTCGAAGACGTTGCCGCCGAGCCAGCCCGCGCCGGTGTAGGCGGCGTAGGTGTCCTCGTACGTGACGAAGACGTCGGCGGTGCGGTGACCGGGCTCCAGGTAGCAGTCGGCTATGGCGGTGCCGGGGTTGTTGACGACGAGGTCGGGCGCGGCGGGGTCGACGGCGCCCATGGTGTCCTGGACGTAGCGGCGCAGTTCGGCGTAGTGGTCGCGGGTGGCGTTGCCGGGTCCGCAGTCGCGGCTGACGACGTCGAAGAAGATGCCGTCGACGTGGAGCCGGCCGTCGGGGGTGCGCAGGTAGTTGTCGACGGACGCCTTGACGGCGGCGGCGGGGCGGTTGCCATGGTCGGTGTGCACATAGCCGAGTACGCGGGTCCGCTCGCCGGTGGCGGTGATGCGGGCACGCAGCGCGTCGGCGCGGGCGCGCCAGGCGGAGTCGAAGGGGGCGTCACCGTTGCCCGGGTTGAGCACGACGACGGACGGAGCGGGGGCGGCACGGGTGACGTCGTCCATCATCCGATCATTCGCGTGCACGTACGTCGGCACCGCGATCTCCAGCCCCCGCACGCCGGGCGGCCGGGGCGTGGGCGGCGGCCCGGTCAGCGGTACGTCGGCGGAGGCCGTATAGCGAACGGGCGCGGTGACGGGTGGCGCCGGGGCGGCCAGCAGGACGGCGGCGAGCACGGCGAACAGAGCCTTCACGGCGCGAGGCATGAAACGTTTCCTCCGACGGAGGCGAGGGTGGGTTCCCGAGGAACACTAGACGGACCGCCCTCGCCTCAAAGCCAAACCTCGCGCATTGATATGAGGAACAGACGATCGACCCTTCCCCGCATCCCGTGAACCCGCACCCTGCGACGGCGGCCACCCGACGGCATGGCCCCCTCACCCGGCGCTGCGCGCGAAGCCAGCGGCCCGGCGCCTGACCCCGCGGCTGGCCCGGCCGACCGCGTCCCGGGCGGCCACCTGGGACGGAGCCGACGGCCATCCGCCCGTCCTCGGGGCGCACAGTGCCGCCGCGGGCGGCGCGGAGGATCCCCATGCGGACATCGGCAACGCGGAGGCAGGGCCCACTCGTGCGGGTGCGCCACGGCCCACGCGCGGGAGGGCGCAGCCGGCGAGCACGGCGAGGGCAGCGGCGGCGAGGACGACGAGCGCGGTGAGGAGTCGAGGAGGGCGCACGAGACCATGCGGAGCTGGCAGGCGACAGACCTTGGCACGCCTCGTCCTCGCTGACGGCGCTGACTTGAATCCGTGCCCGGCCCGCAGCCGGGGCAGCCAGCAGGAGGCACTGTCGGGTCCAGGCCGTCATGGGCCACGGGCGCAGGTGTGATGTGCGCGCGAGGCAGTGCCCCCAGGAGGCTGAGGCAGCCGGGATGCCATAGCCCGCCGGGCTCGCCGGTGCCACCCGCCCTGCCCTGGTGACCTCGGCACTCCGCCGGCTCCGGGCGGCCGATGGGGCACGTGCCCAGTTCCACGCCGCCCTGGTCCGCGAGACCCAGCGGAGGCCGCCAACAGGCCATGCGGCCAAACCACGCCCACCGGACCCACGCTCCCCCTCCCGCACCGACGAAGGCAACGCAATCAAGCCGAGGCAGCTCGGCCGCCATGACCCCGCGCCGGGCTCGGCGGCAACCGCCTGCGCGGTCGCGCGCCAGAAGGGTGCCGAAACGGCACCCGCCCCGCCACGGCCGCCTCGGCCCGAGGCTGCCGGTAGGACATGCGCCCAGGCCGTCTCGCCCGAGTCAGTCCCTCCGGGGCGGCACGGACGGCACCGGACGACGCAGAACCCGCCCGCGAGAACCGGCGGAAGCGGCTAGCAGACCGTATGAGCAAGCCATCTCGCCCGCGTCCTGCCGGACACCGCTGCGCAGCAGCGGACCACGCGGGCCTGGTCCCAGAAAGCCCGGCAAGTGCGGCCAGCAGGCCGTGTGACGAGGCCGCCCCCGCCCGGGTCGTGCCAAGCCCTTGCTGCCTGGCGCCCGACGACGCGGCCCCGGGCCGCGAGAGCCGGCGAAGGCGGCCGGTAGGCCGCGCGGCCAAGCTGACCCTCCCAGGTCGTACTGCGGCCGCGGGGCCCGGCGCCGAGCCCCGCCGTCAGGCGAGGTACCGCGTGGCGCCGCGCAGCGGGCGGCGTCGGGCCCCGCCGTCGGGCGGGGCCGGGCCAACGGGCGGGGTGCCGGGCCAACGGGCGGGCCGGAGACATTCGCCGGCGGCTGTCAGCGCGGCGGGCGCGTGGCGGACTGGTGGGTGTCCAGGGCCTGGAGGGCTCTGCGGGCCAGGCCGTTCGAGCGGACCAGGTCGGCCAGGGTCGTCGAGCCGCGGGTGATGCGCGCGAACGCGCGCCACGCCGGGCGGAAGCCCGTGATCGCCGCGTGCAGCAGGCGCGGCTTCGCCTCGAAGAGGGTCAGCATGCGCGTGCCGACGCCCATCTCCACGCCCAGCCCCGCCTTCACCGCGAAGGCGTAGTTCAGGGCCTGGCGGCGCGCGTCCACCGCGTCCTGCGCCTCGGAGATCTTCACCGCCCACTCCCCCGCGAGCCGCCCCGAGCGCAGCGCGAAGGAGATGCCCTCGCGGGTCCACGGCTCCAGCAGCCCCGCCGCGTCGCCCGCGACCAGTACCCGGCCCCGCGAGAGCGGCGAATCCGGCTTGCGGCAGCGCGTCAGG
The DNA here is from genome assembly GCF_040644195.1 of Streptomyces sp. NPDC047014. Classification (NCBI taxonomy): domain Bacteria; kingdom Bacillati; phylum Actinomycetota; class Actinomycetes; order Kitasatosporales; family Streptomycetaceae; genus Streptomyces; species Streptomyces sp. NPDC047014. The sequence continues at coordinate 297,063 of NZ_JBEYVX010000001.1, read as the reverse complement.
TGCCCCGAGGAGACGGCCGGTTCGAAGCCGGCCAGGCCGAGCCGGGCGATGAAATCGTCCAGGTACCGCTTGGTCGCGGCGCCCTCGCCCTTCGCCGAGATGACCCCCACCGTGAGCGTGTCGCCCTTGGGGAACACCCAGCCGTAACTGCCGGGCAGCGGGCCCCAGTCGATCAGCACCCGCCCCTTCCAGTCCTCCGCGACCGTCGCCGGTACGGGGATCTCCGCCTCCAGGCCCAGGTCCACCTGGCCCATCTCCACGCCGACGTGCGCGCCGATCCGGCTCGCGCTGCCGTCCGCGCCGACCACCGCGCGCGCCAGCACCGTCTCGCCGTCCGCCAGGACGACGGCCACGGTCCGCCGGTCGGGCACGGCCGCCCCGTGCTGCTCCACGCGGGACACGGCCGTCCCCGTACGGAGGGTGGCGCCCGCCTTCTCGGCCTCGGCGACCAGGCCCGCGTCGAACTCGGGCCGGTTGATGAGCCCGAACAGCATGTGCTTCGAGCGCCGGGTACGGGCCAGCTTCCCGTCCATGGAGAAGGTGACCGCGTAGATGCGGTCCTTCAACGGGAGGACGAAGCCCGGCGGCAGCGCGTCGCGCGAGGGGCCGATGATGCCGCCGCCGCAGGTCTTGTAGCGGGGCAGTTCGGCCTTCTCCAGCAGCAGGACGCGCCGCCCCGCCTTCGCCGCCGCGTACGCGGCCGAGGACCCGGCGGGACCGGCCCCGACCACGACCACGTCCCACACCTCGCCCGCCTCGCCGGTCCCCCCGGCAATCTCCCCTTCCGCTGCCTCCACGGCCTCTCCGGCCCCAACGGCGCCCACGGCCTCTCCAGCCGCTCCCGCCTCCTCGACGGCCGCCTCCTCGCCGGCCGGCCGCCCGGCCCGCCCCGCGCCCGCACCTGCGTCGTGTACGTCGTCGTCGCTGCTCACGATGTGCTGCTGCTCCTGATCACCCGGTTGCTCCGATGCCGGGGAAATCCTACGGCGAGACACCGCCCCACCCCGCTGTGCGAGGATCGGACTGTCTTTCGCCGTACCCGGCATACGCACACCCCGCGCGTGCGCGGGCGGCGTACACGGAGTACAACGTCGCACCCAAAAGGAGCGTGCCCATGTCCCAGCATCCGATCGCGGAAACCGTCGCCTCGCTGATGCCCCGCGCCAAGCAGGAGCTCACCGAGCTGGTGGCCTTCCAGTCGGTGGCGGACTGGGCGCAGTTCCCGCGCAGCGAGAGCGAGGGCGCGGCCGCCTGGGTCGCGGACGCCCTGCGTGTCGAGGGTTTCCAGGACGTGGCGCTGCTCGACACCCCCGACGGCACGCAGTCCGTGTACGGCTTCCTCCCCGGCCCCGCGGGCGCGCCGACCGTACTGCTCTACGCGCACTACGACGTCCAGCCCCCGCTGGACGACGCCGCCTGGGTCTCCCCCGCCTTCGAGCTGACCGAGCGCGACGGCCGCTGGTACGGGCGTGGCGCGGCCGACTGCAAGGGCGGGTTCATCATGCACCTGCTCGCGCTGCGCGCCCTCAAGGCCAACGGCGGCGTGCCGGTGAGCGTGAAGGTGATCGTCGAGGGCTCGGAGGAGCAGGGCACCGGCGGCCTCCAGCAGTACGCCGAGGCGCACCCGGAGCTGCTGGCGGCGGACACGATCGTCATCGGCGACGCGGGCAACTTCCGCCTCGGCCTGCCGACGGTCACGGCCACCCTGCGCGGTATGTGCCTGATCAAGGTGAAGATCGACACCCTCGGCGGGAACCTGCACTCGGGCATGTTCGGCGGCGCCGCCCCCGACGCGCTGGCCGCCCTGATCCGGCTCCTGGACTCGCTGCGCGCGGCCGACGGTTCGACGACCGTCGACGGGCTCGCCGCGGACGAGGTGTGGGAGGGCCTGCAGTACCCGGAGGCGGACTTCCGCGCCGACGCGAAGGTCCTGGACGGCGTGGAGCTGATCGGTGACGGCACGATCGCGGACCGCCTGTGGGCCCGTCCGGCGGTCACGGTCCTCGGGATCGACTGCCCGCCGGTCGTCGGCGCGACCCCGTCGGTGCACGCGAGCGCCGGCGCGCTGATCAGCCTGCGCGTGCCGCCGGGTGTGGACACCGCCGAGGCGATCAAGCTGCTCCAGGCCCACCTGGAGGCGCACACCCCGTGGAAGGCCCGTCTCGAACTCGAAGTCGTGGGCCAGGGCCAGCCGTTCCAGGCGGACACCAGCAGCCCGGCGTACGCGTCGATGCGCGCCGCGCTGGAAGCCGCGTACCCCGGCCAGGAGATGCAGATCAGCGGCATGGGCGGGTCGATCCCGCTGTGCAACACGCTGACCTCGCTGTACCCGGAGGCGGAGATGCTGCTGATCGGGCTCAGCGAGCCGGAGGCGCAGATCCACGCGGTCAACGAGAGCGTGTCGCCGGAGGAGTTGGAGCGGCTGTCGGTGGCGGAGGCGCTGTTCCTCGTCCACTACGCGGAGTCGCGGCGCGCCTGATCCCGGCGGCGGGACGTACGCCCGGGGCGCGCGGTGCGGCCCGAGCGGCTGGAGCGGATCGTCCTCACCCACTGCCACCGCGACCACGTCGGCGCGGCCGCTGAGCCCGCCACCCGCTGGGGGGAGCGGGTGCTCGCGCACCGGCTGGACGCGCCGGTGGTCCGGGGCGAGCGGCCCGTCCCCGAACCGGTGCTGCTGGACCGGGAGATCCCGCTGTACGAGCAGGGCCTCACGGCGCCGGAGGCTCCGCCCACCCCGGTCGACGTGGCACTGGAGGACGGTGACGCGCCGGGCTTCGGGGACGGGGCGTACGTGATCCACGCCCCCGGGCACACCCCGGGAAGCATCGCCGTCCGCCTGCCCCGGCACGAGGTCCTGTTCACGGGCGACTGCGTCGCGGCGGTCGGCCCGGTGATGCCGGGGGTCTTCGACGTCGACCGGGCCCAGGCGGTGGCCGCCTTCCACCGCCTGGCCGCGCTGGAGCCGTCGGTGGCCTGCTTCGGCCACGGCGGCCCTCTGACGCGGGACACGGCCCGCACCCTGGCTCAGGCGGCGGAAGCGATGCCCGCCTGAGCCGCGACCGCTCGCCCCGCCGCCTGAGCCGCGAGCCCGGCCTCTCAGCCCACCGGCCGCCCCGCCTCCAGGTACAGCGCCCGCCCCCGTTCCCGCGCCCGCAGGGCCCACCTCAGGCGTTCCTGGCGGTGGCCCGGCAGCAGGTCCGCCGCCTCCGCCTCCGTGACGAAGCGCCACGCGCGCAGTTCCGGGCCGGGGAGCCGGAGCCGGGTCGTCGCCTCCTCCGTGAGGCGGCCGCCGTCGAAGAGCAGGCGCAGGCCCCCGTATCCGGGCGGCTGCGGGCGTTCCCAGTCCACCACCAGCAGCCCGGGCCGGTGTTCCAGTACGAGGCCCAGCTCCTCCGCGACCTCCCGTACGGCGGCGGATCCCGGGGCCTCCCCCGCCTCGACCACGCCTCCGGGGAACTCCCAGCCCGCCTTGTACGTCGGATCCACCAGCAGCACCCGGTCCTGCGCGTCGAAGAGCAGTACCCCGGCGGCCACCGTCTCGCGCGTCGGCTCCGGGGTCTGCACGATGTCGCAGACCCGGGCGGTCTCGGAGCGGACGGCCTCCGCGATCCGCTCGGCCGTCTCCCGCACGGTCAGGGCGCCGTTGTCGATGACGTGCGCGTCGGTGGTGAGCCAGCCGAGGGCCTGCCGGTAGGCGGGGATGTGGTCGTAGGACCACTGGCGGATGCGCCGTTCCACTTCCTGGGGCTCCCCCGGCTCCCGGCGGGTCGCTATCCGCTCCCGCAGGATCGTTTCAGCAGGGGCCAGCAGCACATGCCGCACCGGGATCCGCCGCGCCGCCAGCCCGCCGAAGATCTCGTCCCGGTACTCCTGGCGCAGCAGCGTCATCGGTACGACGAGCACCCCGCCCAGCTCCGCGAGCATCGCCGCCGCGGTGTCCACCACGAGGCGCCGCCAGCTCGGCAGGTCCTGGTAGTCGGTGACCTCCGCCAGCCGCTTGGGCGGCAGCAGCACCCGCAGGGCGTCACCGATGAGCTCGGGGTCGAACAGGGTGCTGTCCGGAAGGATTCCGGTCAGCTCGCGGGCCGTGCTGGTCTTCCCGGCGCTGAAGGTGCCGTTGATCCAGACAATCACGTCTACCCCTCTCCCATGGCTCGTCCCGAGCCTCCAGTGGCCTGCCCGCCCCACCCTGCCACGGAAACCTCACTCTCGGCCGTGTGCTTATCCTCGGAGGTCACAAGCCCCGCAGAGCCCAGGAGGATTCGCCGCCGTGCCCCACAACCGCCGCCCGTCCGAGCCCCGCTACGGCAACCGGCCGACCATGAAGGACGTGGCGGCCCGGGCGGGCGTCGGCCTCAAGACGGTGTCCCGGGTGGTCAACGGCGAGCCGGGCGTCACCCCCGAAACGGAGAAGCGGGTCCAGCAGGCCATCGAGGCCCTGGGGTTCCGCCGCAACGACAGCGCCCGCGTGCTGCGCAAGGGCCGCACGGCCACCGTCGGCCTGGTCCTGGAGGACCTCGCGGACCCGTTCTACGGGCCGCTGAACCGGGCCGTGGAGGAGGTGGCCCGCGCGCACGGCGCGCTGCTCGTCAACGGCTCCAGCGCCGAGGACCCGGACCGCGAGCGGGAGTTGGCGCTCGCGCTGTGCGCCCGCCGGGTGGACGGCCTGATCGTGATCCCCGCCGGGACCGACCACCGGTACCTGGAGCCGGAGATGCGCGCCGGTGTGGCCACGGTGTTCGTGGACCGGCCGGCGGGGCGGATCGACGCGGACGTGGTCCTGTCGGACAACTTCGGCGGCGCCCGCGAGGGCGTCGCGCACCTGATCGCGGGCGGCCACCGGCGGATCGGCTTCATCGGGGACCACCCGCGCATCCACACGGCGACGGAGCGCCTGCGCGGCTACCGTACGGCCATGGCGGAGGCGGGCCTGCCGGTGGCCGCCTCCTGGACCGCCCTCGGCTCGACGGACCCGGAGCGGGTCACGGCCGCGGCCCGGTCGATGCTGGAGGGCCCCGAGCCGGTGACGGCCCTCTTCGCGGGCAACAACCGCGTGACCGTCACGGTGGTACGCCTGCTGGCCGCGCGGGAGCGCCCGGTGGCGCTGGTCGGCTTCGACGACTTCGAGCTGGCCGACCTGCTGCGCCCGGGCGTGACGGTGGTCGCCCAGGACCCGGCGGCCCTGGGCCGCGTCGCCACGGACCGCCTCTTCCAACGCCTCACCGGCGCGGGCCTCTCCCCCACCCGCATCGAACTCCCCACCCGCCTCATCCCCCGAGGCTCAGGCGAACTCCCCCCGGCGCCCTGACCCGCGAAGGCCGCGGGGCCGCCCGGAAGGATCTCCGGGCGGGCCCCGCGGCTCGGTGCCACACGGCTCCGTGTCACACGGCTCAGTTGGAGGCCGTCAGGGTGGCCGAGCGGCGGGGGAGGGCGAAGGCGTCCAGTTCGGCGCGGGTCAGGCCGGTCAGGGCGGTGACCTCCTCGATGCCGACCGCCCCGCAGTCCAGGCCGCGTACCAGGTAGCCGGCCAGGGCCTTGGCAGTGGCGGGCTCGTCCATCACATCGCCCTCGACCTTGGCCACGTACGCCTTGAGACGCGCGGCGGCGGTCTCCAGGCCCTCGCGGTAGAAGGTGAACACGGCGGCGTAGCGGGTGGGGAGGTGGCCCGGGTGCATGTCCCAGCCCTGGTAGTAGGCGCGGGCCAGGGCGCGGCGGGTCAGGCCGTAGTGCAGCCGCCATGCCTCGTGGACCTTCTCGGTGGTGCCGACGGGCAGCACGTTCGTCGAGCCGTCGGAGACCCGTACGCCGGTGCCGGCGGCCGCGACCTGCATGATCGCCTTGGCGTGGTCGGCGGCGGGGTGGTCGCTGGCCTGGTAGGCGGCGGAGACGCCGACGCAGGCGCTGTAGTCGAAGGTGCCGTAGTGCAGGCCCGTGGCGCGGCCCCGGGACGCCTCGATCATGCGGGCCACGGTGGCGGTGCCGTCCGAGGCGAGGATGGACTGGCTGGTCTCGATCTGGATCTCGAAGCCGATCCGGCCCTGGCGCAGCCCGCGGGCCGTCTCGAACGCCTCCAGCAGCTGCACGAAGGCGGTGACCTGCTCGGCGTAGGTGACCTTGGGCAGGGTGAGGACCAGGGTGTCGGGGAGGCCGCCGTGGGCGAGGAGGCCGGAGAGGAAGACATCGGTGGTGCGGATGCCGCGGTCGCGGACGTTGGACTCCATGCACTTCATCCGGATGCCCATGTAGGGGGCGTTGGTGCCGTTCGCGTACGCCTCGGAGATCAGGCGGGCGGCGCGGGCCGCGGCCTGGTCCTCCTCCTCGTCGGAGGGGACGCCGAAGCCGTCCTCGAAGTCGACGCGCAGGTCCTCGATGGGCTCGCTCGCCAGCTTGGCGCGCACCCGGTCGTGGACGGGGACGGCCAGCTCGTCGGGGATGCCGAGCACCTTGGCGAAGGTGGCGGCGTCCGGGGCGTGCCGGTCGAGGGCGGCGAGTGCCTGGTCGCCCCAGGAGCGGACGGTGTCCGCGGTGAAGGCGTCGCCGGGCACGTAGACCGTGTGGATGGGCTGCCGGGTGCCGGGGTCGCCCGGGTAGTGCCGGGCGAGCTCCGCGTCCACCGGGGCGAGGGAGGCGCTGATGCCCTCGCTGACCGCGCCGGCGAGGCTCGTCGCCACCTTCTCCTGCTGACCCATCCTGCACTCTCCTCTTTCCGCTACACGGAAGCTTAGATCCGCATAGCAGAATTTAGTCATGCGGTTCCGCTCCGTCAATGGTCCCCCGGCCGCCCCGGGGGAACGACTCGGGGCCGTGCGGTGACGAACACCACACGGCCCCGGAGAAGTGGAGCTATGACGAGAAGCGCAGGTCAGCCCTTGCGCGCCTTGATCTCGTCGGTCAGCTGCGGGACGACGGTGAAGAGGTCACCGACGACGCCGTAGTCGACGAGGTCGAAGATCGGAGCCTCGGCGTCCTTGTTGATGGCGACGATGGTCTTCGAGGTCTGCATGCCGGCCCGGTGCTGGATGGCGCCGGAGATGCCCGAGGCGATGTAGAGCTGCGGGGAGACCGACTTGCCGGTCTGGCCGACCTGGTTGGTGTGCGGGTACCAGCCGGCGTCGACGGCGGCGCGCGAGGCACCGACGGCCGCACCGAGCGAGTCCGCCAGGGACTCGATGATGCCGAAGTTCTCGGCACCGTTGACGCCGCGGCCACCGGAGACCACGATCGCGGCCTCGGTCAGCTCCGGACGGCCGGTCGACTCGCGCGGGGTGCGGCCGGTGACCTTGGTACCGGTGGCCAGCGCGCCGAAGGTGACGGCCAGCGCCTCGACGGTGCCGGCGGCCGGGGCGGCCTCGACCGGGGCCGAGTTCGGCTTCACGGTGATGACCGGGGTGCCCTTGGACACGCGGGACTTGGTGGTGAACGACGCGGCGAAGGCGGACTGCGTCGCGACCGGGCCCTCGTCACCCGCCTCCAGGTCGACGGCGTCGGTGATGATGCCGGAGCCGATACGGACGGCCAGGCGCGCGGCGATCTCCTTGCCCTCGGCGGAGGACGGGACGAGCACGGCGGCCGGGGAGACCGCGTCGTGGGCGGCCTGGAGCGCGTCCACCTTCGGTACGACGAGGTAGTCGGCGAACTCGGGGGCGTCGGCGGTGAGGACCTTGACCGCGCCGTGCTCGGCGAGCACCGCGGCGGTGGCCTCGGCACCGGCGCCCAGGGCGACGGCGACGGGCTCGCCGATGCGGCGGGCCAGCGTCAGCAGCTCAAGGGTGGGCTTGCGGACGGCACCGTCCACGTGGTCGACGTAGACGAGAACTTCAGCCATGGGACTGCTCTCCTGCTGTTGCGAAGTGTCTGGGGGCTTTGAGGGAGTGGCCGAAGCTCTTAGATGAACTTCTGGCCGGCCAGGAACTCGGCCAGCTGCTTGCCGCCCTCGCCCTCGTCCTTGACGATCGTGCCGGCGGTGCGGGCCGGGCGCTGCGCCGCGGAGTCCACCGCGGTCCAGGAGCCCTCCAGGCCGACCTCGTCGGCCTCGATCTCCAGGTCCTCCAGGTCCCAGGACTCGACCGGCTTCTTCTTGGCGGCCATGATGCCCTTGAAGGACGGGTAGCGGGCCTCGCCGGACTGGTCCGTCACCGAGACGAGCGCGGGGAGGGAAGCCTCCAGCTGCTCGCTCGCGGTGTCGCCGTCACGGCGGCCGGTCACGGTGCCGTCCTCGACCTTGACCTCGGAGAGCAGGGTGACCTGCGGGATGCCCAGGCGCTCGGCCAGGATCGCCGGGAGGACGCCCATGACGCCGTCGGTGGAGGCCATGCCGGCGATGACCAGGTCGTAACCGGCCTTCTCGATGGCCTTGGCGAGCACCAGCGAGGTGCCCATGACGTCCGTGCCGTGCAGGTCGTCGTCCTCGACGTGGATGGCCTTGTCGGCACCCATCGACAGCGCCTTGCGCAGCGCGTCCTTGGCGTCCTCGGGGCCCACCGTCAGGACGGTGATCTCGGCGTCGTCGGCCTCGTCGGCGATCTGCAGCGCCTGCTCGACGGCGTATTCGTCGAGCTCCGACAGCAGGCCGTCGACGTCGTCACGGTTGACGGTCAGGTCCTCGGTGAACTGCCGGTCGCCAGTGGCGTCGGGCACGTACTTCACACAGACAACGATCCTCAGGCTCACGCCGGCTCTCCTACCGCATCGTCTTTTTCGTGTACCGCCTTATGCAGGCAGCATAGGCGCCTTGTCGGGCGGATCCCGATCGGGGCGGCCAGCGCCCCGAAGGAAATGTTACTCGTCAGTACATCGTGCGTCCTACCCAGCCGCAAGGTGGGCGAACTGTGATCTGCCCAACGCCGTCCGACCTGCCCCAGCAGGGACGATTCAGTCGCGCAGCGCGTTGAAGCGCCCCTGGTGGTAGAGCAGCGGACGGCCCTCGCCGGCGGGATCCCCCACGACCGCCTCCGCGATGATCACACGGTGCTCGCCTGCGGGCACCCGCGCCACCACCCGGCACACCAGCCACGCCAGTACGCCGTCCAGTACGGGCACCCCGTGCGGCCCGGCGGCCCAGCCGGTGCCCGGCCCGAAGCGGTCGGCGCCGCTGCGCGCGAACAGGCCCGCCAGCTCCCTCTGGTGCTCGCCGAGTATGTGCACGCCGAGGTGCTCGCTGTCGCGGACCGCGGGCCAGCTGGAGGCGCCGGTGGCGATGGTGAAGGACAGCAGCGGCGGATCCGCCGAGACGGAGTTCAGCGAGGTCGCGGTGAAGCCCACCGGGCGGCCGCCGTCCTGGGCGGTGATCACGGCCACTCCGGCGGCGTGCTGCCGGAAGACGGAGCGCAGCAGGTCGGGCGAGCCGGGGCGGGCGGCGCCGGACGCGGACGCGGCGGCGGCCGGGGGGATCGCGGGGACGGTCGGAGCACTCATCAGGGGTTCTGCCTTCTGCCGCAGGACACGCGGGCACGGTTCGGGATCAGGGGGCGGAGCGTTCAGTGACCCGGACAGCGCGCGCTCGCGTGGCGGACCAGGTCCAGGTGGACCCGCCCGTGGAGCAGGAGTTCATACCGCATACGGTCAGCCTGTCGATCTCCCGCTGACGCAGTCAAGCGGGATCGGGCAGATGTCAGGCGCGTCACGCGGTGCACGGGCGTGCGCACCGGCGCGCCCGGCCCGGCGCCCCGCGCGCGGCCGGTCATACGGCCGGTCATACGGCGGCCCCCAGGGCGGCGATCACGTCCGCCTTGCGCGGCATCCCGGCGGCGCGCCGCACGATCCGGCCGGCGGCGTCCAGGACGAGCACGGTGGGGGTCTTCTCGATGCCGAGGGCGCGCACCAGGTCGAGCCGGTCCTCGGCGTCGATCTCGATGTGCGCGACGCCGTCCACCATGCCGGCGACCTCGGCGAGGATCCGCCGCGTGGCCCGGCAGGGCTGGCAGAAGGCGCTGGAGAACTGCACCAGGCTGGCCCGCTCCCCCGGCTCGGCCCCCAGCTCCGCGGCGCCCAGCCGGCCGGCCGCCGGCCCGTCGGTGCCCGGCCCGACGGCTCCCGGCCCGCCCGCTTCCGCGCGCATCCGCGCTCCCCTCTTCGCTTCCGTTTCCCGGTGTGCGGGCGCCCGCGTGTTCAGCCGCCCGCATGATCGTCGTACGCTCGTACTGCAAGGGAGCGCGCGACGGGTCCGCGGCATTCCCGGCGTGACGAGAATCTCCCCGGCCAGGGGCTCCTGGACTGGCCACCGGGCCCGGTTTGGGGCACCATCCCCAAGGGTCGCGTACCTACGCTTCCGTAACTTCCGGCCGGGAGCACCTCCCCAGGCAGAAAGCGGGTCCTCCCATGGCTGAGCTCGTCTACCCTCCCGTGATCGCGGCCGCGCACGGGCTGTTCCGCGCGCTGGACATCCGTATCGACATGAAGGGCACCGAGAACATCCCCCGCCAGGGCGGTGCGGTGCTGGTCTCGAACCACATCGGCTACCTCGACTTCATCTTCGCCGGCCTGACGGCGCGGCCGCAGAAGCGCCTGGTGCGTTTCATGGCGAAGGAGTCGGTGTTCCGGCACAAGGTCTCGGGCCCGCTGATGCGCGCGATGAAGCACATCCCCGTGGACCGCAAGCAGGGCGAGACGGCCTACCAGCACGCCCTGGACTCCCTGCGGTCCGGTGAGATCATCGGTGTGTTCCCCGAGGCGACGATCTCCCAGTCCTTCACCCTCAAGAGCTTCAAGTCGGGCGCGGCGCGCATGGCGCAGGAGGCCGGGGTCCCGCTGATCCCGGTGGCGCTCTGGGGCACGCAGCGGCTGTGGACCAAGGGCCGGCCCAAGAACCTCAAGCGCAGCCACGTCCCCGTGACGATGCGCGTGGGCGAGCCGATCGAGGCCCCCGCCGACCAGTACGCGGGCGCCATCACCCGGCGGCTGCGCGAGCGCGTCCAGGAGCTGCTGGACGCCGCCCAGCGGGCCTACCCGGAGAAGCCGCGCGGCACCGAGGACTCCTGGTGGCTGCCGGCCCACCTGGGCGGTACGGCGCCCACCGCGGCCCAGGTCCGCGAGGCGGGCTGACCCCCTCCGCCCCGCGCCGACGGGCCGCGCCGACGGCCCGCAGAACAGCGCCACCCACCGTGCGTCCCGGGGATGCACGGTGGGTGGTGGGCTTTTCGGCGGACAGGCCCTAGCGGGCCAGCTCCTCCTTGAGGGCCTGGAGGAAGCCGTCGACGTCCTCCGGCTGGGTGTCGTAGCCGCACATCCAGCGGACGTCGCCCGCGGGCTCGTCCCAGAAGTAGAAGCGGTAGCGCTTCTGCAGGCGCCGCGAGACCTCCTGGGGCAGCCGCGCGAAGACCGCGTTCGCCTGCACCGGGTAGAGGATCTCCACGCCGTCCGTCTCGCGCACGCCCGCCGCGAGGCGCTGCGCCATCTCGTTGGCGTGCCGGGCGTTGCGCAGCCACAGGTCCTTGGCGAGCAGGGCTTCCAGTTGGACGGACACGAACCGCATCTTGGACGCGAGCTGCATCGACATCTTGCGGATGTGCTTCATCTGGCGGACCGCGTCCGGGTTCAGCACGACGACGGCCTCGCCGAACATCATGCCGTTCTTGGTGCCGCCGTACGAGAGCACGTCCACGCCGACCGCGTTGGTGAAGGCACGCATCGGGACGTCGAGCGAGGCCGCGGCGTTGGCTATCCGGGCGCCGTCGAGGTGGACCTTCATGCCGAGCCCGTGGGCGTGCTCGCAGATCGCCCGGATCTCCTCCGGGGTGTAGACCGTGCCCAGTTCGGTGTTCTGGGTGATCGACACGACCTGCGGCATGGCCCGGTGCTCGTCCTCGAAGCCCCAGGCTTCCTGGTCGATCAGCTCGGGGGTGAGCTTGCCGTCCGGGGTGGCGACGGTGAGCAGTTTCAGGCCCGCCATGCGCTCCGGGGCGCCGCCCTCGTCCACGTTGATGTGGGCGGTGCGGGCGCAGATCACCGCGCCCCAGCGGTCGGTCATCGCCTGGAGGGCGGTGACGTTCGCGCCGGTGCCGTTGAAGACCGGGAAAGCCTCCGCGTACGGGCCGAAGTGGCTGCGGATGATCTTCTGCAGGTGTTCGGTGTACTCGTCCTCGCCGTAGGCGACCTGGTGGCCGCCGTTGGCGAGCGCGACGGCGGCCAGGATCTCCGGGTGCACGCCGGCGTAGTTGTCGCTGGCGAAACCACGCACCGCGGGGTCGTGGTGGCGCCGGGCGTCGGTCTTCCCGGCATCGTTTCTCACGGTTGCGGAGTGAGCCACAGACGCTGTCCGTTCACATCGGTGGCGGGCCGCTCCCAGACGTCGGCGATGGCCTCGGCCAGCTCCTTCACGTCGGTGAAGCCCGCGAACTTCGCATTGGGACGCTCGGCGCGCATCGCGTCGTGCACCAGTGCCTTGATGACCAGGATCGCAGCCGCCGCGGCGGGACCCTCGTCACCCCCCGCCTTGCGGAAGGAGTCCGCCATGGCCAGGGTCCACGCCTCGGCGGCGGCCTTGCCCGCGTTGTAGGCGGCGTTGTTGGCGACCGGCTTGTGCGCGCCGGACTGGCTCACGAGCACGTAGCGCCCGCGGTCGCTGCGCAGCAGCCCGTCGTGGAAGGCGAGCGAGGTGTGCTGGACGGTGCGGATGAGGAGCTTCTCCAGGAAGGCCCAGTCCGCGAGGTCCACGTCGGTGAAGGTCTTGCTGCCGCGCCAGCCGCCGACCAGGTGGACCAGGCCGTCGACCCGGCCGAACTCCTTCTCGATCTGTCCGGCCCAGGCTTTGGTGGCCTCCAGGTCGAGCAGGTCGACGGTGTCGCCGGTGATGGTGGAGCCGCCGTGGGCGTAGCGGGCGGCGTCCACGGCTTCGGCGAGGCGCGCCGGGTCGGCGTCGGAGGCGACGACCACCGCGCCCGCCTCGGCGAGGCGCATCAGCGCGGCGCGGCCGGCGGGGCCGCCGGCCCCGGCCACCGCCACCACCGCTCCGTTGAGCTGTCCGTTGCCGTTTCCGGAGCCGTTCATGCGTGCAGCCTCCTGAGGGCGGTCGTTCACGCGGCGCCCCGCTCGGTGCTCTCGGCGTTGAGAGCGGTGATGCCCTTGGTGGAGGCGATCACGCCCTTGAGCTTCTTGGCGAGGGCCTCATAGAACATGCTGAGCGGAAACTCGTCCGGAAGCACGTCGTCCACGAGCTTGCGCGGCGGCTGGCTCATGTCGAGGGCGTCGGGGCCCTTGGCCCACTTGGAGCCCGGGTGCGGGGCCAGGTAGGTGGAGACGAGCTCGTACGCCTTGAACCAGTGGACGAGCTTCGGGCGGTCGATGCCCGCGCGGTACAGGTCCTCGATCTCGGCGCACAGCTGGTTGGTGACCTGCGGGGCGCGCATCCAGTCGATCTTCAGCTTGTTGTCCGTCCAGCGCACGACGTCGTGCTTGTGGAGGTACGCGAAGAGCAGCTGGCCGCCGAGGCCGTCGTAGTTGCGGTTGCGGTCGCCGGAGACCGGGAAGCGGAACATCCGGTCGAAGAGGACGGCGTACTGCACGTCACGGCCGTGCTCGTTGCCCTCGGACTCCAGCTTCACGGCCTCCTTGAAGGCGGTGAGGTCGCAGCGCAGCTCCTCCAGGCCGTACATCCAGAACGGCTGGCGCTGCTTGATCATGAAGGGGTCGAAGGGCAGGTCGCCGTGGCTGTGGGTGCGGTCGTGGACCATGTCCCACAGGACGAACGCCTTCTCGCAGCGCTCCTGGTCCTCGACCATGCGGGCGATGTCCTCGGGCAGCTCGATGCCGAGGATGTCGACGGCCGCCTCGGTGACCTTGCGGTAGCGGGCCGCCTCGCGGTCGCAGAAGATGCCGCCCCAGGTGAAGCGCTCGGGGGCCTCGCGCACGGCGATGGTCTCCGGGAAGAGCACCGCGGAGTTGGTGTCGTAGCCCGGGGTGAAGTCCTCGAAGGTGATGCCGAGGAAGAGCGGGTTGTCGTACCGGGTGCGCTCCAGCTCGGCGAGCCATTCGGGCCACACCATCTTGAGCGCGACGGCCTCCAGGTTGCGGTCCGGGTTGCCGTTCTGCGTGTACATGGGGAAGACGACCAGGTGCTGGAGGCCGTCGGCGCGCTCGGCGGCCGGCTGGAAGGCCATCAGCGAGTCCAGGAAGTCCGGCACGCCGAAGCCCTCGGCGGCCCACTTGCGCAGGTCGGCGATGAGGGCCTTGTGGTAGTCGGCGGCGTGCGGGAGCAACGGGGACAGGGTCTCCACCGCGGTGATCACGCGCTCGACGGCGGCGTTGACGGTGGCACGGGCGTGCTCGCCCTCGGCCGCGAAGTCGATGGAACCGTCCGCCGACTGCCAGGGGCGGATCTCCTCCACGGCGGCCTTGAGCTCGGGCCACGCGGGGTGGTCGACCACCCGCGCCCCAGCGGTTATCACGGCCCCGCCGGTGCCCGGCACAAGAGTTTCCGTCATGTCACTTCCTCCACAGGAGAACCTCACGTCCGCACAGCGTAAGCGGGCAGCCTCTCCTGCTCAAGAGGGATCTCGGGAAATTATCCTGTGGTACCCCCCACCTCACCGGAAGTCTTCCCGTCCGTCCGGGCGGAGTGGCTTCACGGGCCTGGCCGAAAACGAAGCCGCGGCCCCGCCCGGACACGGAACGTCAAGCTGTGGGGAACACGCCCACGCCCGGGTGACGCGGCAGAAGCGGAAGTGGCCGCGCCCGGCCGGGCGGCCCTGGCGGGAAGCGGTCGGTGGGGCGCTCGCGAGCCCGTGCACGCCCGGTCCCTTCGCGGGGGAGGCGCACTAGCATGCGACCTCTACGCGCGCGCGGCCGGGCCGGGACAGCGCGACCGCGCGGGGAGCCGCCGTCGACGGAAGCGAGAGAACCTTGACTTTCCTCACCATCGGTCACCGCGGGGTCATGGGTGTGGAGCCGGAGAACACCCTGAGGTCCTTCCTCCGAGCGGAACGTTCCGGCATGGACGTCATCGCCCTGGACCTCCGGCTGAGCAAGGACGGCGCCCTCGTCGCCGTGCACGACCCGGACGTGGACCGCACCACCGACGGCTCGGGGGCCGTCGCCGATCTCACCCTCGACGAGCTGCGCGCACTGGACGCCGGACAGGGCGAGCGGGTCCCCGTCCTCGACGAGGTGCTGGACGCGGTCCACTCCCCGCTCCTGGTCTCCGTCGGCGACCAGGCGTCGGTGGCCGCGCTCGCCGCGCTGCTCCGGCGCCGGGACCTGGCCTCGCGGGTGGAGGTGGGCTCCGCCCACGAGGTGGTGCTCGCCGAGACGGCCCGGCTGCTGCCGGGCGTCCGGACCACCCTGTACGCCTCCCCCCGCGTGGGCGACACCGAGGGCGTGGTGCACCGGGCGCAGGCCGTGGGGGCCGCGACGGTGGCCACGGACGTCCGCCTCGTCACCCTGGCGGCGGTGGAGGCGGCGCACGCGGCCGGCCTGCGGATGACCGGGCTGGGCGTCGACACCCTCGACCTGCTGCGGCTCGCGCGCGCCCTGTGCCTGGACGGCGTGGTCACGGACTTCCCGGAGATCCGCAGCACGGGCCGGTTCACCGCCTGACGGGTGCCCGGCCGGTGCCTGATCGGTGCCCGACCGGTGCCTTACCGGTCGCGGGCGGTCAGAGCGCCTTGACCAGCAGCTCGAAGGCGAGGTCGTCGCGGAGCGGGATGCCGAAGCGCTCGTCGCCGTAGGGGAAGGGGCTCAGCTCGCCGGTGCGCCGGTAGCCGCGGCGCACGTAGTAGGCGATGAGCTCCTCCCGTACGTTCACCACCGTCATCCGCATCTCCGCGGCGCCCCAGGTCTCGCGGGCGCGGCGCTCCGCCTCGGCCAGGATCTCCTTGCCGAGGCCGCCGCCCTGGAGGCCGGGGCGGACGGCGAACATGCCGAAGTAGACGTAGTCGCCGCGGTGTTCGAGCTGGCAGCAGGCGACCAGCTCGCCCGAGCGCTCCACCACCAGCAGGACCGAGTCCGGGCTCTCGATGACGGCGCGGACCCCGGCCGGGTCGGTGCGCTGGCCGTCCAGGTAGTCGGCCTCGGTGGTCCAGCCGGCCCGGCTCGCGTCACCCCGGTAGGCGGACTCCACCAGAACGACGAGTTCCGGTACGTCCGCCTCCACGGCGCTGCGGAAACTCAGGGCTGCGGGCTGGGCGGTGGGCATCGGGCGCTCCGTTCAGTGCGGTGGCATATGACATGCCTGGTGCGGCAGGGAGAGCCTATCCCGCGCCCGCGTGAGCGCCGTAGGAGAAGGGAACGTTTCCGGTGACGCCGACGAACCGGGAGGTTCCGCCGTGCACGGTTCCGCCACGTCCGTCTCCGCCTCCCTCCCCTCCTGGCTGCTGGTCCTGCTCTGCGCGGTGAGCGGTGCGTACTGCCTGCGCCGGGTGCGCGGGCCGGGCGGGGCGGCCGCGGGCGAGGCGGTGATGGCCTTCGGGATGGCGCTGATGGCCCTGCCGCTGGGCAGCGGCGGCGGGTGGCGGATGCCGGTGCTGGGGGCGGTCTTCTGCGCGGCGGCCCTGCACGCGCTCTGGTTGCTGCGGCACGGTACGCACCACGCGCACCACCTGGTGGGCTCCCTGACGATGGCCTGTTTGTCGCTGGCCCCGGGCACCGGGCACGGCTCGGCGGTGCCGCCGCTGCTGACCGGGGCCCTTCTCCTCTATTACGCGGGCTATGTGGTGCTCGGCGGTACACGGCTGATCACCGCGGGCGGTCCGGCCGTCCCCGGTGATGAAAGCTGCGGCGACGGCGAGTTCGTCCGGGCCTGCCGACTCGCCATGGGACTGGGCATGTTGGCCATGCTGCTCACCATGTGACGGCCCCCGGCGGCAGGGAGGCGCCACGACGTGTCCTGCGTCACCAATGCCTCCGGCGCGTACCCGTGGGCACTCCCCCGCTCATAGGCTGGTGACCATGATGGTCCCCGGCGCTCTCCTGCTGCTCGGCGCACTGACCGCGGTGCTCGCACCCCGCCTGCTGGCCCGGGCCCGGTGGTCCGAGCGAGAACCCGTCGTGGCCCTGTGGGCATGGCAGTGCGTGGTGGGCGCGGTGCTGCTGTGCCTGGGGCTGTCGATGCTGCTCAGCGCCGCGGACGCCTGGCTCGCGGTCCGGGACCGGCTCTTCGCCGCCGCCCCGCACGGCGTGGTCGACGCCTACGCGCTGGGCGCCTCCGGCGGAGCCTGGGCGGCCTGCACCGCCCTCGCCCTCGCGGGCGGCGGCCTGTGGACCGGGGCGATGCTGACCGGCGAGGTGCTGCGGGCACGGGCCCGGCGGCGCGCCCAGGGCAGCGAGCTGCTGGTACGGGCCCCGCTGCTGCCCGGGGAGGACCCGGCGGGCGTACGGCTCGTCGTACTGGAGGGTCCGCGGCCGGATGCCTGGTGGCTG
This sequence comes from Streptomyces sp. NPDC047014, assembly GCF_040644195.1. Taxonomy (NCBI): domain Bacteria; kingdom Bacillati; phylum Actinomycetota; class Actinomycetes; order Kitasatosporales; family Streptomycetaceae; genus Streptomyces; species Streptomyces sp. NPDC047014. The sequence goes on along the minus strand of NZ_JBEYVX010000001.1, from coordinate 279,714 downwards.
CCGGGCACCGCCCCGCAGCTGGTGGTGACCACGGCCGCGCTGGGGCGGCTCAAGGGCAGCCAGCTGGACGCGGTGCTCGCGCACGAGCAGGGGCACGCGGCGGCCCGGCACGACTGGCTGCTGCACTGCTCGCGGGCGCTGTCCCGGGCCTTCCCGCAGGTGCCGGTGTTCGCGGCGTTCGAGGCGGAGATGTACCGGCTGGTGGAGCTGGCCGCCGACGACGTGGCCTCCCGGCGGTTCGGGCGGCTGACGGTCGCGCTGGCCCTCGTCGGACTCAACGAGGACCGCGGGGTGTTCGGCGCCTCCTCCCCCGAACACGCGCACGTGCCCCAGCGGGTACGCCGGCTGCTGTCGGCCGTTCCCCGGCTGTCGCCGGGCCGCCGGCTGCGGCTGACCGCGCTGGCCACGCTGGTGCCGGCGGTGCCGCTGCTGGTGGCTTTCGTACCGGGGCTGAGCGCCCTGCGGTAGGAGCGCCCTGCCGCAGGACGGCGGCGGCCGGTGCGAGGATCGGCGTATGCGGAACGATCTCTTTCGGTTGACCGGTATCTGCTGCGGGCTGCTCGCGCTGCTCCTGACGGGCCTGGTGGTGACGGGCTGGCAGCCGCTCCTGACGTACGACGGACAGCTCGCCCGGGACCTGCACGCGCACGCCGTCACCCACCCGGGGACCACCCACCTGATGCGGGTGCTGTCGGACTGGGTGTGGGACCCGTGGACCATGCGCCTGCTGGCCGCCGTCGCCTGCGTGCTGCTGTGGTGGCACGGCGACCGGGACCGCGCGCTGCGCGTGGCGGTGGCCGCGCTGGCCGCCTCGGTGGTGCAACAGGGGATGAAGGCGGCGGTGGGGCGGGAGCGTCCGGTGTGGCCGGACCCGGTGGACTCGGCCCATTTCGCGGCCTATCCGTCCGGCCATGCGATGACCGCGACGGTGGTGTGCGGGCTGCTGCTGTGGCTGCTGCCCCGGCCCGCCCCGAAGTGGGCCCCGGTGGCGTGGGTGCTGGCGGCGGTCTCGGTGCTCGGGGTCGGCTTCACCCGGCTCTACCTGGGCGTGCACTGGTTCTCGGACGTGCTGGCCGGGTGGCTGCTGGGTGTGGCTGTGGTGGTGCTCGCGGCCTGCGTGCCGGTACGTGGACGCGGCCGGCGGGAGGCGGTCGAGCGATGAGTGCCGCGTGTGGCGCGTGTGCTGCGTGCGGTGTGCGCGGTGTGTGGTGCGGGCGCGGGGCCGGTGCGGAGCGCCTGCCCTGGATGATCCCCCGTGTCACCCAGAGCAGGCGACGCCGTGCGCTGAGTATATTGGCCGGGAGCCAGTCAACGCAGGAGTAAGCATGTCCCCGCGCAGCGCCTCGGTCAATGAAGAATTGCGCAGACGTTCCCGGGAGCGGCTGCTGCGTTCGACGGTCGAACTGGTCGCCGAGCGCGGGTACGAGGCCACGACCCTGGCGGACATCGCCGACCGGGCGGGCACCGCGCGCGGCCTGGTCTCGTACTACTTCCCGGGCAAGCGGCAGCTGCTCCAGTCGGCGGTGCACCGGCTGATGCACCTCACGGTGGCGGCGGCGCTGGAGCGGGAGCCCCGCGCCGACGACGGGCGCGAACGGCTGGCGCGGGCCATCGACGCGGTGCTCGGGCTGGCCCGGGAGCAGCCGCTGCTGATGCGCACGCACATGGCGGGCATCCTGACGGCGGAGGGCTTCGTACGGTGCCCGGAGCAGCAGCGGCTGGCCGAACTGCTGCGGGACACCCTGGCCCGCTACGGCTCGGCGGACGTGGAGGCGGACTATCCGCTGCTGCGGGCGCTGCTGATGGGCGCGGTGGTGGCGGTGCTGCTGCCCGGGGCGCCGATGCCTTCGGCCCGGCTGCGCGCCGAGCTGTTCCAGCGCTACGGGCTGGACTGGGAGCTCGGCGTTCCGCCGGACGGCGGGCCGCCCGGCGGAACGTTTCCGTCATCCCTCTGGGGTCCCTGACGCCTCAGGCGTCACAGGGCTCAGCGGTAGTCGGGCTGGGTCTGGACGTTGAGCTGGTCCATGCGGACCCACTTGGCGCCGTCGGTGCGCCGGTCGTCGAGCCGGAGCACGTCGAGGCCCTTGACGATGTCGTTGGAGTAGATGTGGCCGTTGTAGTAGTAGGCCGACCAGGAGCCGCCGAGGCCGAGCCGGTCCGTCGTGAGCGGTCCGCGCTCGAAGTAGGCGATCTCGCGGGGCCGGTCGGAGTCGGTGAACTCCCAGACGGAGATGCCGCCCTGGTACCACGCCTGGACCATGATGTCGCGGCCGCCGACGGGGATCAGCGAGCCGTTGTGGGCCACGCAGTTCTCGGTGTCGGCCTGGTGGCGGGGGATCTTGAAGTAGCTGCGGAAGGAGAGCTTGCGCTGGTCGCCGCGGCCGGTGATGTCGTAGATGCCGTCGGCGCCCCGGTTCGGACCGGTGGCCTCATTGCAGGTGGCGCCGCCGCCCCCGCCGAGCTCGTCGGTGAACACCACTTTGTTCGCACGCTCGTTGAAGGTGGCCGAGTGCCAGAAGGCGAAGTTCACATTGTCCTGCACCCGGTCGATGACGCGCGGCTGCTCGGGTTTGCTGATGTCGAAGAGGATGCCGTCGCCCATGCAGGCGCCGGCGGCCAGCTTCTTCGACGGCAGCACGGTGATGTCGTGGCAGCCGGTGGTCTTGGAGACGCCCGGGTTGGTGGGCGAGCCCGGGTTGCCGCCGTCCGGGAAGAGCACGGGGAAGGCCACGACGGCGGCCTTCGTCGGGGACTTCCTGGGCACCTTCACCACGGAGATGCCGTCGTGCGGAGGCTGGCAGTCGGGGAACGCCTCGCTCGGGGAGTACGAGGCCACGTAGAGGTAGAGGTCGCGGTCGCCCGGGACCAGGGTGTGCGTGTGCGAGCCGCAGGCGGTCTCGACGGACTTGATGTACCGGGGGTTCTTCTTGTCCTTGATGTCGAAGATCTTGATGCCCTCCCACGAGGACTTCTCCGTCGCGGGCTGCGAGACGCTGTTGCAGGAGTCGTCGCTGCGCGAGGAGTCCGTGGAGAGGAAGAGGAGGTCGCCGTAGACGGAGATGTCGTTCTGGCCGCCGGGGCAGAGCACTTCCGTGACGGTCTTCGGCGCCTTCGGGTTGCCGATGTCGTAGATCGTGAACCCGTTGTAGTTGCCCGCGTAGGCGTACCGGCCCTGGAAGGCCAGGTCGGTGTTGATCCGCGTGGGGTCGGCCGCGGGGATGTTCGCGAGCGGCTTGATGTTGGCGCTGTGCACGATCTCGTCCTGGCCGGGGATCTCGCCGGGGGCGAGCTCCGCGCCCTCGGACATGCCCGTGCTCTGGTGGTTGCCGTGGCCCGGGGTCAGGTCCCCCGGGTCGGGAGTGGCGGCCGCCGGTCCGGCTGCCAGGAGCGTGGTGAGGAGACCGGCCGCCGCGACGGCCACCCCCACCCGCCTGTTCCGCACTCTCCTGGTGTGTAACGAGGTCACAGTGCCCTCCCATGGGAGCCCGCGATCGGTTCCGCCCGCGGGGGAACGGAACCAGGACCCCGGCAGTATCTTCCTTTCCATGGACATGGCAAAAGACCTCAGGGGCCGCATGGCCTTATCGGCACGGCCCGTCCGCGGCGCTGCGGCGGTCCTGGCCGCCGCCGCCCTCCTGCTGACGCTCTCCGGCTGCCAGGACGACGAAGGCGGCGACCGGGCGGGAGGCGACGGGCGGGCGGCGGTGGTCGCGCCGGGCAGGCCCGGCGAGCAGGCCCGCCATCTCACACCCGAGCAGGCGGCGAAGGCCAGGCCGGACGACAGCCCGAACGCCGCCGACCGCTCCTACGTACGCCGCATGATCGAGCACCACCGGCAGGCGCTGACGATGAGCGCGCTCGCCCCCGGCCGGGCCGGGGCCGATCCGGTCAAGCGGCTCGCGGAGCGGATCACGGCCGGGCAGAAGCCGGAGATCGGCGCGATGGAGAAATGGCAGGCCCGGTATCCGGATCCGGCGGCCGGTGGCGGGGGCCATGGTGCGGGGGACCACGGCGGGGCCGACCACGGGGCCGAAAATGGGGCCGGCCACGGGACCGACCACGGCGCGATGCCCGGTATGGCGACGGAGCAGCAGCTCAAGGAGCTGGCCGAGGCCCGGGGCGCCGCCTTCGACCAGCTCTTCCTGCGGCTGATGACCGCCCACCACCAGGGCGCCCTGACCATGGCGGGCGAAGCGCTCGCCGGGGGCAACAACGTGGCGGTGGAGGAGATGGCCACCGAGGTGGTCGCCACGCAGAGCGCCGAGATCCACCGGATGCGTGCCATGGGCTGACGGCCCCGGGGCCCGGTGTCATGCTGGGACCACCTGCGGGAGGAGTTCCGCCGTGCTTCGTGTCGCCGTCGTCGGATCCGGTCCCAGCGGGGTGTACGCGGCCCAGACGCTGGTGGAGCAGCGCGAGGTGCCCGGCGTACGCGTCGACGTGCTGGACCGGCTGCCCGCGCCCTACGGGCTGGTCCGCTACGGCGTCGCCCCCGACCACGAGAAGATCAAATCGCTCCAGGGCAGCCTGCGCACGGTGCTGGAGGACGACCGGATCCGCTTCCTCGGGCATGTCGAGGTGGGCGGGGCGGCCCTGCCCACCGCGCGGCTGCTGGAGCTGTACCACGCCGTCGTCTACTGCGTGGGCGCGGCGCGGGACCGGATGCTGGGCATCCCGGGCGAGGAGCTGGCCGGGGTGCGCTCCGCCACCGCCTTCGTGTCCTGGTACAGCGGGCACCCGGACGCGGCGGGCGAGAGCTTCGGCCTGGGCGGGGTGGAGAGCGCGGTGGTCGTCGGGGCGGGCAATGTCGCCGTGGACGTGACGCGGATCCTCGCCCGGGGCGCCGCGGAGCTGGCGCCTACGGACATGCCGCAGCCGGCGCTCGGGGCGCTCGCGGACAGCCGGGTGCGCGCGGTGACGATGATCGCCCGGCGCGGGCCCTCGCAGGGCCGGTTCACCACGAAGGAACTGCGCGAGCTGGGCACCCTGCCGGGCGTCGGCATCCGTACCGACCCGGCCGAACTGGCCCTGGACCCCGCGTACGCCGACCCGGGCGCGGCCGCCGCGCTGCCCGCGGTGGCCCGGCGCAACCTGGAGGCACTGCGCGGCTGGGCGGCCGAAGGCCCCGGCGGGCAGGGGCGGAGCATCGCGCTGCGGTTCTACCTGCGGCCGGTGGAAATCCTGGGCGGCCCCGACGGGCGGGTACGCGCGGTGCGCTGCGAGCGGACCGCCCCGGACGGGCGGGGCGGGGTGACGGGCACGGGCCGGTACGAGGACCTGGCCGCGCAGTTGGTGCTGCGCTCGGTGGGGTACCAGGGCGTGCCGCCGGAGGGGCTGCCGTTCGACCCGGTACGGGGCACCGTCCCGCACGCGGCGGGCCGGGTGCTGCGCGCGGGCCGGGCATCGGCCGGGGAGTACGTGGCGGGCTGGATCAAGCGCGGCCCGAGCGGGGTGATCGGCACCAACCGGCCGTGCGCGAAGGAGACGGTGTCTTCGCTGCTCCAGGACGCCGGGGCGCTGGCGCGGCGCGAGCTGCCGGGGGACCCGCTGGACGCGCTGCGGGCGGCCGGCCTGCGGGCGGCCGGCCTGCGGCCGGTGGAATGGCCGGGCTGGCTGGCCGTGGAGGCGGCGGAGGCGGAACTGGGCCGCGCCCTGCACCGCTCCCCGGCCCACGGCCCGGTCAAGATCCCCGACTGGCCGACCCTCCTGGCCGCCTCCCGCACGCCCCGGCCGTAGCCAGTGAACACCGTGGGATGCGGCAGCGGACGGCTCAGGCCCCGGCCCCGAGACGGGCGGCCTCGGCCTGGGCCGAGGTGAGGATGCTCGCCAGGAGGCCCGGGAAGAGGGTGTTCAGGTCCTCTTCGCGGAGGGCGTTGAGTTTGGTCGTGCCCCGGTATGCCTGGCGGACCACGCCGCTCTCGCGCAGGACGCGGAAGTGGTGGGTGGTCGTGGACTTGGTGACCGGGAGGTCGAAGTGGGAGCAGGACAGGTCATCGGCCGAGGCCGCCAGGTCGCGGACGATGGACAGCCGGACCGGGTCGGAGAGGGCGTGCAGGACGCCCTCCAGGCGGATTTCCTCCGTCGCGGGGTGAGGGAGGGTGCGGGAGCTGTCCCGGTCGGTCATGTCCCTGCTCCGTTCACTCGGCCTGTCCGGCCCCCATGGTACGAGAGGTGTCGAAGGAGCCGCGATCACCAGGAGCGGTGGTAGGGCTCGGGCGTACGGGGCGACACGCCCAGTTCGTCGGCGGCGCGGCGGGCGAAGTACGGGTCGCGCAGCAGCTCGCGGCCCAGGAGGACCGCGTCGGCCTCACCGTTGGCCAGGATCTTCTCGGCCTGCTCCGGCTCCGTGATGAGCCCGACGGCCGCCACGGGGAGGCTCGTCTCGGCCTTCACGCGGGCCGCGAACGGCACCTGGTAGCCCGGCTCGACGGGGATCCGCACCCCGGGCGCGAGCCCGCCGGTGGAGACGTCGAGGAGGTCCACGCCGTGCTCCTGGAGCCGCCGGGCCAGCCGGACCGTCTCGTCGGCGGTCCAGCCGTTCTCCTCCAGCCAGTCGGTGGCGGAGATCCGGAAGAGGAGGGGAAGCTCCTCGGGCCACACCGCCCGTACGGCGTCGACGACTTCGAGGGCGAAGCGGGTGCGGTTCTCGAAGGAGCCGCCGTAGGCGTCGGTGCGCCGGTTGCTGTGCGGGGACAGGAACTCCCCGATGAGGTAGCCGTGGGCGCCGTGGATCTCGACGACCTCGTAGCCGGCGGCGAGCGCCCGCTCGGCGGCGGCCGCGAACTGGCCGGTGACCGCGCCGATCTCCTCCACCGTCAGCTCGTGCGGTACGGGGTGGCCCTCGGCGAAGGGCACGGCGCTCGGGGCGACCGGCTGCCAGCCGTGCGCCTCCGGCCCGACCGGGGCGCCGCCGGTCCAGGTGCGGTCGGTGGACGCCTTGCGCCCGGCATGGGCGAGCTGGATGCCGGGGACCGTGCCCTGCGCCTTGAGGAAGCCGGTGATCCGGCGCAGTGCCTCGACCTGGGTGTCGTTCCAGATGCCGAGGTCGTACGGGGAGATCCGGCCCTCCGGGGAGACGGCGGTGGCCTCCTGGACGATCAGGCCGGTGCCGCCGACCGCGCGGGCGGCGTAGTGCGTGAAGTGCCAGTCGTTCGCCGTGCCCGCCCCGGGGCCCGAGGGCTCGGCGCTGTACTGGCACATCGCGGCCATCCACACCCGGTTCGGGATGGTGACCGAACGCAGGGTGTACGGCGTGAACAGGGCCGCGAAAGCGGCGGGGGCAGCACTCATCGGGCTCTCCAGAGGTCACCGGGGGTCGCCGCGGGCAGCGGCTAGTACGAGAACCACCATACTACGAATCCTCTCGTACTACGAGACCTCTCGTACAAGCGAGTCCAGCTCCGCTCGCAGCGCCCCCGCCAGCTCCGCCAGATCCGGGACGGCGGAGGTGTCGGCGACCAGCCCGTAGTGGACCGTCCCCTTGTACGTGGAGACCGCCACGGCGAGGGACTGCCCGCGAGCCAGCGGCGCCAGCGGGTACACCTCCTGGACCCGGCTGCCGCCGAGGGAGAAGGTGAGGCCGGGCAGCGGGACGCTGGTGACGAGGATGTCGAAGAGCAGCCGGGCGGCCTGCGCGACCAGCGGCCCGCCCAGGCGGTGGCCGAGCGGGTGGACACGGTCCGCGAGCAGGGCCACGGCCCCCGCGCCGCGGGCCGGTCCGGCGTCCTTGTTGCGGTCCATCGCCACGCGGACCCGGTCCAGCCGGAGCAGTGGATCGGGCTCGGCCAGCGGCAGCCGGAGCAGGTACCCGGAGAGCCGGTTGCGCGCGTCGCCCGCGCCGCCGGGCCCGCGGCGGCGGGACACCGGGATCAGGGCGCGCGGCCCCGCCCCCAGCGGTTCGGGGTCGCCGCGTCCGGCCAGCCAGCGCCGCAGCCCGCCCGCGACGAGGGCGATCAGCACATCGTTGACCGTGCCCCCGGCCCCCTTGCGGATCAGGTTGACCTCGTCGAGGTCGAGCGCGAGCCCGGCCACCGTACGGCTCCCCGCGGCGGCCGGATCGGCGGCGAGCGCCGGCGGTACGCCGAAGGGCAGCCCGGCGCGGGCCACGGCGGCGCCGATCTCCAGGGCCTGGCCCACCTCCCGCACCCGCGCCGCCAGCGCCGCCGGGATCCGGCCCAGCGGCGAGCCGCCCCGCTGCTCGGGGAGGGGGCGGCCGGGCGGGCGGAGCTCCTGCCCCTCGTCGAAGAGGGCGGCGGCCAGCGCGAGCGCGCCCAGGCCGTCGGCGAGGGCGTGGTGGAACTTGAAGAGGACCGCGAAGGACTCCGGATCCGGCCCGGCCAGGACATGCGCCTCCCAGGGCGGCAGCTCCGGGTCCAGCGGGCGGGCCATCAGCGGTCCGGCCGCCTCGTGCGGGCCCCGGTCCGTACGGGTGAGGAAGACGTGCCGGGCCGGATCGAAGTCCGGGTCGGGGCTCCAGGCGGCCGCGCCCAGCGGCAGCAGCACGTCCCGGATCCGGCGGCGCAGGCCCGGCACGGCGGCGCAGCGGGCGGTGAGCAGTTCGGCGGCGTGCTCGGCGGCGCCGGAGCCGGAGCCGGGTCCGCCGCCCGGTCCGGCGCCCGGCGCGGAGCGGAAGACGGCCAGGGCGCCGAGGTGCATGGGGTGGCCGGCGGATTCCATCCGCCAGAAGGCGAGGTCGAGCGGTGACAGGTACTCGGTGGCCACGTACGTCCTCTCACGTGCGACAACGGTGTCCGAAGTCAATCGACAGCGAACACCTGGATGCAAGCAGCAATCATTTCCGGCTTGTGAATGATCGGTGTCGATCAGCCACGGCCCGGCCCGTGTCGTGCGCCGGGCCGCTGTCAGCGGGGAGGTGCAGACTGGCCGGAAGACGCTGTTCGGGGGCCGGCCGTTCCATCACGCGGCGACCGCCCCGCGCAGGGACGACGAGGTCCGGAGGTGGCGGCCATGGCCGACGTACTGCTGCTCGTGGGAACCCGCAAGGGGCTGTTCATCGGCCGCCGCCGGGGTGACGGGCCCTGGGAGTTCGGCGAGCCCCACTTCAACGCCCAGGCCGTCTACGCCGTCGCCGTCGACCGGCGCGGACCGGCCCCCCGGCTGCTCGCGGGCGGCGACAGCGCGCACTGGGGGCCCTCGGTCTTCACCTCCGACGACCTCGGGGAGACCTGGCGGGAACCGGCCAGGGCCGCCGTGAAGTTCCCCCAGGACACCGGTGCCTCCCTGGAGCGGGTCTGGCAGCTCCAGCCGGCCGGCCCCGAGGCCCCGGACGTGGTCTACGCCGGTACGGAGCCGGCCGCGCTGTTCCGCTCCGCGGACCGGGGCGAGTCCTTCGAGCTGGTCCGCCCGCTGTGGGAGCACCCGACCCGCGACAAGTGGGTACCGGGCGGGGGCGGCGAGGGGCTGCACACGGTGCTCACCGACCCCCGCGACCCGGACACGGTCACGGTGGCCGTCTCCACCGCCGGGGTGTTCCGTACCGAGGACGGCGGCACGAGCTGGAAGCCCGCCAACGACGGGGTCTCGGCGGTGTTCCTGCCCGATCCGAACCCGGAGTTCGGCCAGTGCGTCCACAAGATCGCCCGGGACGCCGGGGACATGGACCGGCTGTACCTCCAGAACCACTGGGGCGTCTACCGCAGCGACGACGCCGGGGGCCGCTGGACCGACATCGGCGGGGGACTGCCCTCCGACTTCGGCTTCGCGGTGGCCGCCCACCCGCACCGGCCCGACACCGCCTACGTCTTCCCGCTCAACGCCGACTCCGACCGGGTCCCGGCCGAGCACCGCTGCCGGGTCTTCCGCACCCGGGACGCCGGCGCCACCTGGGAGCCCCTCAGCCGCGGACTGCCGGATTCCGACCACTACGGCACGGTGCTCCGGGACGCGCTGTGCACGGACGACGCGGACCCGGCGGGCATCTACTTCGGCAACCGCAACGGCGAGCTGTACGCCAGCCACGACGACGGCGACAGCTGGCAGTTGCTGGCCGAGCACCTGCCGGACGTCCTCTGCGTGCGGGCGGCGACGATCGGCCAGTAGAGTGATCCACCGTGGCAGCAAGACCGTTGAACGAGATCGTCGAGCCGGGCTGGGCCCGGGCTCTGGAGCCGGTGGCGGGGCAGATCGCCGCGATGGGCGACTTCCTGCGCGCCGAGATCGCGGCGGGGCGGAGGTACGTCCCCGCGGGGGCCCACGTACTGCGCGCCTTCCAGCAGCCCTTCGACGAGGTGAAGGTGCTCATCGTCGGCCAGGACCCGTACCCCACCCCGGGGCACGCGGTCGGGCTGTCCTTCTCGGTGGCCCCCGAGGTGTCGCCGGTACCGCCGAGCCTGGACAACATCTTCCTGGAGATGCACCGCGACATCGGCACCGGCCGGCCCGCGAACGGCGACCTCACCCCGTGGACCCGGCAGGGCGTCCTGCTGCTCAACCGCTCGCTGACGACCGCGCCCCGCCGGTCGAACGCGCACCAGGGCAAGGGCTGGGAAGCCGTCACCGACCAGGCCATCCGCGCGCTCGCCGCGCGCGGGAAGCCGCTGGTCTCCATTCTGTGGGGGCGGGCGGCGCGCAATCTGCGGCCGCTGCTCGGCGAGCTGCCGGTGGTGGAGTCCTCGCACCCCTCCCCCAAGTCCGCCGACTACGGCTTCTTCGGCTCCAGGCCGTTCAGCAGGACGAACGAGCTGCTGGTGGGCCAGGATTCACAGCCTGTCGACTGGCGCTTGCCGTCCGTCAGCTGAACGTATCTGTAATTCACCGTATAAATACGGACAGATGCGGCAGCGGAAGGCCCTGCCCGAACACCTTCTTCCGATAAGCCAGTAGCATGCGGCGCCATGAGCTCCCCCAATGGCCCCGCAAATGGCCTGCCCGTACGAATGCCGCGACCCCGCCCGACCGGACGGCACCGCCGGCCCGAGCCCGCGGCGGCGCCCGAGGGCGCGCCCGCGCTGGTAATCGCCGTGCCCGGAGCGCCGTCGGCCGCCTCGCGGGGGCTGGCGGAAGAGATCATCAGCATCGGCCGCTCCGAGCTGCCGGGCCTCGACGCCCGCATCGGTTTCCTCGAAGGTGACGACGCCTCCGAGTTCCCGTCCCTGTCCGGCGTGCTGAGCGCCGTCGCGGCCGACCGCACCGCGCGCGCCGAGTTCGCCCGCGCCGCCGGTCACGAGGTGCCCGCGCCGGCCGGCCCGGACGCCGTGGTCGTCCCGCTGCTGGCCGGTCCGGACAGCGATCTGCTGCGCCGGATGCGCCAGGCGCTGATGGACTCCTCCGCCGCCGCCGAGCTGGCCGACGTCCTCGGCCCGCACCCGCTGCTCGCCGAGGGCCTGCACGTGCGCCTCTCCGAGGCCGGCCTGGCCCGCGCCGACCGCGCCCGCCTGTTCACCGTGACCACCGCCGCCGACGGCATCGTCCTCGCCACCACCGGCGGCGAGGAGGCCGTGCAGGCCGCCGGGATCACCGGCATGCTGCTCGCCGCCCGGCTCGCCGTGCCCGTGCAGGCGGCGGCGCTGGACCAGGAGGGCTCGGTGGCCGCGGTCGCCGAGCAGCTGCGCCGCGAGGGTTCCACGCAGCTCGCGCTGGCGCCGTACGTGATCGGTCCGGAGGCCGCCGAAGGTCTGCTGGAGACGGCGTGCAAGGAGGCCGACTGCGCGACCGCCGAGGTGCTCGGCGCCTACCCGGCGCTCGGCAAGCTGGCCGTCGCCCAGTACACCGCGGCGCTCGGGATCGCCCAGGCGTCGCCCGCGCACTGACCCCGTCGTCACGACGCGAAGGCCCCCGCCGACCCGGTTCCCGAGGTCGGCGGGGGCCTTTTCCGTACCCGGCGGGCCCGTTCCGCTCAGGCGGATCCGGAACGGCCGAGGAGCACGCAGGTGGCGGCGGGCACGGCCAGTGAACCGGCCCGGTGCGGCCGCCCGGTCAGCGGGTCCACGTCGAACCAGGTGACGTCTCCGGAGTGCTCGTTGGCCGCGTACAGCCGACGCCCGGAGGGGTCGGCGGCGAGGTCCCGCGGCCACTGTCCGCCGCAGTCCACGGTGCCGGTGAGCAGCGGCTTCTCGGGGCCGTCGGCGAGGGAGAAGGTGACGAGGGTGTCGGCGCCGCGGACCGCGGCCCAGACGAATCTCCCGTCCGGCGAGGCGACCACGGCCGAGGGGTAGGCCCGTACGGCCCCGGAGGCGCCCGCTGAGGCCACCGGAACCTCCATGACCGGTTCCAGTCGCCCGGCGGTCGGGTTCCAGCGGCAGACGGTCATCTGCGGCTCCAGCTCGTGCAGTACGTAGGCCACCTCGCCGCCGGGATGGAAGACCAGATGCCGCGGGCCGGTCCCGGCGCGCAGCACGGTCTCGGTGTGCACCGCGGGCTCCCCGCTGCCGGGGTCGAGCGCGCAGACCCGCACGGTGTCGGTGCCGAGGTCCACGCCGAGCACCCAGCGGCCACTGGGGTCCGGCAGCACCTGGTGGGCGTGCGGGGCGTCCTGGCGGTCGGCGTCGAGCCCGGAGCCCCGGTGCGTGAGGACGCGGGCCGGGCCGGCGGGAGCGCCCTCGGCGGTCAGGGGCAGGCTGCTGAGGCTGCCCGAGGTGTAGTTGGCGGTGAGCAGCCGGCCGCCGGCGAGGCTGAGGTGGGTCGGGCCGGAGCCGCCGACCGGGACGGGCGCGCCGAGCGGTGCGAGGCCGCCAGCGGTGGTCCGGAAGGCCGAGACGGCGCCGCGCTCCGTCTCGTTGACGGCGTAGAGCACCCCCGCGTCCGGGGCGAGGGCGAGGTACGAGGGGTCCTCGGCGGCGGCGACCGAGAGCGGGGTCAGCGCCCCGGTCGCCGCACACACGGTCGCGACGGTCACGCCGCGGCCGCCCCCCGAGGTGAACGAACCGATGTAGGCCCGGTGTTCGCCGCTTCGGTCCGTGCTGTCCGCGTCGCCCACAGGAGGCCCCTCTCACCACTGTCGGATCGTTCGGAGCCGACGGTAACAGAAGGTCTAGACCAAATCCCGCCCCTGGGCCCGTTCCCGTGCCCCGGAGTGGTGGACGTAGGCCGTGCTGCTGGGGGTGTCCTCGTAGGTGCGGTGGAAGACCGGGGTCGCGGAGCCGGAGATGGGCGGCACGATCCAGGACCAGTCGGCGCCCACCTCGCGCCCCTTGCGCTCCTCGCGTTCCATGTGGGACAGGAAGCGCCGGGACTCGGTGTGATGGTCGGCGATGGTGACCCCGGCGCGGTCGAAGGAGTGCAGGACCGCCCGGTTGAGCTCGACCAGTGCGCGGTCCTTCCACAGCGAGCGGTCGCTGGAGGTGTCCAGGCCGAGCCGGCGGGCGACGGCGGGCAGCAGGTTGTAGCGGTCGGTGTCGGCGAGGTTGCGGGCGCCGATCTCGGTGCCCATGTACCAGCCGTTGAAGGGCGCCGCCGAGTAGTGGATGCCGCCGATCTCCAGGCACATGTTGGAGATGGCGGGTACGGCGTGCCAGCGCAGCCCCCAGTCCTGCCAGCCGGCGCCCTCCGGAGGGCCGATGGGCACCTCCAGCACGGCGTCGCGCGGGGTGTCGAACCAGCGGGGCTTGTCGTCCACGCCCTGCACCACCAGCGGGAGCAGGTCGAAGGGGGTTCCGGCGCCGCCGGGCCAGCCGAGCCGGAGCAGCGCCTCGGTCAGCGGGGCGTTGCGGGCGTCGCCGACGGTGACGGAGGGGTGGTCGCCGTATCCGGCGTACCGCACCAGCTGCTCGCTCCAGATCAGCGGGCCGGGGCGGTCGGGGGTCTCGGGGGCGAAGACCGTGATCGTGGGCCGGACCCGGCCGCCGTTGGTGGCCTCCCGCAGGTGCTCGAAGCACTCGGCGGCGATGGTGTCCGCGTCGGCGACGGTGCGCCGGTCGCGGACCCGCAGCGAGTTCCAGTAGAGCCTGCCTATGCAGCGGTTGCTGTTGCGCCAGGCCACGCGGGCCCCGTGGACCAGCTCCTCGGGGGTGTGCGCGTAGGTCCCGGTGTCCGAAAGCTCGGCCCGGACGGCCGCGAGCCGGTCGCGCGGGTCCCCGGCGCCCGGGGTCTCCCTGTGGAAGAGCCGGATGAACTCCTCTGCCGCCTGCCACACCTGAGCGGTGGTGGAGCGCTGTTGAAGGATTTCCATTCCGCCGGGTTACCCCCTGTCCGACCAGATCCACCCTGTACATGCCGTATGAATGTGCACCGAACAAAGACCTGTTGTACCTCTCGCAGGTCAGCGCTGTACCACGGGTGGCAGGAGAACACCCCTCCGAGTGATCTTCGGGGAATGAGCTGCGTTCGGGAGTCGAAGACGCGTACGATGCGGCCGCGTTGCGGGGGTCCGGTCCGCCCGCACGGTCAGCGGCAGGGGCGGCTCATGAACAGCGCCTGCTCGCCCGCGGCCGGGGTGCCCTCGTACAGGGCGGTGTCCAGACCGCAGAAGGCGAAGCCCATGCCCCGGTAGGCGTGCACGGCCGGGGCGTTGGCCGAGCTGACCTCCAGCCACAGGTGCTCCGCGCCCCGTTCGCGGGCGAAGGCGGCGGCCCGCTCCATCAGCTCCCGGCCGATCCCCCGGCCGCGGTGGCCGGGTGCCACCTCCAGGTCCTCGACCGTCAGCCGCCGGTTCCACGCGGAGTACCCGACGGCGGCGAACCCGCAGAGCTCGCCGGCGTCCAGGGCCACGAAGGTCCGCGCGTCGGCGGCCGCGTCGGGGCCCGTGGCGCGGGCGAGCCCCTGCTCGTCGTGCTCCTCGGGCGGGAACGCCTTGTGCACGGGCGGGTCCACGGGGACCTCGCGGATCCGGAAGCCGAGCCCGGTCCCGTCGGCGGTCGCCTCGAAGACGGTGGCGGTGGTGAAGGAGCTGTCCAGGGCCTCGATGGCGCCCGCGTCCTCGGGCCGGGCGAGGCGGTAGACGACTGCGTCGGCGGAGCCGTGTGCGGTGCTCATGGATCCACCGTACGCAAAAAATCCCCCGGCGGAATTCGCTGCCGAGGGAGAGAAGAGCGTATATTGAAGAGTTCGCGACTTGACCGGTGCATTGTGCCGATCACCAGGTTTACCACGTCGCGGACCAGCTTACGAAGACACTGTATCGCGGCAGGAGTGGAATTGTCAACCGAGGAATTCCGTAAAGAGCAGCAATTCGTCAACGACCTCTATCGGCGCCTCGACGACCGGCGTGACCAGGCCGAACGTGCGGTCGAAGCCGCATTGCGCGATGTCGGGACCGGCTTTCAGGCCCGGCTGGAGCGGGATGTCGTGGTCGCGGAGCAGGCCGGTCTGCTCTCCGCCCTGAATGCCGGCGAGAACGGCCTGTGTTTCGGGCGGCTGGAGTTCTCGGACGGCCGGGACCACCACATCGGCCGCATCGGGATCCGCGCGGACGACGCGGACCGCACCCCGCTGGTCCTCGACTGGCGCGCGGACGTCGCCCGCCCCTTCTACCTGGCCACCGGCCACACCCCCATGGGCCTGCGCCGCCGTCGCCACATCAGCAGCCGCGGCCGGACCGTCACCGCGCTGCACGACGAGATCCTGGACCTGACCGACGCCGAGCGCACCGGCCACGAGGGCGCCGACGCGGACGCCGTGCTGCTCGCCGCCCTCGACGCCGCCCGCACCGGCCGCATGCACGACATCGTGCGCACCATCCAGGCCGAGCAGGACCGGATCATCCGCTCCTCCCATCGCGGGGTGCTGGTCGTCGAGGGCGGGCCGGGCACCGGCAAGACGGCGGTCGCCCTGCACCGCGCGGCCTACCTGCTGTACGCCCACCGGGAGCTGCTGGCCAAGCGCGGCGTACTGATCGTCGGGCCCGGTCCCGCCTTCCTCGGCTACATCGGCGGGGTGCTCCCGGCGCTCGGCGAGACGGGCGTCCTGCTGTCGACCCCGGGCGAGCTGTTCCCCGGCGTGCACGCCACCGGGACCGACCGTCCCGGGGCCGCCGCGGTCAAGGGCCGGGCGGCGATGGCGCGGGTCCTCGCCCGGGTGGTGGCGGACCGGCAGCGGCTGCCGGAGAGCGTGCCGGCGGGCTGCGGGGAGGAGTCCGACCGGGTGCCCGAGGCGGCGCTGGAGATCGACCACGACGACTACGGCACCCTGCTGCTGGACCGCACCATGGCCCACGAGGCGCGGGACCGGGCGCGCGCCACCGGTCTGCCGCACAACCAGGCCCGCCCCGGCTTCGCCTTCCGGATCATCGACGCCCTGACCGCGCAGCTCGCGGACCGGCTGGGCGCCGATCCGTACGGCGGTCCGAACCTGCTCGGCCCGGACGACGTCGCCCAGCTCGGCAAGGAGATCGCCACGAGCCGGGCCGTGCACGAGGCGATCGACTCGCTGTGGCCCTCGCTCACTCCGCAGCAGCTCGTCACCGACTTCCTGGCGGAGCCCACGCACCTGCCCGAGGAGGAGGCGGCGCTGATCCGGCGGGCGCCCTCGGCCCGGCCGGACTGGACCCCGGCCGATGTGCCGCTGCTGGACGAGGCGGCCGAACTGCTCGGGGAGGACGACAGCGCCCGGCGCGCCGCCGAGGAGCGGCTGCGGCAGCGGCGCATCGCGTACGCGCAGGGCGTGCTGGACGTGTCGGCCGGCTCGGAGTCCTACGAGTTCGAGGACGAGGAGAGCGAGTTCTTGGCCGCGCACGACATCATCGACGCCGAGCGGATGGCCGAGCGGCACGAGGAGGCCGATCACCGCTCCACCGCCGAACGGGCCTCCGCCGACCGCACCTGGGCCTTCGGGCACGTGATCGTGGACGAGGCGCAGGAGCTGTCGGAGATGGCGTGGCGGCTGCTGATGCGGCGCTGCCCGACGCGGTCGATGACGCTGGTCGGGGATCCGGCGCAGACCGGGGACGAGGCGGGCTGCGGCTCCTGGGAGCGGATGCTGTCGCCGTACGTGGGCGAGCGCTGGGAGCTGGTCCGGCTCGGGGTGAACTACCGTACGCCGGCGGAGATCATGGAGGTCGCGGCGGCGGTGCTGCGCGAGCGCGACCCGGGCTTCGAGCCGCCGCGTTCGGTACGGGCGACGGGTGTGCGGCCGTGGGCGCTGGCCGCCGGTGACCTGGCGGCGGCGACCGCGGAGGCCGTGCGGCGGGAGCGGCCGGCCGAGGGGCGGCTCGCGGTGATCGCGCCGCGGGTGCTGCACGGG
This sequence comes from Streptomyces sp. NPDC047014, assembly GCF_040644195.1. Lineage (NCBI taxonomy): Bacteria > Bacillati > Actinomycetota > Actinomycetes > Kitasatosporales > Streptomycetaceae > Streptomyces > Streptomyces sp. NPDC047014. The sequence continues at coordinate 262,581 of NZ_JBEYVX010000001.1, read as the reverse complement.
GAGCTGGCCGCCGTACTGCCGGGGGTACGGGCGGGGGCGGAGCCGGATCTGACCCGGGAGGTCGTGCTGCTGGACCCGCGGCAGGCGAAGGGGCTGGAGTTCGACACGGTGGTCGTGGTGGAGCCGGCGGAGCTGCGGCCGAGCGATCTGTACGTGGCGCTCACCCGGGCCACGCAGGCCCTGGGGCTGGTCCACTCCCCCGGCCGGCTGCCGGACGGGCCGGCCGGGGGCGGACTGCGGGAGCTCGCTTCCCCCGACGGGGTCAGGCGCTGATCGTGTAGGGCGCGCGCGGGTCGCTGCCCAGGGGCGTGGCCAGTCCGGCGAGGGCGCGCTCCAGGCCCTCCAGGTGGGCGAGGGCGGGCAGGGAGGCGGCGGTGTGCGGGCCGGTGCCCTCGGCCTCCCCCGGCCCGTCGAGGGCCCGCTCGCCGGCGGTCAGCGCGCGGACGGCGTCCTCCACGCGCCAGCAGGCGGCGGCGAGGCGGGCGTCGTGCCCGGCGTCCGGGTCGGCGGTGATCGCCACCAGGCCGCGCACCTCGCGGGCGCAGTCGTCGAGCAGGGCGACGACCTGTCCGGCCCGGGCCCTGCGGTGGCGGAACGGGCTGAGCGGGTGCACCAGCGGGGCGAGGGCCATCCGGACCCGGGCGAGCAGGGTCTCCAGCTCGGCGGCGTGCGGTGCGGGGTCCGCCGTCGGGGAGCCGGCGAGCCGGGCGGTGGCCTCGGCGGTGGCGGCGTGCACGCAGTGCAGGGCGCGCTGGATCCAGGCGTCGTTGGTGGCGTGGGTGGTGACGGGCAGTACGAGGACCACGGCGAGGGCGGCGCAGACCGCGCCGACGGCCGTCTCCTCCAGGCGCAGTACGAGCAGTGCCGGATCCAGCACACCGAGCAGTCCGTAGAGCAGCCCCGCCATCAGGGTGACGGCCAGGATCATCCAGCTGTACGAAACCGCGGCGGTGTAGAAGATGGCGAACACGCACGCGGCGACCAGGAGGGCGGTGGGCACGGGCGCGCCGTCCAGTGGGATGGCGATCAGTACGCCGGCGGCCACGCCGACGACCGTGCCGAGCACCCGGCGGAAGCCCCGGACGAGGGTCTCGCCCCGGGAGGCGGTGTTGACGAAGATCCACCAGGCGGTGCCCACGGCCCAGTACCAGCGGTCCTCGGAGAGCACCTGGCCGACGGAGAGGGCGACGGCGCAGGCCAGGGTGGCCTGGAACGCCTGGCGGGTGGTGTGCCGGGCCAGGCGCTGTCCGGGCAGCGGGGCGGGGGCGGCGGGCGGCGGGGTGCGCCGTTCGATGGGCCAGAGCAGGAACCGTACGGCGGCGGAGGCGAGCAGGGCCAGGCCGACGGCGGCGTACAGCTCGGGGAGCTGGCCGGGGAGGGCGTGCAGGAACTGCGTGATGAAGAAGTTCATGAACGCGAAGATCCCGAGCGCGTGTCCGCGCGCGCCCCAGCGGCGGGCGTAGACCCCGCAGAAGACGACGAGGACGAAGGCGGCGTCGCGCAGCGGCGTCACCCCGTGCAGGGCGGTCGCGAGGGCGAGGACGGGGAAGCCGGCGAGCGGCAGCAGCGCGGTGGTGACCGCCTGGCGGCGCACGGTGGCGTCGGTGACGGTGAAGAGCGCGAGGAGGGCCGCGAGGCCCCCGGTGATGGAGGCGGTCAGGGAGAGACCGCACAGTTCGGCGAGGGCGACGGCGGCGCTGATGCCGATCACGGCGCGGGCGGCGTTCCTGAGCCGCAGGAGCCCGGGGTCCGGAGCTACGAACATCCTCTTCACAGCGGCGTGCCGCCCCCCTCGCAGTGGTGCGCGCCGGCCTGCGGCCGCCCTGGGGTGGTGGGCGGTGGACGGGCACGGCGAAGGCGCCGCGGTCCGGATCCGGCTTCGTTGCCGTCCGGCGCTGCGCGGCGCCGTAAGTACATGGATAGGCCACAGATAAGCATCCGGAGGCCCACTGGCTCAACTCAGCCTCGGGCGACTGGGCCATTGGCCCACTCGCGGGCGCCGTGCGTGGGCCATGGCCCGGCCAACGGCCCAGCGGCCCGCGCCCGCGTGGTCCGGGCCGCGCACGACCCTCGTACGGGTGAGCACGCGCTGTTATCGTGCAGCGACCCGGAGGGCACCTGACCCGGACGACGTACGGAAGGGGACCGGCGTTGGCGCGGACGGTGGAGTCGGGGGAGGCGGAGGCGTTCAGCCGGGCCGCGGTGGCCGTCTTCCGCCTGAACGGGCGGTTCACGGCGGCCCTGGACCGGCTCGCCCTGCCCAGCGGGCTGAGCGCGGCGCGCTGGCAGGTCCTCAGTGCGGTGGCGGAGGAGCCCCTGTCGGTCTCGGAGGCGGCCCGGCGGCTGGGGACCTCCCGGCAGAGCGTGCAGCGCATAGCCGATCTGCTGGTGCGCCAGGGGCTCGCGGTCTACCGGGAGAATCCCGCGCACCGGCGGGCCAAGCTGCTCGCGGCCACGGCGCGCGGGACCGGGGCGAAGCGGGAGATCGACTCCTGTCTGGCCGAGCTGGCGCGGGCGCTGTGCGAGCGGCTGGGCGGTGAGGAGGAGGTGCGGCGCACGGCGGAGGTCCTGCGGGGGCTGTCGGGCGCGCTGTCCGCGGCCGGAACCGACGACTCTGCGTGAGAACGGGCCTCCACGTCTACGGCCATACGGACAAGTTGGCCGGAAACCGCCGCCCATTTTCCCAAGTATTGACTGCACCGAGGAATCGTCTTTGCGGTACCGTTCGCGCCTGACGCGGGGGCTTCAGAGTGCGGGGGACCTGTGAATAGGTTTGTCTTCAGACTGCTGGGACCACTGATCGTCCAGACAGATGACGGCCCGCTGCGGATCAACGGCCGGCGGCAGGCGACGGTCCTGTCGATGCTCGTCCTCTATGCCGACCGCGTCGTGTCGGTCGACACCCTGGTGGACACGGTCTGGCCGGATTCGCCTCCGGCGACGGCCCGCAACCAGATCGCGATCTGCGTGGCCACGCTCCGCAAGACGTTCAAGCAGGCGGGCGTGACCGATCTGCTGATCACCTCTCCCCCGGGCTATCTGCTCGCCAAGGGCGAGCACCGGGTGGACGTGCAGGAGTTCCTGGAGCGCGCCGAGCAGGGGCGCGAGGCCGCGCGGTACGGGCGGACGGAGGAGGCGTGCGCGTTCTTCGAGGAGGCGCTGAGCATCTGGCGGGGCTCCGCGCTCGACGAGACGCCCGGCTCCCGGCTGGAGGCGGAGGCGACCCGGCTGGAGCAGATGAGGCTCACGCTGATCGAGGAACGGGCGGGGCTGATGCTCCAGCTGGGGCGGCACCGGGCCCTGACCGGCGAGCTGACCGAGCTGGTGGCCCGGCACCCGCTGCGCGAGCAGTGCCGTGAGCACCTGATGCTGGCGCTGTACCGGTCGGGGCAGCGCGCCGAGGCCCTGGACGTGTTCCTCAACGGCCGGCGGTTACTCACCGAGCAGCTCGGGATCGAACCCGGTCCGGGGCTGCGGCAGCTGCACGACCTGATCCTGCGGGACTCACCGGAGCTGACCCGGCCCCCGGCCGTGGCGGCGCCCGCGCCGACGGCCCTGCAGACCATTCCGGCGCAACTGCCCGCCGGGGTCATGGCGTTCACCGGGCGGCAGCGGGAGATGGCCTCCCTGGACCGGCTGCTCAAGGAGCCCTACAACCCGCACACCCCGGCGCTGGCGACCATCGTGGGCGTGGGCGGGGTGGGCAAGACGGCCCTGGCGGTGCACTGGGCGAGCCAGGTGGCCGACCAGTTCCCCGACGGCCAGCTCTTCGCGGACCTGCGGGGCTACGACGAGGAGCACGCGCCGGTCTCCCCCGCCGCCGTCCTCGACCGCTTCCTGCGGGCCCTGGGGATCGGCGCGCCGCAGATCCCGGCCGACGCCGACGAGCGGGCCTCGCTCTTCCGGAGCCTGCTCAGCACCCGCAAGACGCTGATCGTGCTGGACAACGTACGCTCCTTCCCGCAGCTCAGACCCCTGCTGCCGGGCGGCGGACGCAGCGTGGTGCTGGCCACCAGCCGGGAGAGCCTGGGCGATCTGACCGGTGACTACACCGCGCTCAGCATCCGGCTGCGGATGCTGGAGCCCACCGAGGCCACCGCCCTGCTGATCAAGCTCGCGGGGGCGGACCGCTTCGGCAGCGACCCGGTGGCGGTGGAGCAGCTGAGCGCGCTGTGCGACTGCCTGCCGCTGGCGCTGCGGATCGCGGGGGCGCGGCTGGCGGCCAAGCCGAACCTGAGCGTACGGAGCCTGGTGGAGCGGCTGCGCGACCAGCGCGGGCGGCTCGATGTGCTCAGCCCCGGCGAGGGCGGGGTCCGGGCCGGCTTCCGGCTGACCTACCGGGACCTGCCGCCGGAGGCCGCCCGGATGTACCGGCGCCTCGGGCTGCTGCGCACGGCGGACTTCGCCGCCTGGGCGGGGGCCGCCGTGCTGGACACCACGGTGTGGCATGCGGAGGAGCTGATCGACCAGCTGGTCGACGCCCAGCTGCTGGAGGTGGCCGAGGCGGAACCGGGCCGGGCCGCCCGCTACCGCTTCCAGGACCTGCTGCGGCTGTTCGCCCGCGAGCGGGCCGAGTCCGACGAGCCGGAGGGGGACACCGACGCCGCGCTGGAGCGGGCCTTCGCGGCCTGGCTCTGGCTGGCGGAGGAGGCGCACCGGCGGATCGACGGCCGGCGGTTCCCGGTGAGCCGGGCGCAGGCGCCCGCCCCGGACTTCCTGCGCGGGCTCGCGGACGAGCTGGTGGGGGCGCCGATGGAGTGGTTCGAGTCGGAGCGCACGGCGGTGACGGACCTGGTGGCGCACGCGGCGGAGACCGGGCGGGCCTGGTACGCCTGGACGCTGACGCAGAGCGCGGTGCCGCACTTCGAGACGAAGAACTATCTGGAGGACTGGCAGCGCAGCGCCGAGCAGGCGCTCGCGGCGGCCCGGCGCACCGGCGACGAGCCCGGCGAGGCGACGATGCTGCGCAGCCTCGGCTCGCTGGCGATCTACCAGCGGCGCTACGAGCAGGCCGAGGGCTGGAACATGGCGGCGCTGCGGCTGCTGCGCCACACCGGGGACGCGGGCGGGGCGGCGCTCGCGCAGCGCAACCTGGCGATGTGCGCGCGCTTCCAGGGGGACTGGGAGCGGGCGCTGGAGTACTGCGAGGCGGCGCTCAGCGGCTTCCACGCCTCCGGCGACACCGGGAACGAGGCCCATCTGATGGGCTTCCAGGCGCAGATCGAGCTGGACCGGGGCAATGTGAGCGGGGCGCTGCCCCTCGCGGAGCGGGCGGTGGCGCTGAGCCGGCGTACCGGATCGGTGCGCGCCGAGGCGCAGAGCGTGTACCGGCTCGCCGAGGTCCGGCTGCGTGCCGGGGAACGGGGCGAGGCGGGCGAGGCGTTCGAGGCGGTGCTACGGCTCACCCGCGGGGAGGGCGACCGGGTCGGGGAGGCCCACGCGCTGCGCGGGCTCGGGCAGACGCAGTGGAGCCAGGGCCTGCTGAGCGCGGCGGAGCGCACGCTGCGGCAGGCCCTGGAGATCACCGACGAGCTGGCGGACCGGTTCCTGTACGCGCGGGTGGAGACCGATCTCGGGTGCGTGGACGCGCTCGGCGGGCAGTGCGCCGAGGCGGCGGAGCGGTTCCGGCGGGCCTGTGCGGCCTTCGGGGAGGTGGGCGCGCAGCCGTGGCGGGCGCAGGCGGCCCGGTTGCTGGCGGCGGTGCAGGGGGTGGCGGACGGGCCGGGCGGTGGGGACGCCGTGGGGCCGCCGCATCGTTCCTTCACCCCGGAGGAACTGACGGTCCTGCTGTCGGACCCGGCCGACTAGCGGCGCTCCGGGGGGCCTTGGCGGCTCGCGCCTTCGCGGCTTCGCGGCTTCGCGGAACAGCGCCGCGAGGGGCGGGGAGCGGGGGTGCGGGGGGTGTCGCGGGGTGGTCAGCCCCAGGGCATGTCGGCGTTGTAGCGGGCGGAGCCGGGGTGCGCCGGCTCCAGCGGCTTGACGACGCCCCAGGGCATGTCGTCGTCCCCCGCACCCGTCCCCGTGGCGGCGAGCGCGCCCCCCGACCCCGCGAACATCCCTGCGAGAACGACCAGGCAGGTCGCCGCGGTCCTGGCCGTCTTCGCCGTCCGGGTGCTGCGCATCTCGGATTCCCCTCTCGGTGGATCATCACTGCCGCTCGCTGCGGCACGAATGGAACAGTAGGGAGGGCTCCTTTCTCTTCCGTGTTCCATCGATTTCGTGACCCAGGTCCCCCATGAAATCGCCACGATATCGAGGAGACAACGGCGTCCTCTAGCTTCGTTCAAAGATTCTTCCCATGAATCACGGATGGGGCGGTAGATGGAATTCCGAGTGCTCGGGCCAGTAGAGGTACGGCAGGACGGCCAGCGGGCCGCGTTCTCCGGGGCGAAGCTGCACACCGTGCTCGCGGCGCTCCTCCTGGCCCGCGAGGAGGTGGTCTCGGACGACCGGCTGTGCCGGCTGCTCTGGGGCTGGGCGCCGCCCGCGACGGTCAGCGCACAGCTCTACACCTATATTTCGCGACTTCGCAAGATTCTCGGCGACGGGGTCCTGATCGATCGCCGGCCGCCGGGATATGCCATGTGCATCGGCAATGCCAGTTTCGATCTGAACGAATTCGAGACACTGGCGCTCGACGGCCGCGAGGCACTGGTCAACGAGGACTACGAAAAGGCCGGTGAGCTGCTGCGCGAGGCGCTGACCCGGTGGAACGGGCAGCCCTTCGCCAACGCCACGGAATACCTCGCCGACGCCGAGGCCCCGCGGCTGGTGGAGGCCCGCGCCGCCACCCTGGAGCACCGTATCGCCGCGGACCTGGCCCTCGGCCGGCACGAGCAGGTCACCGGTGAACTGACCGGGCTCGTCGCGGAGTTCCCGCTGCGTGAGCGGATCCGCTGCCAGCTGATGACGGCCCTGTGCCGGTCCGGGCGGCAGGCGGACGCCATCCACCTCTACCACCACGGCCGGGCCGTGCTCGCCGACGAGCTGGGCGTGAACCCGGGCGAGGAGTTGCAGGCCACCTACCGGGCCCTGCTGGAGGGCACCCTCGACCGGCAGCCGCCCGCCGCCCGCACCGTACGGACCGGCGCCCGCACCCGGCCCTCCGCACCGCCCGCCGGGACCCCGGCCATGCTGCCCCCGGACACCGTCGACTTCACGGGCCGGGAGCCCGAACTGGAGCTGGTGTGCCGGGCCCTGACCCCCGACGGGCAGGGCCCCGGACGGCCCCGCCGGGTCCTGGTCACCGGTATGGCCGGGCTCGGCAAGACCGCGCTGGCCGTGCACGCGGCCCACCGCTGCCAGCGGCACTTCCCCGACGGGCAGCTGTACGCCGACCTGCGCGCCCCGGACGGCACCCCGCGCCACCCCGCCCGGGTGCTGCGCCGGCTGCTGCGGGCGCTGGGTCCGGCGGAGGACGTACCGGCGGCGGACGACCAGGACCAGCTGGTGCGCCTGTACCGGGAGCGGACCCGGGGAAGACAGCTGCTCATCGTCCTGGACAACGCCTCGGGCGCCGCCCAGCTCGGCCCGCTGCTGCCCAACACCCCGGAGCCGGCGGTCCTGGTCACCGGGCGCACGGCCCTTCCCACCGTGGCCGGCGCGCACACCGTGGCCCTCGCGCCCCTGGAGCCCGGGGACTCCCTGGAACTGCTCGCCGCCGCGGCCGGTCCCGCCCGGGTGGCGGCGGCGCCCTGCGCGGCGTCCGCGATCGTCGAGCACTGCGCCGGTCTGCCGCTGGCCCTGCGGATCATAGGGACGCGCATCGCGGCCCGGCCGCACTCCACCCCCGACCGGATCGCCCGCCGGCTGGCGGACCCGGCCACCCGGCTGCGCGAGCTGCATTCGGGGGACCTGGACGTGCACACCTCGCTGCTGCCGTCCTGGCGGGCCCTGGAGGCGGAGGTGCGGGCGGCGTTCCCGGCGCTGGCCGGGCTGGGGCCGCGGCCGTTCCCCGCCGCCGCGGCGGCCGCGGCCCTGGACCTGCCGGAGCCGGAGGCCGAGCGGCTGCTCGAAGCCCTGGCCGACGCGGCCCTGCTGGAGGTCAGCGGCGCGGACGAGTGGGGCCAGCCCTGCTATCTGTTCCACCCGCTGGTCCGGCTCTTCGCGCTCTCCCTGGACGAGCGCGCTCCGGCGCCGGGCGCCGCCGCCGCCCGCCCGGAACATAACCGGCGGCTAACCCCCCGCCCCTAGCCTCGCCCTGCCCCGCGGCGGGCCCTTCCGGCCCCCCTCCACCCCCGGCCTCCTACGCCGCCGGCCGTACCACCGAATGGAGTTGGACCATGACCGAGCTCCTGCCCGCTCGCGCGGACAGTGCCGCGTCCTTCCCGATGACCGAGACGCAGCAGGCACTGATGATCGGGCGAGGCGAAGCCGTCGAGCTGGGCGGTATCGGCTGCTACGGCTACTTCGAGTGGGAGCGCGCCGGTCTCGACCCGGAGCGCTTCGCCACCGCCTGGCGCAAGGTCGTCGCCCGCCACGACATGCTGCGCGCGATCGGCGGCACGGACGGCACCCAGTGGGTGCCCTCGGACCCGCTGCCCTTCGAGATACCGGTCACCGACCTGCGCGGCCTGCCCGCCGAGGCCGCGCGGGAGCATCTCGCCGCGCTGCGGGAGGAGATGAGCCATGTGGTCTTCCCCGTCGGCAGCTGGCCGCTGTTCGACCTGCGGATCATCCGGCTGGGCGGCCCGGAGGACCTGGGCCGGGTGCACCTCGGCATCGACCTCCAGGTGCTGGACGCCTCGAGCGCCTTCCAGGTGCTCTTCCCCGAGCTGATCGACCTGTACGAGAACCCGGAGGCCGAACTGCCGCAGCCCGGCATCGACTTCGCCGAGTACGCCCGCTGGCGCGCCGACGCCCTGCCGCACACCGAGGCGTTCCGCGCCGCCCGCGCCTACTGGCTGGACCGCGTCCCCGGCCTGCCGCCGGCCCCCTCCCTGCCGCAGGGCGGGCCCGGCGACGGCAAGGCCGGCGAGGTGCGCTTCGACCGGCGCGAGCACCGCCTCTCCCCCGCCGCCTGGCAGCGCTTCTCCGCACGGGCCCGGGAGGCCGGGCTCACCCCGTCGGTGCTGCTCACCGCCGCCTTCGCCGAGGTGATCAGAGCCTGGGCCGAGGAGTCCGACTTCACCATCAACTACCCGGTCTTCCAGCGGCCCGCCGTGCACCCGGACATCACCGGCGTGCTCGGTGACTTCACCAACGCGGTGATGCTCGCCGTCGACGGCTCCGGCGCCACCTTCCTGGACCGGGCCCACGCCCTGCGCGACCAGCTGGCCCGCGATGTGGAACACGGCTCCTTCAACGGGGTCCGCGTGCTGCGCGAGCTGACCCGGCTGCACGGTGTGGGCGCGCAGGCGGGGATGCCGGTCGTCGTGACCAGCCTGCTCGACTACCCGGTGCGCAGGCCCGTCACCGACCTGGGCCGGGAGGTGTACTCGATCTCGCAGACCCCGCAGGTCTCCCTGGACGTGCAGCTGCGCGAGCTGGCCGGTGAGCTGCGCGTCATCTGGGACTTCGTGGACGGGGCCTTCGCACCCGGCTTCGTCGACGCCGCCTTCGGGGTCTATGTGGACCTGCTGGAACGGCTCACCGAGGACCCGGACAGCCTGCGCACCGCCCGCTTCGACCTGATCCCCCCGGCCGAACGGGAGCTGCGCCGCCGGGTCAACGACACCGCGGGGCAGATCCCGTACGTCACCCTGCACGAGCTGTTCGCCCGGCAGGCGGAGCTGACCCCGGACGCGGAGGCCGTCGTAGCGGCCGGGCGGCGGCTGAGCTACGCCGAACTGGCCTCCTACGCCTGGCGGATCGGGCACACCCTGCGCGAGCACGGGGCGAAGCCCGGCGAGCTGGTCGCGGTGGTGATGGAGAAGGGCTGGGAGCAGTACGCGGCCGTGTACGGGATCCTCGCGGCCGGCGCCGCCTATCTGCCGCTGGACCCGTCGGTGCCGCCGGAGCGGCTGCGCCGGCTGCTGGCGGAGGCGAAGGCCGACCGGATCCTGACCCAGTCCTCGCTGGAACCGCGGATCAGCTGGCCGCCCACGGCTCGCCGCTACCGCGTGGACAAGGACTTCGAGACGGGCCCCGCGACCCGGCCGGACACCGCGCAGACCCCCGCGGACCTCGCCTACACCATCTTCACCTCGGGTTCCACGGGTGAGCCGAAGGGCGTGATGGTGGACCACATCGGGGTGGTCAACCTGATCCGCGATGTCGCGGAGCGCTTCGGGGTCGGGGCGGAGGACCGGCTGCTGGCCATCTCGGGGCTGCACTTCGACGCCTCGATCTACGACGTGTTCGGGGTGCTGACCCAGGGCGGGACCGTGGTGCTACCGCCCCCGTTCGAGCACGCCGAGCCCGAGGTGTGGGCGGAGCTGGTGCGGGCGGAGCGGGTGACGCTGTGGAACTCCGTACCGGTGCTGATGGAGCTGCTGGTGGGCGAGGCCGAGGTGTGCGAGCGGCGCGGCGGCGGACGGCCGCTGGAGTCGCTGCGGCTGTCGGTGCTCTCCGGCGACTGGATCCCGCTGACGCTGCCGGACCGGCTGCGGGCGCAGAGCCCGCGGATCCAGGTGGTGGGCTCGGGCGGGCCGACGGAGACGATCTGCTGGTCGCTGTTCCAGCCGATCGGCGAGGTGGACCCGGCCTGGACGAGCATCCCGTACGGCAAGCCGATCACCAACCAGCGGTACTACGTCGTCGACGCGACGGCCCACGAGCGCCCGCTCGGGGTGGTCGGGGAGATGGCCGTGGCCAGTGACGTGGGCCTCGCGCTCGGCTACTGGAACGACGAGGCACGCACCGCGAGCCGCTTCGTACGCCTCCCGGAGACCGGCGAACGCGCCTATCTGACCGGTGACCTGGGCCGCTATCTGCCGGACGGCAGTATCGAGATCCTGGGCCGCGACGACTTCCAGGTGAAGATCCAGGGGCACCGGATCGAGCTGGGCGAGATCGAGGCCGCGCTGCGCCAGGACCCCGAGGTCCGGGCGGCCGTGGTGGTGGCCCCGGCCAGTGCCCACGGGGTCCGGCGGCTGCACGCCTTCGTGGTGGCCTCGGCCGCGGCGGACGCCGGTCTGTCCGCCCGGGTGCTGGAGCGGCTGGCCGCGCAGCTGCCCTCCTCCATGGTGCCGGCGGCGCTGAGCGTGCTGGAGGAGCTGCCGCTCACCCGCAACGGCAAGGTCGACCGGCTCTCGCTGACCTCCGCCGCCGGACGGCAGCAGTCCGCCGACGAGGCGGTGGCACGGGACGAGGCGGACGGGCCGGGCAGCGCGCTGGAGCTCGTCCTGTGCGCGGCGGTGGCCGACATCCTCGGGCTGGACGGGGTGGCGCCCGGGGACAACTTCTTCACCCTGGGCGGCGACTCCCTCAGCGGGACCCGGCTGGCCGGTCTGCTGGGGCAGCTCCTGGGCGTGCCGGTCCCCGTCAAGACGGTCTTCCAGAACCCGGTGGTGTCGGACCTGGCCGGGAAGATCGCCGCGGACGCGGAGCACGGCGCGGAGGCGGTCGCCGCCGCGGAAGCCTTCGGCGCCCTGGACGGGGAAGCGGACGCGGACGCGGAAGCGGACGAGGGCGAGAACGCGCCCGGCACGGTCAGCACGGACGATTCCGAGAGGGGACAGTCATGAGCCTCACCCTGCCCGCACCGGTCACCGACCCGCTGGACGGGGGCGGACTCCAGGAGGGGCCGGGCCGTGCGCCCGATCCCGATCTGGTGGACTTCGCGGCACACGCCAACAGCCGGCTCAGAGAGCGCGACACGGCTCTGTACACGCTGCTGGCCCGGGAGTCGGCGCGTCAGCGCGACACCCTGATGATGGTCGCCGCGTCCAGTGTCGCGGACCCGTCGGTGCTGGCCTGCGAGGGCAGCGCGCTCGGCAACCTGACCGCCGAGGGCTATCCGGGCAACCGCTACCACGCGGGCTGCGGGATCGCCGACGAGATCGAGCGCCTGGCGATCGAGCGGGCGTGCGCCGCCTTCGGGGCGCGGGACGCGATCGTGCAGCCGCACTCCGGCTCCTCCGCCAACCTGGCCGTGATCACGGCCCTGCTGAGTCCGGGCGACAGCCTGCTCGGCCTGGACCTGGACTGCGGCGGCCACCTCACCCACGGCTCCCCCGCCTCGGTGACCGGCCGCTACTACCGGGCCCACGGCTACCGGGTGACCCCGGACGGGCTGCTCGACTACGACCAGATCCGCGAACTGGCCCTGGAGCACCGCCCGAAGCTGATCGTGTGCGGGGCCAGCGCCTACCCGCGCAGCATCGACTTCGCCCGCTTCCGGGAGATCGCGGACGAGGCCAACGCCTACCTCCTGGCCGATATCTCCCACATCGCGGGCCTGGTCGCCGCCGGACTGCACCAGAGCCCCGTCGACCACGCCCATGTGACGACCACCAGCACCTACAAGCAGCTCTACGGCCCGCGCGGCGGCCTGATCCTGCTGGGCCGCGAGGCCCGCCGGCCCGGCCCCGAGCGCGGCACCCTGGCGGCAACCCTGCGCCGCGCCGTGTTCCCCTTCACCCAGGGCACCCCGGACCTGGCCTCGGTGGCAGCGAAGGCCCGCGCGCTGGACTTCGTGGCCAGCCCGGACTTCGCGGAGGTCGCCAAACGGCTGGCCGACGGGGCGCAGGCCATCGCGGAACGGCTGCTCGACCGGGGGTTCCGCCTGGTCACGGGCGGTACGGACACCCATATGGTGCTGCTGGACCTGCGCGGCAGCGGGGTCACCGGCGATATCGCGGAGGAGGCGCTGGAGTCCTGCGGGATCGTCGTGAACCGCAACCGGGTCCCCGGGGACACCACCCCGGTCCGGGTGACGGGCGGGCTGCGGCTGGGCACCAACACACTGGCCGCGCGCGGGATGGACCGGACGGTGGCCGCCGAATGCGCCGACCTGGTCGCGGACGTGCTGACGGCGCTGGCCGCACCGGGCGGCGCCCTGCCGGACGCGCTGCGCACCCGCGTGCGCGCGCGGGTCTCCGAGCTGTGCGCGGCCCACCCCCTGCCGGGGTACCTGCCGTGACCTTCGGCGGCTTCCCGCCCTCGGCACCGCGCCTGTACGAGGACCTCGCGGCGGACAACAGCAAGGAGGCGTGGCGGCTGCGCCACCGCGAGCGGTACGAGCGTGACGTACGCGCGCCGATGGAGGAGCTGGCCGCCGAACTGACCGCCGACTTCGGGGACCTGGCCGGGCCGGACGGGGTGAGGATGCTCGGCCCGGTCCGGGACACCCGGATGTCGCACGACAAGTCCCCGTACAAGACGTACCAGGGCGCCTATCTCGACGTACTGCCCTGTCTGGGGCTGTGGGTGCACCTGGACCGGGAGGGGCTGTACGCCTCGGGCCGCTGGTACCCGTACGCCGGCGCCGAGGTGGCCCGCTACCGCGCCGCCGTCCTGGAGGAGGACGGCGGCGCGGAGCTGGCGGCGATCGCCGCGCGGCTGGTGGAACGGGGCTTCGTGCTGGGCGGCGACCGGCTCCGGTCCCGCCCGCGCGGGGTCCCCGCCGACCACCCGCGGCTGGAGCTGCTGCGCCACCGCACGATCGACGCCGGGCGCCGCTTCGGCCCGGCCGACGGGCTGCACACGCCGCGCGCCGGGGACCTCGTACGGGAGACCTGGCGGCTGGTGCGGCCCCTGCTGGACTGGGCGGCCGCCCGCGAACTGACCCCACGGCCCCGCGACCAAGGAGTTGACCTCCCGTCATGAACAGCGGTTCTTCCGTCCCGGCCGGACCGGCCGACCTGCGCAGCGACACGGTGACCCGGCCCGGTCCGGGCATGCGGGCCGCGATGGCCGCCGCGGAGGTCGGTGACGACCTCTTCGGGGAGGACCCGACCGTCCGCGCCCTGGAGGAGCGGCTGGCCGGGCTCTTCGGCTTCGACGGGGCCCTGTTCACCCCGTCCGGGGTGATGGCCAACCAGATCGCCCTCCAGCTGCTGGTGGGGCCGGGCCAGGAGCTGGTCTGCGACGCGGAGGCGCACGTCCTCGCCCACGAGGAGGGCTCCCCGGCCCGCTACGGCGGCATCCAGACCCGTACGGTGGCGGCCGAGCGCGGGGTGATCACCCCGGCGCTGCTGGCGGGGGTGGTGCGGCGCGGAAATCCGTACACCCTCGGGACCCGGGCGGTGGAGGTGGAGCAGACCCACACCCGCGCGGGGGGCACGGTCCACCCGCTGGAGACGCTGCGCGCGGTCCGGGAGCTGACGGCGGAGCTGGGCCTGGCCGTCCACATGGACGGCGCCCGGATCTGGAACGCGATGGCCGCGACGGGCACCTCCGCCCGGCAGTACGGGGAGAACGCCGACACGCTCTCCGTATGCCTGTCCAAGGGGCTGGGCGCGCCGGTCGGGTCGGTGCTCCTGCTGCCGGCCGAACACCTGACCAGGGGGCGGAAACTCCGCCACGGGCTGGGCGGCGGCATGCGCCAGTCGGGCATCCTGGCCGCCGCGGGGCTCTACGCCCTGGAGCACCACACGGAGCGGATCGCCGAGGACCACGACCATGCCCGGCTGCTGGCGGCCGGGCTGCGGGAGGCCGGGTTCGCCGTGCGCCCGCCCGAGACCAACATCGTCCTCGTCGAGGTGCCCCGCGCCGACGAGGTCGTCGCACGGGCCGCGCAGGAAGGAGTACGGGTGACCGCCCCCGGTCCGGGGACCGTCCGGCTGGTCACCCATCTGGACGTGGGGCGGGAGGCGTGCCGGCGTGCCGTCGGGGTGCTGGCCGCCGTGATGACCGAAGTCGCCCCGCGGACGCGGAACACCGCGCCCGCGGGACATCTGTGAGCACGGGACATCTGTGGGCACGGAATATCTGTGAGCAGCGGAAGAGAGCGAAGTAGCGGCATGAGTTTAGAAGTCCGGCCCGCCACGGCGGATCTGTGGGACGACGTCCGTCTGGTGCTCCAGCCGAAGAAGAGCGCGCACACCTGCTGGTGCATGGCCTGGCGGCTGAGCACCGGTGAATACGGGCGGATGTCCGCGGAGGAGCGCGGGGAGCACCTGCGCACCCTGACCGAGAAGGCCGATCCCCCGCCCGGGGTCCTCGGGTTCCTGAACGGCGAGGTGGCCGGCTGGTGCAATGTGGCCCCGCGCCGCCAGCTGGACCGGCTGATCTCCTCGAAGACCATCACCCCGGTGGACGAGGTGCCGGTGTGGTCGGTGACCTGCTTCGTGGTGCGCAAGGAGCACCGCGGCAAGGGGGTCGCCTCGGGTCTGCTGGAGGGGGCCGTCGAGCACGCGCGGGCGCACGGCGCGCCCGCCGTGGAGGGCTATCCGGTGGACCCGGAGGGCGGCCGGGTGAACCCGACCCTCGCCTATGTGGGGACGATGGACATGTTCGAGCGGGCCGGTTTCCGCAGGCTCCGGCGCACGGAGGCCAAGAGCGACAAGCGGCACCGCTGGATCATGCGCCGCGACCTGGTCTGAGGACGGGCCGGACGGTACCGGGAAGGGGCTCCCGCAGGGCGGGGGCCCCTTCCCCGTGCACCGCTCAGGGGGTGTGCGCGGCGGTGTCCCACAGCTGGGCGGGGCGCCCGCAGCGCAGGGCCTCCCAGGCCGCGCGCCGGTAGCAGCCGGCCACCAGGCCGTCCCGCACCAGGCCCGAGGCCCCGTGCAGGTGGACCGCGTCCCGGGTCACGTCGAGGGTGGTCTCCGCGGTGAGGGCGATCAGCCCGGCGGCCTCCCCGGGGGTGAGCCGTCCCGCGTCGAGGTCCCGGGCGGCGTCGCCCACGGCCCAGCGCACGGCGTCGAGGCGGGCCAGCAGCCCGGCCACGCGCAGCCGGGGCCCCTGGTGCTTGACCAGGGCCTGGCCGAACTGCTGCCGGCCGCGGATCCGGGAGACGACGGCCGTCAGGGCCGCCGCGGTGATCCCGGCGAGCAGGGACGCCTGGTGGACGGCGGCACGCAGGCCGACGCGGGCCAGGGCCTGTTCGGCGGCGAGCCCGCGCAGCAGGACCGACGCGGCGGGGATCCGGGCCTCGTCGAAGACGGCCCCCGAGACGGCACCGCCGCCGTGGTCGCGCAGCGGGCGTACGTGGACCCCCGGCGCGGGCAGGCCGACGAGGGCCACGCAGGGCCCGTCCGGGCCGCTCGCCAGCACCAGCAGGGCGCCCGGCTCCACACCCGCGGCGAAGGGGCCTCCGGTGCCGGTGAGGAGGACGGCCCCGGTGTCGCCGTCGGGCTTCCAGGCGATGCCGGGCGGTACGGCGCCGCGCGGATCGGGCAGCCGGCCGGGGACGGCGAGCGGGAGCTCCCCGGCGCGGATCCGGTCCAGTAGGGCGTCGGTGCCGGCGGGGGCGAGCGGGCCGAGGCCGGAGAGCAGGTCCAGGGCGAGGAGGGTGTCCGCCAGCGGGACGGGCTGCATGGCGTTGCCCGCCTCCTCGCAGGCCATGGCGAGGACCGCCTGGCCGAGATCGAGGCCGTCCTGCTCGATGGGGAGGGCGAACTCCCAGGCGCCGACCTGGGTCAGCGCCTCCCAGGCGCCGCCGGGGGTGTCCCCGTCGACCTCCAGCCCCTGCCGCACGGTGAGCCGGAGCTGCCGGAAGAGCGAGTCCTCGTCCTCCCGTTCGCGCCAGCGCTCCGCGCCGTCCGCACCGCTCCCGTTGACCGCCTGGGTCGTCACGGCCGTACCTCCGCCCCTGAGTCCAGACGCAGCCGGGCCAGCGTCTCCAGCATCATTTCGGCGGTGCCGCCGGATATCCGCATCCCCGGGGCTTCACGCATCGCCGAATCCAGTGGGTGTGCCACCCCGTCGACCTCCGGGTCGTCGAGGGTCATGCTCGTGTCGCCGTCGAGTTCGGCGGCCCACCAGGCCACCTCGGCGGCGAGTTCGGTGGTGTACCACTTGGCGGCCGCGGCCTCGTCCTCGTTGAGCTCGCCCCGGTCGAGGCGGGTGAGGACGCGGCGGACCAGGGTGCCGGCCGCGAGGAGCCGCGCGTTGAGCTTGGCCAGGCCGATCTGGTCGTGCTGGCCGGCCTCCAGCCGGTCGGTGTGGGCCTCCAGCCGCTCCACCGCCGCCCGGTACCAGCGCAGCGCCTTGACGTAGTAGTCCAGTCCGGTGCGTTCGAAGGCGAGGGTCTTGACCACGATGGCCCAGCCCTGGCCGAGGGAGCCCACGACGTCCTCGGCGGTGACGGCGACGCCGTCGAGGGCGACCTCGTGGAAGGCGTCGTCGCCGATGCCGGGGATCTGCCGGATGGTGACGCCGGGCTGGGCGAGCGGGACGAGGAACAGGCTGAACGCGTCGTCCTCGCCGCGGGCCAGGCACAGTCCGTAGTCCGCGAACCGGGCGAAGAGGGAGTGCACCTTGGTGCCGTAGAGCTTCCAGCCGCCGTGGCCGTCGGGGACGGCGCGGGTGGAGAGGATGTTGAGGTCGGAGCCGGCCTGCGGTTCGCTGAACAGCACGCAGCCGAAGGAGGTCCCGTCGGCGAAGCCGGGCAGGTGGCGGGCCTTCATCGCGGGGCTCGCGACATTGAGCAGGGTGGAGCCGACGATCTGCACGGTGAGGGTGTGCAGCAGGTCCGGGACATCGTGCATGGCCAGTTCCTCGACCAGTACGGCGGCCGCGACCTGGCTGATGCCGCGGCCCCCGTACTCCTCGGGCCACTGGGGCGCGAGCAGGCCGCGGGCGCCGAGGGCCCGGTGGACGGGGCGCGGGTCGCGGGTGCGCCGGGCCTCGGCGACGGGGGCGGACACCAGGATGTCGTGGATGTCCTCGCGCAGGGCCCGCATGAGGGTGCGGGGCACGTCGGCCCCGCTCCGTACGAGCCCGCAGTCCGCGGGCGCGCGGTAGAACTCGGTGGTGAGCACGGGCAACTCCCTTGGCGGGTCGGGGTGGTTCCGGGGGCGGGCGTGGTCGGCGGGAGGGGGGCCGGCGGGGGTCCGGCCCCCCGGTTCAGGGCCGGGCGGTGAGCGGGGACGCGGGCGCGGTGACGGCCGTGTCCAGCACCTCCTCGATCCCGGTGAGCAGGCCCCGCACGTCTTCGGGCGTGGCCGCGTGCCGGTTGTACTCGGCGGTGCCGCCGATCTCGCCGTCCCGTTCCACGAGGCCGACGCAGGCGAGGGCGGCGGCCGGGTCGGGGCTGTAGAGCTCCAGGTGGCGGGCGGGCGGCCCGGGCAACTGGCCGACCTCGACGCCCGGCAGGTCCAGGGGTACGGCCGGGTAGTTGTGCAGGGCGAAGAGGACGCTGTACGGGGGCGGGGTGCCGTCCCCGAACAGGACGTCCACGGGCAGCCGCTGGTGGGCCAGGGCCTCGGCCACCGCTGTGCGGGTGCGGTGCAGCAGCTCGCGGAAGGAGGGCCCGCCCGCGAGGTCGAGCCGGATGGGCACCACGGTGGTGTACTGCCCGACGGCGCCTTCGAGGGCGGCGGCGAACCGCCCGGCGGCCGGGGTGCCGATCACCACGGAGGTACGCCCCTCCCGGCGGGCGAGGACCACGGCGAGGGCGGCGAGCAGGGTCATGAACGGGGTGGCCCCCTCGGCCGCGCCCAGCTCCAGCCCGGCCGCCACGGGCCCGCGGGCCAGCCGTACGGCCAGGTGTCCGCGGGCGAAGCCGCCGGGCGCCCGGGGCGCGGGCGGGTCGGCGGCGAACACCGCGCGGCGGCGGGCGAGTTCGGCGGAGCCGTCCGGTCCGGTGAGCCAGCGGTGCTGCCAGTCGGCGTGGTCGGGGAGCTGGAGCGCGGGCGGTTCCAGGCCGCCGGGGCCCTCGCGGTAGCCGGTGGCGAGGTCCGCGAGGAACACCCCGGAGGACCAGCCGTCGAACACCGCGAGGTGGGAGGCGAGGATCAGGACGTGCTCGTCGGGGGCGGTGCGCAGCAGCCGGAAGGCGCTGGTGCGGCCGGATTCCAGGTCCAGTGCGGTGGCCGCGCTGTCGGTGACCTCGGCGGCCACGCGCTCGGCGGCGGCCGCCGGGGAGTGCGCGGTGAGGTCGGCGCGGGTGAGGCGCAGCACCGGTTCCGCGTCGACGTGCAGCAGCGGGCGGCCGGTGGCCGGGAGGGTCAGCCGGGTGCGCAGGGCCTCGTGGCGGCGCAGTACCCCGGTGAGGGCGTCGGTGAGCCGCCGCGGGTCGAGGGGGCCGGTCAGCCGGAGGGCGTGGGAGCCGGTGGCGACCCCGGGGCGGGTCCGTTCCCGGCGCCACAGCCGGGTCTGGAGGGCGGTGGGCGGGACCGGCCCCGCGCCGGAGCGCGGGACCGGGTGGCCGGGTACGGGCCGCCGGGCGGCCAGCAGCAGGCGGGCGAGCTCGCGCTTCGCCTCGGGGAGGGCGGTGAGGGCCCCTTCGAGTCCGGCCGGTTCGGCCATCAGGGGCCGTCCGGGTGCTGGAGGGAGCCGAGGAGGGCGGCGGCCTCCTCGTCGCTCATGTTCTCGATCTGCTCGAACACCGCGAGCAGCCGGTCCTGTTCGCCGGCGGCCTCCGCCTGGGCGGTGCGGACGAGTTCCGCGAGCCCGGAGACGGTGGGGCGGCCGAAGAAGTCGGCGAGGGCGATGTCGATGCCGAAGAGGGCGCGGACCCGGGAGACGACGATGGTGGCCTGGAGGGAGCTGCCGCCGAGGGCGAAGAAGTCCCCCTCCACGTCCGGGTTCTGCCATTCCAGCAGGGGCGTGAGGATGTCGCGGCAGATCTGCTCCTCGACGGCGTCGCGCGGCGGGGTGCCGCCCTGCCCGGACTGTTCGGTGGGCAGCGGCAGGGCGGCGGTGTCGACCTTGCCGTGCGGGGTGAGCGGCAGCTCGTCCAGGACGACGACGACCGGCACCATGTAGCCGGGGAGCCGGCCGGCCGTGTAGGCGCGGAGGTTCTCGGCGTCCGCGACCTCGGAGGCGTAGGCGCCGACCTGCTCGACGGTGACGTAGGCGGCCAGCATGCGTTCGCCGCCCGCGGCGGGCTGGGCCACCACCACGGCCTGCTGCACGGAGGGGTGGCCGGTGAGGACGGCCTCGACCTCGCCGGGCTCGATCCGGTGGCCGCGGACCTTGAGCTGGCGGTCGGTGCGCCCGAGGAAGTCCAGGTTCCCGCCGGGCAGCCAGCGGACCAGGTCGCCGGTGCGGTAGAGGCGGGCGGTCTCGGGGCCGTCGGCGTACGGGTTGTCGGCGAAGCGCTCGGCGGTGAGGTCGGGGCGGCCGAGGTAGCCGCGGGAGACCCCGGGCCCGGCGACGCACAGTTCGCCGGGGACGCCGGGCGGGACCGGGCGCAGCCGCTCGTCGAGGACGAACGCCTGGTGGCCGGGCATGGGGCGGCCGATGGGCGGGTTGCGGTCGTAGCTGCCGGTGCAGTCCATGAGGGTGACGGCGACGGTGGCCTCGGTGGGGCCGTAGCCGTTGACGAAGCGGCGCTCGCCGGCGGTCCATTCGGCGACGAGCCGGCCGGGGAACGCCTCGCCGCCCACGGAGACCAGGCGCAGCTCGGGCAGTGCGGCCTGGTCGAGCAGGGGGAGCAGGGCGGGCGGGAGTTCGGCGACGGTGACGGCGTCCTCGCGCATCCGGGTCTGGAGCAGGGCGGGGTCGCGGCGTTCCTCGTCGGTGGCGATGACGAGGGTGGCGCCGGCGAGCAGGGTGGTGAAGACCTCGAAGACGGAGACGTCGAAGGTGAGCGGCGCGAACTGCAGGACCCGGTCCCCGGCGGTGATCTCGTACGCCTTGGCGATGGTGCGGGAGAAGTGGGTGACCGAGCGGTGCTCGATCATCACGCCCTTGGGGGTGCCGCTGCTGCCGGAGGTGTGCAGGACGTAGGCGAGGTCGCCGGGGGTGGAGCTGGGCGCGAGGGAGGGGACCTCCCGTACGGGGGCCGCGGTGCCGGTGTTGACCCGTTCCAGCGGGACGGGCAGCTGGGCGGACTCGTCGACGAGCGCGTGGCGGACCTTGGCGTCGGTGAGGACGGTACGGGTCCGCTCGGCGGGGGCGGCCGGGTCGACGGGCAGGTAGTGGGCGCCCGCCTTGAGGACGCCGAGGACGGCGGCGACGGCGGCGGGCCCGCGGGCCACGCAGACGGCGACGGGGTCGCCGTGGCCGACGCCGCGGTCGCGCAGCCGGTGGGCGATGGCCTCGGACCAGCGGTCGAGCGCGGCGTAGTCGAGGCGGGTGGAGCCGTACCGGACGGCGGGGGCGTCGGGGTGGATGGTGGCGCGCTCGCGGAAGGCGCGGTCCAGGGTGGTGGTCCAGGCGGCCTCGTCGAGCGGGCCGCCGCGGGAGAGTTCGCGGGCGTGCCGGGAGGCGGCGGGCTCCTCGACCAGGCTGATGTCGCCGACGCGCAGGTCGGGGTTGTCCGCGACCTGTTCGAGGACCTGCCGGAAGGCGGTGAGCAGGGCGCTGGCGGTGCCGTGGCGGTAGAGGGAGGTGTTGTATTCGAGGGAGAGCTCCAGTCCGTCGTTCTCGCCGACGAGGAAGCTCATGTCGAATTTGGCGGCGCCGTCGTGGAGCTGGTCCATGGTGAAGGCGACGTCGGCGGCCTCGGCGCGGTGGGTGCCCCAGCGGCCCAGCGAGGTGAACTCGATCTGGAAGAGCGGGTGGCGCAGCGGGTCGCGGACCGGGCGGACGGCCTCCACAACCTGCTCGAAGGGCAGTTCGCTGCTGGTGAAGGAGTCCATGACGGAGGCCGCGGTGCGGGTGACGAGCTCGCGGAAGGTGAGCCCGTCGGTGACCTCGGTGCGCAGGGTGATCATCTGGACGAAGCAGCCGATGACCTGTTCCAGGTCGGGGTGCGGCCGGGAGGCGCTGGCGGTGCCGACGACGACGTCCTCGGTCCGGGTCCAGTGCCGCAGCAGGGCGTTGAAGGCGGCGAGCAGGGTGGTGAAGACGGTGGTGCTGCTGGCGTCCGCGAGTTCGGTGAGCCGGTCCAGCAGCTTCTGGTCCAGGGTGAGCGCCAGCCCCTTGCCGTCGCCGCGGGTCTCGGGGCCGCGCGGGTGGTCGGGCATGACCTCGGTGGCCACGGCGCCCGCCAGGAGCTGGCGCCATTTCGCGGCGAGGGCCCGGCCGTGCTCGTCGTTCTCCAGCTTGGCCCGCTGCCAGGCGGCGAAGTCGGCGTACTCGACGGCGAGCGGGGCGGCCTCGGGGCGCCGTCCGGCGGCCGCGGCGGCGTAGCTGGCGGTCAGTTCCTCGGTGAAGATGCGGGTGGAGCCCGGGTCCCAGGCGATGTGGTGGACGACCCAGAGCAGGACGTGCCGGTCCGGGGAGAGGCGTACGAGGTGGGCGCGGACGGGCGGGGCGGCGGCCAGGTCGAAGGGGGCGGCGGAGGTGGCGGAGGTGAGCTCGGCCAGTTCGCGGTCGGCGTCCTCGCTGCCGGACAGGTCGGTGGACTGGATGCCGAGCACGTAGGAGGGCACGGGCTCCTGCCAGGGGACGCCGTCGATCTCGACGAGTTTGCTGTGCAGCACCTGGTGGCGGGCGACGACGGCGTTCAGGGCCTCGTGCAGGGCGGCCCGGTCGAGGGGGCCGCCGAGGGATATGGACAGGGCTATGTTGTTGCGGGCCTTGCCGGCGCCGAGCTTGTCGACGAACCACATCTGCTCCTGCTGGAAGGAGGAGCGCGAGCGCGGCCCGTGGTCGGCGCGCTTGAGTTCGACGCGGCGGCCCACGCCGGCCGTCATCTGGTTGCGCATCCGGCCCAGCAGCCGGGAGCGCTGCCCCTGGGGCAGCCGGCCGAGCCGTTCGGCGAGATCAGACATGGGTTCCTCCGTTGCGGTGCAGGTCGGCGAGCAGGTCGGCGAGGCGGTCGGGCAGGTGCTTGGCGAAGTAGTGGCGGCCGCCGGGGAGTACGGAGAGCCGGACGTCGGCGGCGTAGCGGCCCCAGGCCCGGTAGCCCTCCTCGTAGCCCTCGGTGGCGTCGTCGGCGTCGCCGATGATGCAGGTGAGCGGGGTGGTGAGGGGGCGGTCGTAGCCGGCCGGGGTGCGGGCGAAGAAGCGGGCGGCCTCGGTCATGTCGTGGCGGACCATGCGCAGGACCGCGGTGAGGTCACGGTCGTCGAGGACGCCGTCGAAGCCGTCCATGGTGGTCAGGTAGGCGACGAGGTCGTCGTCGCCGGAGGTCCGCTCCATCTCCAGGGCGTATTCCGGGTCCTCCTCGGGGAGGGCGGCGGCGAGGTCCAGGGCGAGGGGGCGCTGTCCGAGGCGTTCGAGGACGTGGGTGGTCTCCAGGGCGGTGACGACTCCGGCGCAGTGCCCGTACACGGCGTACGGTCCCCGCACGGTCCGGGCGATCTCGGCGGCGGCGAGCTCGGCGAACTCGGGCACCGGGAGCATGGGTCCGGGGCGCAGCGGGTCGTGTCCGGGCGGGGAGACGGCCAGCAGCTCGATGTGCGGGGGCAGGTGGGCGGCGAGCGGCTGGTAGGCGATGGCGTCGCCGCCGCCGTGCGGGAAGCAGACGAGGGTCAACGCGACCGTGCCGGGCGGCCGTTCGGGGGTGAGCCGGTGCAGCAGCCGGTGCGATTCGGCCGCGGTGCCGCTGAGTTCGGCGGTACGGGAGGCCAGCCCGGCCGGGGTCGGGTTGCTGAAGAGGTCGACGACGCGCAGGGCGGCGGCGCCGGTGCCGGGCAGGGCGGCGGCGACGGCGCGCACCGCGCGGACGGCGGCGAAGGAGTCCCCGCCGAGGGCGAAGAAGTCCTCACCGGGGCCCACGTCGGGCACGCCCAGCACCTCGGCCCAGACGGCGGCGATCCGCAGCGCGAGGGGGTCGGCCCCGGCGGGTGCGGGGGCGGGGCTCCGGCCGGGCGCGGGGGCGGCGGGGCGCGGGGCCGGCAGGGCCTTGCGGTCGACCTTGCCGTTGGGGCTGAGCGGGAGCCGGTCGAGCAGGACCACCTCGGCGGGGACGCAGTGCGGGGGCAGGACGGCGGCGAGCGCGCTCCGCAGGGCGGCGGGGTCGGGTCCGGCGCCGTCCTCGGGGACCACGTAGCCGATCAGGCGGGCGGATCCGGTGTCCTGGCGGGCGGTGACGACGGCCTCGCGGACGCCGGGGCGGGCGAGCAGGGCGCTCTCGACCTCGCCGGGCTCGATGCGCAGCCCGTTGAGCTTGATGCGGAAGTCGGTGCGGCCGAGGAGTTCTATGGTGCCGTCGGCGCCGTAGCGGGCGAGGTCGCCGGTGCGGTAGAGCCGTTCGGTGCGGCCGGGCTCCAGTGCGACGTGGACGAACTTCTCCTCGGTCAGCTCGGGCCGGTTCAGGTAGCCGCGGGCCAGCCCGGTGCCGCCGAGGTGGAGTTCGCCGGGGACGCCGACGGGGACCGGGCGGTCGTGCGGGTCGAGGATGTAGGTGCGCTGGTTCGCCATGGGCCGCCCGTACGGGAGCTTGGTCCAGCGGGGGTCGACCCGGCCGACGCGGAACTCCACCGAGTGGATGGAGGCTTCGGTGGCCCCGCCGAGGGCGACGAAGGCCAGGCCGGGGGCGAAGGCGCGGATCCGGTCGGGCTGGGTGACGGGGATCCAGTCGCCGCCGAGGAAGGCGGTGCGCAGGGTGGGCAGGGCGGGCCCGCCGGCGTGTTCGAGCTGGTCGACGAGGAGGCCGAGGAGGGCGGGGGCGGAGTTCCAGACGGTGACCCCGTGGCGCTGGACGAGGTCGGCCCAGTGGGCCGGGTCCTTGGCGGCGGCGGGGTCGGGCAGGACGAGCGTGCCGCCCGCGGCGAGGATGCCCAGGGTCTCGTAGACGCTCATGTCGAAGCTGGGCGAGGACAGGGCGAGCACGGAGTCGTCGGGGCCGATGCCGTAGGAGCGGTTGAGGTCGAGGAGGTTGTTGACCACGCCGCGGTGCTCCAGGGCGATGCCCTTGGGGGTGCCGGTGGAGCCCGAGGTGAAGATGACGTAGGCCAGGTCGCGGGAGGTGACGGGCACCTCGGGCCGGGTCGCGGGCCGTTCGGCGAGGGCGGCCCGGTCGGCGTCGAGGAGGACCCGCTCGGTGCCGGGGGGCAGCGGCAGCCGGCCGATGAGTTCGGCGTCGGAGACGACGATGGGGGGCGCGGCGTCCTGGAGCAGCAGCGCGAGGCGTTCGGCGGGGTAGTCCGGGTCGAGCGGTACGTAGGCCCCGCCCGCCTTGAGGACGGCGAGGATCGCGGTGACCAGGGCGGGGCCGCGGCGCAGGCACAGGGCGACGGTCCGGCCGGGTCCGGCGCCGGCTTCGGTGAGGCGGTGCGCGAGCCGGTTGGCGCGCTCCTCCAGCTCCCGGTAGCTGACGCTCCAGCCGCCGAGGCCGCCGAGGACCACGGCGGGGGCGTCGGGCCGCCGGTCGGCGTGCTGCTCGAAGAGCTGGTGCAGGCAGGCGTCCTGCGGGAAGGGGGCGCGGGTGGCGTTCCAGTCGTCGAGGACGGCGCGGTGCTCGGCGTCGGTGAGCAGCGGCAGCGCGGACAGCGGGGCGGCCGGCCGGTCGACGGCGCCTTCGAGGGTGGTGAGGAAGTGGCCGAGGAGCCGGTCGACGGTGGCGGCGTCGAAGAGGTCGGTGGGGTACTCCACGAGGGCGCGCACGGCGGTGCCGGTGTCGTGGACGCTGATCATCAGGTCGTACTTGGTGGCGTGCGAGGAGAAGTCGATGGGCTCGGTGGCCAGGCCGGCGAGGCCGGGGGCGGTGTCCGGGGTCTCGTCCAGGAGGAACATCACCGAGGTGAGCGGCGGCCGGCTGGGGTCCCGGGGCAGGCCGAGGGCGTCGACGATGAGGTCGAAGGGCAGTTCCTGGTGCGCGTACGCCTGGAGGGTGGTGTGCCGGGTGGCGCGGACCAGTTCGGCGAAGCCGGGGTCGCCGCCGGTTCTGATGCGCAGCGGCAGGGTGTTGACGAAGAAGCCGATGAGCTCGCCGAAGGCGGGGTGGTCGCGGCCGGAGACGGAGGTGCCGACGACGATGTCCTCCTGGCCGGTCCAGCGGCGCAGGGTGGCGGCGAAGCCGGCCAGCATCGTCATGTAGAGGGTGGCGCCCTCGGACTTGCCGAACTCGCGCAGCCGGGCGATGAGCCGGGGCGGCAGGTCGATGTAGCGGGAGGCTCCGGCGTGCCCGAAGACGGGGGGCCGCGGCCGGTCGGTGGGCAGGTCCACGGGTGCGGCCCCGCCCAGTTCCTCCTGCCAGAAGGCGGTCAGCCGCTCCAGCCGGTCCCCGCTGACCCGCTCGCGCTGCCAGGCGGCGAAGTCGGCGTACTGGAGGGCGAGCGGGGCACCGGCCTCGGCGGGGGCGCCGGTGCGGGCGGCGTAGGCCCGTTCCAGTTCGGCGTAGAGGATCCGCATCGACCAGCCGTCGGTGACGATGTGGTGCAGGTTGAGCACGAGGACGTGGTCCTCGGCGCCGATCCGGCCCAGCCGGGCGCGCAGCGGGACGGCTCCGGCGAGGTCGAAGGGGGCGCCCGCGTCGGCGTCGTAGAAGGGGCGTACGGCGTCCTCGCCGGGCAGTTCGGTCAGCGGCAGGGGCAGCCGGAAGCCGTCCACGACGCGGGGCACGGCCTCGGAGGCGCCCTCGCGGTAGGTGTAGACGGTGCGCAGGACCTCGTGGCGGTCGACGATGTCCTGGAGCGCGGCGTGCAGGGCGGGAACGTCGAGCGGGCCTCTGATGCGGGTGGCGACCGGCACGTTGTAGGCGGGGCTGCCGGGCTGGAGTTGGTCGATGAACCACAGGCGGCGCTGCGCGAAGGAGAGTACGGGCGGGGCGGCGGGGTCACGGGGTGCCGGCTCGGGGTCCTCCCGTACGGCGGCGCGCCCGCCGGACCGGCCCGTCAGGGCCTGGAACAGTGCCCGGCGGGACTTCGGCAGTGCGGCTATGCGTTCGGCGAGGGACTCGCTCACCTTGAGCCTCCGTGCGTCTTCGGGAGAGGGAGTACGGCAGGACGCGCCGCGGGAGCGCGGCGCGGGGCGTGCGGGGGCGGTGCGTCGGTGCGCGGGGCGTGCGTGGGGGGCGTACGGGCAGGGGCGTGCGCGGGATGCGGGATGCGGGGCGGTGGCGTGTGCCGGGAGCGGATGCCGGTCGGGGGGCATCCGCTCCCGTGGGGCCGGAGCCTCAGGCGGTGATCCTGGCCTCGTCGGGGGCCGGGGATCCCTCCTCTGCGGGGTCGCCGGCGGGCATTTCCTTGATCTTGGCCACCGGTCCGGCCAGCAGGGTCAGTCCTCCGACGACGGTCACGGCACCGGCCACCGCGAGGCCGCCGGTCAGGCCGATGCCCTCACCGAGCGCGCCGCCCGCGAAGTAGCCGAGGGACAGGGCGCCGTAGACCGCGGAGAGGGCGGTGCCGCTGACGCGGCCCATCTGCTCGTTCGGGGTGACCCCCTGGACGAGGCTGAGGACGTGGATGTCGAACATCGGGGAGACGAAGCCGATGACGGCCTGGACCACGATCAGTCCGACGAAGCCGCCGATCGCGCCGCCCGTCGGGACCAGGATGTAGCCGGCGCCGAGGACCACGGCGGTGATCACCAGCAGGCGGCCCACGGACAGGCTCTTGGAGACGACCTCGGAGAGCACGGCGCCGACGATGACGAAGACCGACATGACGGCGAAGGCGATACCGACCTGGCCGGGGCTGAGGTCCAGCACCTTGTAGGCGTAGACGATCAGGAGGGCGTCACCCATCGCGGCACCGAGGTTGACCACGACGTTGGCGGTGAACAGGCCGCGCAGGACCGGGTTGCCGAAGAGGGTCCTCATGCCCTCCTTCATCTCGGCCTTGGCGGACGCCTTGCGCTCTTCGGTCCGCTCGCGGGTGTCCCGGTGGCGGATGACGAGGAGGGCGAGCAGCGAGATCAGGAAGGTGAAGGCGTCGGCGGTGATGGCGCGGGCCGCGCCGAGCAGCTGGATGAGCGCGCCGCCGGCTCCGGCGCCGACCGCTTCCGCGACGCTTCGGCTGATCTGGAGTTTGGTGTTTCCTTCGATGAGGTTCTCGGTGCCGATGAGCTGCGGCAGCCAGGACTGGTAGGAGACCTCGAAGAAGGTGGTGAGGACACCGGTGAGGGCGGCCACGAGATAGACGTGGACCATGCTGACGGAATCGAGGGCGAATGCCAGCGGGATCGTCGCCAGGGCCAGGAAGCGGCCCAGGTCGGCGACGATCATGACGGTGCGCCGCGAGACCCGGTCGGCCACGAGCCCCGCGAACGGGGCGAGCAGCAGGAACGGGAGGAAGCGCAGCGCGCCGAGCACGCCGACCTCGAAGGCTCCGCCGTCCAGCACCACGACCGCGAGGGTCGGCAGGGCCAGGAGGGAGATCTTGTCGCCGAAGTTGCTGACGGTCTGCCCGAACCACAGGCGATTGAAATCGGAATGCCGACCGAGTGCCATGTCGACGCCCTTTTCTGATTGGGTAGGGAATTGTCGGGACGGCATTGACGGTAGGCACCGGGAGTTAGCGGCCGGTTATGAATCCGGGGACTATAGGGCCTGTGTAGACAGGCGATGAGATCCGCTGGAGAAGCGTGCGATGTCGGCGCTCTCGCGGGCGATCCCGGCGGCCTCGGCGGGGCTCGGGGGCGCGGCCCCGGGGAAGGGCTCGACGGTGACCGGAGTGCCCCGGCGGCCGCCCGACCAGGTGCCGACGGCCAGCCCGTCGACGAGGACGGTGGCCCGGATCTGCCCGCCGCCGGGCCAGACCCGGCGCTCGTGCTCCGAGGGTACCGACAGGTCGCGGGTGCGGTAGCCGACGAGGTAGTTGTCGTAGGCCGGCAGCAGGCGTACGTCGGGCTCCCCGGGCGGGGGCGCGTCCTCGGGGACGGCCTGCGGCAGGGCCGCCCAGGCGCTCTTCCCGGAGCCGGTGCGCAGGCCGGACCAGTGCAGGAAGTCCTGGGCGTCGGCGGGGCCGTGGGCCAGCCGGTAGCGGCGGGCGAGTTCGCGTTCGGCGGCGGCCCCGGTGAAGGGCAGCGGGCCGGTGGCGGGCAGCCAGTCGTCGAGGAGCACGAAGGTGGCCTCGTCCTCGCGCTGCGGTCCGTGGCAGATGATCCCGGCCAGTGCGGCGCGGCGGATCAGGTGGAAGGCGGACTGCCCCTTCGGCTCCACCCCGAGGGTGGTGAGCCGTGCGGTGAGCTGGGCGCGGGTGAGCGGGCCCTCGTCGGCGACGGCGTCGGCGATGAGGCGTTCCGCGCGGGCGCACAGGGCCTCGTCCAGGCCCAGTTCGCGCAGCCGCCGGGTGCCGGCGGCGAGGTGGAGCGGTCCGAAGAGGGCGAGCAGCCAGCGGGCGTCGGCGGCGGGTACGAGCTGGAGGGTGCCGCGCATGAACCAGCCGCGTACGGCGCTGCGTTCGGTGTCGGTGGCGTGGCGGACCGCCTCGCGGGTCAGCCCGTGGGCCCGTACCCGCAGGCCCAGTTCGGCCGCGGGCAGGTCCTGTGCCTGGACGGCCAGCACCCGGTCGAGGACGGCCGCGACGGAGTCCTCCCGGACCCCGCCCCCGATCGCCTGTGCGCGTGCCCTGAGCAGCCGTTCGGTCGTACGTCGTTCCACGTTCCCAGTCTTTCAGCCGAGCAGCCGCAGCCGCATCTCCTCGCGGGCCGCCACACATCCGACGGCCCCCTTTCCCTCCCAGTCCAGCAGCTGCCAGCCGCGCCAGTGCGGCGGTCGGCGCCCGTACACGGGAAGGTCGAGGCGGGCCGCCTCGTCCAGCGTGCCCGCCCCGACCTTGACCAGGGACTCCTTGCGCACCCACTGGCGCAGGAAGGCGCGCCGGGGGTGCGGGTCCGCCCGTACGGCGGCCAGTTCCTCCGCGGTGCAGGCGGCCTCCACCGTCCGCCAGTCCGGCGGCTGCTCCTCCTCTCCCTCCCATGCCTCGACGTCCACGCCCACCGGGCCGTGCGCGGCGGCCGCCGCGACCCAGCCGCGGCTGTGCGCGAGGCTGATCCCGGTGCCGGGGGCCTCGGCCAGCCGCGGCCTGCCGTGCGGGCCGCCGCAGCCCTCGCAGCGCTGCACGACGGTGAGGCCCCGCGCCGGGCGGCCGAGGAGCCGCCCGGCGCAGAGCCGGACCAGGGCGTGCGCGGCCAGGAAGTCCGCCCGGTCGCGGGCCGACCGGAGGGCGTCGGCCCGGTCCCGTTCGGTACGGGTCAGCAGCTCCCGTACGTCCCCGGCCGCGGCCAGCACCGCTCCGGACGGCCCGGCCAGGGCGAGGCCGGCCCGGTCCGGTACCGCCATCAGCGCCTGCGGCGGAGCACGGCGTAGTAGCCGGGCAGCCGCAGGGCGTCGGAGTCGGAGCGGGGGTCGATGGCGTGCAGTTCGATCGCCTCGTCCTCGACCACCTCCCAGTCCTCCGCGCCGAACGCCTCGGCCAGCTCGGGCCGGGTGAAGCGGTGCGAGTGCCGTACGCCGGCCGCCTCCAGCGGGCCCACCAGGTCCTCGGCGCGGCCGCGCTTGCCGCCCACGAAGCCGAGGTAGCCGAAGGAGTTGCTGGAGTAGTCGGGCTCGTGGACGATCAGCGTGCCCTCACTGCCCAGCAGCCGCGCGGCGACGGTGGCGAGCCGGGCGCGGGCCTCGGTGTCCAGGACGTGGAAGACGCCGCGGACGAAGATGTTGTACGGCCCCTCCCCCAGAGCGGCGGCCTGTGCGGCGTCGGTCATGTCGATCGCCAGGTAGTCGACGTTCGCCACGCCTTCCGCCTCGCGCCGGGCGTGCTCGATGGCGCTGGCGGAGACGTCGACGCCGACCACGGACGGGAAGTGCGGGGCGAGTTCGCGGCTGTAGCGGCCGTTGCCGCAGCCCAGGTCGATGAGTGGGAGCCCGCTGTCGAAGTGGCGCCGGGCCTGGCCGAGCAGCCAGTGGAACTCCTCGCCGCTGTCCGCGTCCCAGATGACGTCGCCGCCGCGGCCGGTGCGCCGGATCCCGGCCCAGTACCGCTCCCAGGCGTCGCCGGTGTCCCGCTCCCCGGCCGGGGCGGGCGCCTCGTCCCGCTGGCCGGGCGGCGCGGAGGGCCGCTCCCACGCGGCGTCCTCGGCCAGGGCCTCCAGCAGTGCGGTGAACTCCGCGAACATGGTGTCGATGAGCCCGTCGGGGTAGACGGCGGGCAGGTGGTCCCAGTTGAAGGTGAGGCCGTCGGGCTTCTCGAAGACCTGGAAGTCCAGGGAGACCTGAGGGGTCTGGGAGATGCCGTAGACGGGCGCGCCGAGCTCGGTCTCCTCGTACTGCGGCGGGTGTCCGGCCAGGCTGGTCATGACGACGGGCATGGCCGGGGCGAGGGAGCCGCGCAGCTTGGTCAGCTCGCGCAGCACCTGCACCCCGCTGAAATAGCGGTGTTCCAGGTCGGCCCACAGGCGGCGCTGGACGGCCTGGGCGCGTCCGGCGAAGGTGTGCTCCGTCTGTTCGACGGCGAGCAGCAGCGTGGTGGTGGTGTCCGCGAGCAGGGAGTTGACCTGCGGGTGCAGCGGGAGGCGGTTGAAGAGCGGGAGGTTGATGGTGAACCGGGCCTGGCCGCTGGCCCGGCCCAGGATCTCGGCGTAGGCCGCGGCGAGCACCCCGGAGGGGGTGACCTCGCGGGCGTGCGCCCGCTCCTGGATGCGGGCCCACAGTTCGGGGGCGACGACATGGCTGCGCCGTTCGAACCGGACGGGCAGCTCGGGAGCGTCGGCGGGGCGCTCCGGGAGCTGGGGGGCGGGCGGGAGGGTGGCGAGGCGGTCGCGCCAGTACCACTCGGAGCGCCGGTAGATCTCGCTGTCGCGCAGGGTGTTGCCGACGGCGAGCACGTAGTCCCGGAAGGTCAGCTCCAGCGGGGGGAGCTCGGCGTCCGGTTCCACGTAGTAGCCGACCAGGTCGGGGATGAGCACCTGGAAGTAGCTCCAGGCGTCGGCGACGAGGAAGTCCAGGCAGAGGTGGATGCGAGCGCGGCCACCGCCGAGCAGGCTGATCCGGACGTCGAACAGCGGCCAGGCGTCGGCGTCGAGCACCTGGTGGGACAGCCGCTCGCGCAGGTCGGCCAGTTCGGCCCGGCGGGCCGGCTCGTCGAGGCCGCCGAGGTCGGTGACGGGGATCTCGTAGGCGGGGATCTCCGCGAAGACCTGCTGGGTGCCGTCGGGCAGGACCCGGGTGCGCAGGGCGTCGTGGCGTTCGACGAGCCGGTGCCAGGCCCGGGTGAAGCGGGGTACGTCGAGCCGCGCGCTCTCCCATTCGAAGTAGCCGTGGCAGCCGACGTTGCCCAGTTCCACGAGGCCCCCGCGGCCGATCCACAGCGCCTGCTGGCTCTCGGTCAGCGGGAAGGGCTCGAAGCGGGCGGCGGGGTCGGGCACGATCGCGGGGAGCCCGCCGAAGGAGCCGCGGGCACCACTACGGCCGGTGGTGACGAGGGTGGCCAGCTCGGCGACGGTGGGGCAGGTGGAGAGGTCGGACAGGCTCAGCTCGACGCCGTAGCGGCGGCGGATCTCGTCGATGAGCTGGAAGGCCAGCAGCGAATGCCCGCCCAGCTCGAAGAAGTTGTCGTGGATGCCGACGGCCTCGGTGCGGAACGCCTCGGCCCACAGCCGGCCGAGTCCGTCCTCGATCTCGTTGCGCGGGGCCTCGTAGCCGGCGCCGACCGCCTCGCGGCCCTCGGGGGGCTGCGGCAGTGCGCGCCGGTCGACCTTCCCGTTGGCGAGCCGGGGCAGGGCGGGCAGGACGACGACGGAGCCGGGGACCATGTAGTAGGGCAGCGTACGGGCGACTTCGGCGCGCACCGCGGCCGGGTCGGGCTGTCCGGCCCCGGCGGCCGGGGAGACGTAGGCGATCAGGCGCTTGTCGCCGGGGCCGCGCTCCTGGGCGGTGACGACGGCCTCGGCGATGCCCTCCAGCCGGGCGACGTGGGTCTCGACCTCGCCGAGTTCGACGCGGAAGCCGCGGATCTTCACCTGGGAGTCGGAGCGGCCCAGCAGTTCGACGGCCCCGTCCTCGCGGCGGCGGGCGAGGTCGCCGGTGTCGTAGAGCACGGGGTGCGGGTCGCCGGGCAGGAAGTTGGGGAGGAACTTCGCGGCGGTCAGCTCGGGGCGGCCGTGGTATCCGGCGGCGACGCCGGCGCCGGAGACATGGAGGCGGCCGACCTCGCCCTCGGGGACCGGGTGGCCGTCCTCGTCGAGGAGGTGGACGCGCAGGTTGGCGATGGGCACGCCGACGGGGACCTGGCGGCAGGCGCGGACCTCCTCGGGGGTGGCCTGGCTGGTGTGGTCGATGCCCGCCCCGAGGTCCAGGCAGGACAGGACGTTGGTGGTCTCGGTGGTGCCGTAGGTCATGACGACCCGGAAGGAGGTGTCGACGGGCGGCCAGCTGTGGACGCGCTCGGCGGTGGTCACCATGATCCGCAGGGCGCTCCCGGCGGGCCACTCCAGGCCCCATACGGGCTCGGCCAGGGCGGCGACCAGCATGGTGTGGGTGATGCCCTCGGCGGCGAGCCAGTCGCGGATCTGCTCCGGGGTCTGGGCCTGCCCGGCCTCGGGGATGTGGATCGCGGCCCCGGCGGGCAGGTAGGCCAGCCACTCCATGATCTGGACGGCGAAGCCGGGGGTGGACATCCAGGAGGCGCGGTCGCCGGGGCGGACCCCGTAGGCGCGGGTGGTCCAGTGCACCAGGTTGGTGAGGGCTCCGTGGCGTTCCAGGACGGCCTTGGGGGTGCCGGTGGAGCCGGAGGTGTAGATGAGGTGGCTGATGGTGTCGGGGCCGGTCACGGCCGGGGGCGCACTGTCGGGCAGGCCCCGGCCGGCGGTGGCGACCTCGGCCCGCTCGATGCCCTCGGGTATCCGGCGGGCCAGTTCGGCGGGGGTGAGCACCAGCAGCGGGCCGGCGTCGGCGATCATCGCGGCGAGCCGGTCGTCGGGGTTGACGGGGTCCAGGGCGACGATGGCCGCGCCCGCCTTGAGGACGGCGAGGGAGCCGAGGACGTAGTCGGCGCCGCGCGGGTAGCAGAGCCCGATCCGGGTGCCGGGCGCGGCCCCGCGGGCGATCAGCGCGTGCGCCAGGCGGTTGGTGGCGGCCTCCAGTTCGGCATAGGTCCAGGTGCGGTCGCCCTGCGCGAGGGCGGTGGCCTCAGGCGTACGGGCGGCCTGTGCGGCGAGGAGCTGCGGGTACCCGGTGGCGGGGAACGCGGCGTCCGTGCGGTTGAAGTCGACGAGTGCGGTGGTCACAGTGCGGGCCCTTTCTTATTTCGCGAAGGCTCGGCTGCGCAGCAGCCGCACGGGGAGACTGTTGATCCCCCAGGTGAAGTTGGAGGAGTTGAACGAGACCGGCCCGGCCAGCTCGAAGCCGTCCAGCACGGCCAGCATCTCGGTGAGCAGGGCACCGAGTTCGAAGCGGGCGAGGCGGGCGCCGAGGCAGAGGTGGCGGCCGTGGCCGAAGGCGACGTGCCGGTTGGGGCGGCGGTCGACCCGGAAGGCGTGCGGGTCGGCGAAGACCTCCTCGTCCCGGTTGGCGGAGACGTTCCACAGGGTGACGCGGGCACCGGCGGCGACCGGGACGCCGTTGATCTCGGTGTCGTGGGCGGCGGTGCGCAGGGCGTGCACCCCGGGGGTGGTCCAGCGCAGGACCTCCTCGACCGCCGGGGCGATCCCGGCGGGTCCGAGGGCGCGCAGCAGCCGCCACTGGTCGGGGTGCTCGGCGAACATGTGGACGGCGCCGGCGGCGGAGTAGCGGGTGGTCTCGTTGGCGCCGGACAGCACGCCGTTGAGGTTGAAGACGATCTCGTGGTCGCTGAGCGGGCGTTCGCCGCCGTCGCCCTCGTCGACGAGGGTGTCGTGGGCGATCTGGCTGACCAGGTCGTCCCCGGGGCGGGCCCGGCGCTCCGCGAGCAGTTCGATGAAGTAGAGGAAGATCTCCGAGTGGGCGCTGCTGCGCACCGCCTCGTCCGGGGAGTCGAAGGCGTCGGTGGTGAGGGCCCCGATCCAGGCCCAGTCGGCGCGCGGGATGCCGAGGACGGCGCAGACGACCCGGTTGGGCAGCTGCTTGGCGAGGTCGATGAAGTCCAGGGTGTCGTGCTCGGCGGACTCGGCGACCAGTTCCCCGACCACCCGCTCCACGAGGGCTTCCAGGCGCGGCATCTGCTGCGGGCCGAACGCCTGCTGGAGGGCGCGCTTGAGCCGGGTGTGGTGGGGGACGTCGGAGACGATGAGCATGCGCTGGGCGACGGCGGCGACGGCGGCCGGATCGCTGCCCAGGCGCATCCCGCGGCCCGAGAGGAAGGTGTCGCTGTCGGCGTAGACGCGCATGATGTCGCGGTGCTTGGTCAGCGCCCAGAAGCCGCCGTCCTCGCTGCCGGGTTCGGGGTGCCAGTGGACCGGGTCGTGGGCGCGCAGCCAGGCGAAGGCCGGCCAGAAGTCGTTGCGGCCGAAGGGGCCCGGGTCGAGCAGGTCGATCTCCATCTCAGGCTCCTCGCAGACCGTTGGGGCGGGTGTCGGGCCAGTGGGCGTCGACGAAGTCGGCGCACTCGTCCTCGGTGCCGTCGAAACCGGCCGGGGTCCAGCCGTCGGGTGTCTCGCGTGCGGCGGGGTACAGCGCGTACTGCCCCTCGTGGTTCACGAGGACCTGATGGGTGGTGGGCACGGTGTCCTCCGGGTTCGGGCGGGTGGGCGGTGGTCTTCGCCGGGGTCAGGGCGCGGGGTGCGGCTGCGCGGCGTCGCTCAGCAGGGCCGTCAGCTGGTCCAGTACGGGCCGGGGGTGGCGCAGGACGGCGTGGTGGCCGCCGGTGGTGGTGTGCCGGGTGAAACCGGCGCTGGTGACCGCGGCCCAGCCGTCGAGGTCGGCGGCGGTGACGGTCTCGTCCCCGTCGGCGCCCCAGGCGTGCACGGGCACGTCCAGCCGCACGCCCGGCCGGTGGGTGTAACTCAGCGACAGCTGGGCGTCCTTGCGGAGCATCCCGACCATCAGGGCGCGGGTGTCCTCGTCCAGCAGGGCCGGGTCCAGTCCGGCGGTGTCGAAGAGCTTGTCCAGCTCCTCGCCGTCGTCGACGATGCCGCGGCCGGCACCGTCCCAGTGGCCGGGGGCCCGGCAGCCGCTGACGACCAGGGCGCGCGGCGGGACCCGGCGGGCCACCTCGTAGCCGAGCAGTCCGCCGAAGCTGTGGCCGAAGACGGTCACGGGCCGGTCCCCGACGGTGGCCGTCAGCTCGGCCGCGATGGCGTCGACGGCCTCGTCGAAGGTGTCCGGCATGGGTTCGCGCCAGCGGTTCTCCCGGCCGGGGAGCTGTACGCCGTACACCTGCGCGGTGCCCTCCAGTGCGGGCTGCCACGCGCGGAACTGCTGGCAGCCGGCGCCGGCCGGGGGCAGGCAGAGCAGCACGGGCAGGTCCCGTACGGCGGGGTCGTCGGTCCAGGTGGAGATCCAGCGGCCCATGGTCTACGCCCCTTCCGCACCGGCGGACGCGCCGACGGACGCGGTGGCGGTCGCACCGGCGGACACGCCGGCTCCGGCGGGCGGGGCCGGGGCGGCGGCCAGCCGGTCGATCTCGGCGGCGACGTCGGCCACCGTCGGCCGGGCCAGCAGGGCGCCGAGGCCGAGGCGCAGTCCGGTGGTGCGGCGCAGTTCGGAGACGGCGCGGGCCGCGGCGAGGGAGTGGCCGCCCAGCTCGAAGAAGTCGGCTTCGGGCCCGGCCACTTCGGTGCCCAGCACCTCGGCCCACACGGTCATCACCACGCGCTCGCTCGGGCTCGCGCCTCCGCCCCCGGCGTCCGCGCCGGCCGGTCGTTCCGGGGCGGCCAGAGCCCGCGCCAGCGCCTCGCGGTCGGCCTTGCCGGTGCTGAGGGTGGGGATCCGTTCCAGGACGCGCACGGTCGCCGGGACCGCCGCCGCGGGCAGCAGCTTGCGGCAGCGCTCCACGACCCGGGCCACCAGCTCCGCAGGCCCGGCGCCGGGCGCGGCGACGACGGCGAGGCCGAGGCTCTGGCCCGCGGCGAGCGGGCAGCAGGCCGCGGCGACGACCTCGGGGAGCTCGGCGGCGACCCGTTCCACCTCGCCCAGTTCGATGCGGTGGCCGCGCACCTTGACCTGGTCGTCGCGGCGGCCCCGGTACTCCAGGGCGCCGTCGGCGCGGCGGACCACCACGTCGCCCGTGCGGTACATGCGGCTGCCGCCGCCCTGGAAGGGGTCGGGCAGGAAGCGCCGGGCGGTGAGGCCGGGGCGCCCCCGGTAGCCGCGGGCGACGGCCGGGCCGCCGAGGTAGAGCTCGCCCTCGGTGCCGGCGGGCACCGGGAGCAGGTCCTCGTCCAGGACGTAGGCCCGGTAGCCGGGCAGCGGTCGTCCGATGCCGGTCACGTCGTCCCCCTTCCTGCTGTCGGCCCAGGTGGCGGCGATGGTCACCTCGGTGGGC
The DNA here is from genome assembly GCF_040644195.1 of Streptomyces sp. NPDC047014. Classification (NCBI taxonomy): domain Bacteria; kingdom Bacillati; phylum Actinomycetota; class Actinomycetes; order Kitasatosporales; family Streptomycetaceae; genus Streptomyces; species Streptomyces sp. NPDC047014. Next base: position 225,415 of record NZ_JBEYVX010000001.1, on the reverse strand, counting down.
CCGTACACGTTGAGCAGCCGTCGGCCCTCGGCGAAGCGCTCGGCCAGCGCGGCCGGGCATGCCTCCCCGGCGACCACGACCACCTCGGCGGAGCCGATCCCGGCGCCGTGCGCGGCGAGCAGGGAGGGGGTGAGGGAGACGGTGCGCAGTCCGGCGGGCAGCGCCTCGCGGCCCTCGGCGGCGGCCTGGCGCAGGCCCTCCAGGGAGAGGTCGGCGAGGGCCACCCCCTGGCCGTGCACGAGGTAGAGCAGGGTGCACCAGAGCCAGCCGTCGAAGGCGGGCGAGACGGCGTTGAGGCCGAGCCCGCCGGCGGGCAGGCCGAGTCCGCCCAGGGCCTCTACGAAGGTGTCCAGGCCCCGGTAGGTGACCTCGACCCCCTTGGGGCGGCCGGTGGTCCCGGAGGTGTAGACGAGGTAGGCGCAGCCGTCGGCGGCGGGCACGGACACCGCGAGCGCGCCGGGGGCGCCGCGGCGGACCTCGCGCGGGGTGAGCAGGGCGGCCCCGCCCGCCTCCAGTCCGGCGGGGGTCCCGGGGGCGATCAGGACGGCGGCCCCGGCGTCGCGCAGGACACCGCCGAGCCGTTCGACCGGGTGCGCGGGGTCGAGGGGGACGGCGGTCGCGCCGAGGCTCCAGACGGCGAGCAGCGCGGGCACGCTCTCCCGGGAGCGGCCGAGCAGCAGCCCGACCGGGGTCTCGGGGCCGGCTCCGGCGCGGGCGAGGGCGGTGGCGTAGCGGGCGGTGCGGGCGGTGAGCGCCGCATAGGTCAGGGAGCCGTCGGCGGCCTTGACGGCGGTCTCGTCGGGCTGTTCGCGGGTCCACCGCTCCAGGCGGGCGAAGAGCGGCGGCAGCGCGCCCCGCGCCGGCTCCGCCGCGCCGGGCGGCGGGGTGTCCTCGGCCGGGGCGTCCGGGGCGGCGGCCCCGGACGGCGCGGCGTGCGGCTGGCTCATCCCTCGTTCCTCTCCGTGTCCGCGGGGCCTGCGGCGGCCGCGGTGGCCCGCAGCCGCGGGCCCACCACCTGGCCGGGCCCGCCCTGCGGGAGCTGCATCGACTTGGTTTCCAGGAAGGCGTCCAGCCCGGCGGTGCCGCATTCGCGGCCGATCCCGGACTGCTTGAAGCCGCCGAAGGGCGCGGCCGGGTTGAACTGGCCGCCGTTGACGTCGACCAGGCCCGTGCGGAAGCGGCGTGCGACGCGCCCGGCGCGGGCCTCGTCGCCGGACCAGACCGCGCCGTGCAGGCCGTAGCGGGTCCCGTTGACGATGCGGACGGCCTGCGCCTCGTCCTCGTAGGGGATGACGGACAGGACGGGGCCGAAGATCTCCTCCTGCCCGAGGGTGCTCAGCGGGTCCACGTCGGCGAAGACGGTCGGGCGGACGTAGTAGCCGGTGTCCAGCCCGTCGGGCCGGCCGGGGCCGCCGTGGACCAGGCGGGCGCCGCCCTCCTCGGTGCCGCGCCGGATGTACGCGGTGACGCGCTCGTGGGCGGCGGCGGAGACCAGCGGGCCGAGGTCGGTGGCGGGATCGCGCGGGTCGCCGGTCACATAGCCGTCCATGGCCGCGCGGGCGAGGGCCACGGCCTCGTCCTGGCGCTCGCGGGGCACCAGCAGCCGGCTCCATTGCAGGCAGGTCTGGCCGGTGTTGAAGAGCATCTGGTCGACGGAGGCGGCGACGGCGGAGGGGAGGTCGGCGTCGTCGAGGACGAGGCTGGCGTTCTTGCCGCCGAGTTCGAGGTGGACGCGCTTGATGCGGGCGGCGCCGAGCGCGGAGACCTCGCGGCCCGCCCGGGTGGAGCCGGTCAGCGAGACCACGTCCACCAGCGGGTGGGTGACCAGCGCGGTACCGGCCTCGGCCCCGGTCCCGACGACCATGTTGAAGACGCCGGGCGGCAGATCGGCCTCGGCGACGGCCTCGGCGAGCAGCCGGGCGTGCAGCGGGGTGATCTCGCTGGGCTTGTGCACGACGGTGCAGCCCGCCGCGAGCGCCGGAACTATCTTCTGGACGGTGAGCAGCAGCGGGGTGTTCCACGGGGTGACGCAGGCGGCGACCCCGGCGGCCTCGCGCACGACCAGCGAATGCCCCACGCGCTCCTCGAAGGTGTGGGAGGCGGCGGTCTCCACGCAGTGCGCGGCCATGCCCAGCGAGAGCCCGACATGGGTGTGACGGGCCATCCGGGCGGGCGCGCCCACCTCGGCGGTGATGATCTCGGCGAAGCGGTCGGCGCGGGTCTCCATGGCCGCGACGACCCGGCGCAGCAGGGCGGCCCGTTCGCGCGGCGGGGTGGCGGCCCAGCCCTCGAAGGCCGCGGCGGCGGCGCGGGCCGCGCGGTCGGCGTCGCGGGCGGTGCCGGCGGGCACGGTGGCGAGGGGCCGCTCGGTGCTGGGGTCGGTGACGACGAGGCGGGCCTCGGCGTCGGAGGGGACCCAGGCGCCGCCGATGAACTGGTCGGTGTACCGGGGCGGCAGGGCGGCCGTGTGCGGCCCGGCACCCGGTGGTCTGGAGTCCTGTGGCGCGGTCGGAACGGTCAGCACGGTCACGGTGGTGTCCTCACTCGGTCGCGGGTTGCGGGGCTCGCTGGACGGCTGGGGCACGGACGCGGTGGTCGCCGGGCGGTGCGGGGCCCGGCCGGCCGGCTCAGTCGGCCGCCCGGATCCGGACGGCGGGGGCCCGGTTGTCGGGCCGGGCCCGCCGGACGGGGCGCGGCGGCAGCGGCGTACGGGCCTCCGCGCTCCACGGGGGCGTGCCGGGCCGGCGGACCGGGGAGCGCAGGGCGCGGACGGTGGGGGCCAGGGCGGCGGGGGCGCTCTCGCGGGCGGCCGCCGGGAGCAGGGTGCGCAGCAGCAGCTGGGTCTCGGGATCGGGCGCCACGGCCAGTTCCTCGCGCATCCGGCGCGCGCAGAGCTCGTACCAGCGGCGTACGCAGGCCAGTTCGCCGCGGCGGCCGTGCGCGGCCATGAGGGCGCGGTAGGTCTCCTCGTGGTGGCGGTCGATCTCAAGGGTGCGCTTGCACAGTCCGATCAGGTCGACGAAGTCCTCGCGGGCCTCGGCGTCTGCGCGCAGCACCCCGAGCGCCCGCAGGGCGAGGGCTCTGAGGTATTCGCGCTGCTCGACGACCCAGTCGGCGCTCTCGCCGCGCAGGAACTCGCCGCCGTAGAGGGACAGGGCGGAGCGCAGCCGGGTGCGGGCGAGCGGGGTGTCCCCGGCGGTCGCGGCGCGCAGCCCGGTGTGCACGAGGTCCTGGAAGCGGTCGAGGTCGGACCAGAGCCCGGCGACGTGCAGGACGTAACCGAAGTCGCGGTAGAGCAGCCGGATCCCGGAGTCGCCGGGCCGGTCGGGGTGGGCGTCGAGGACGCGGCGCAGGGCGTGGGCGGCGACCTTGAGGGAGCTGCCGGCGGTGCTGTCGCTGCCGGGCCAGAGGGAGGCGTAGAGGCGTTCGCGGGTGAGGGTCTGGCCGCGGTGGACGACGAGGTACTGGAAGAGGCCGCGGGCCTTGCCGGCCCGCCAGTGGCGGACGGGGGCGCCGTTGACGGTCAGCTCGAAGTCGCCCAGGAAGCGGACGCGTACCGCCGGCCCCGCCGTTTCGGTCGCTGCGGTGCTCATCGCGTCCTCCCGTTGCTCGTTCGCCTGCCGCTCTGCCTGCGAAGAGTCTGTTCGGAGGGTCTACAACGGGCCTACAACGGCCGGATCTTTGCGGTGTAGGGCGGTGATAGGGCGGTTTTCGACACTGATGAGCACGACCACCCGAACCGCCGACTCCGAAATGAGGGCTGTTTCATGACCAGCACCGACACCCGGCTTCAGAAGGTCGTCATCCTGGGGGGCGGCACGGCCGGCTGGATGACGGCCGCGTATCTCGGCAAGGCGCTGCAGGGAACGGTCGACATCACCGTGCTCGAAGCGCCGTCGATCCCGCGCATCGGCGTGGGCGAGGCGACCGTGCCCAATCTCCAGCGCTCCTTCTTCGACTACCTGGGGGTCGCCGAGGACGAGTGGATGCGGGAGTGCAACGCGAGCTTCAAGATGGCGGTGCGCTTCGTCAACTGGCGGACCGGCGGGCAGGGCGAGGCGACGGCCCGCGAGCTGCCGGGTGGCGGACCGGACCACTTCTACCACCCCTTCGGGCTGCTCCCGGACTACGACCAGACCCCGCTGTCGCACTACTGGTTCAAGCGCAAGTACGAGGGCCGCACCACCGAGCCCTTCGACTACGCCTGCTTCCGCGAGCCCCCCGTGATGGACGCGATGAAGGCCCCGCGCTGGCTCGACGGCCGTCCGGCCACCCGGTACGCCTGGCACTTCGACGCCCAGCTGGTGGCCGATTTCCTGCGCCGCTTCGCCACCGAGAAGCAGGGCGTGCACCACCTGCAGGACGAGATGGTCCGGGTGGAGCAGGACTCCCGCGGCTATGTGACCACCCTGCACACCAAGGGCGGACTGGCCGTGGACGCCGACCTGTTCGTGGACTGCTCGGGCTTCCGCGGTCTGCTGATCAACCAGGCGATGCAGGAGCCGTTCATCGACATGAGCGACCACCTGCTGTGCGACAGCGCGGTGGCGACGGCCGTCCCGCACGACGACGAGGCGAACGGCGTGGAGCCCTACACGTCCGCGATCGCCATGTCCTCCGGCTGGGCCTGGAAGATCCCCATGCTGGGCCGGTTCGGCACGGGCTACGTGTACTCCAGCAAGTTCGCCGACCAGGACACCGCCACCCGCGAGTTCGCGGACATGTGGGGCCTGGACCCGGAGGAGACGAAGTTCAACCACATCCGCTTCCGCGTGGGCCGCAACCGCCGCGCCTGGGTGAAGAACGTGGTGAGCATCGGCCTGTCCTCCTGCTTCCTGGAGCCGCTGGAGTCGACCGGCATCTACTTCATCACCGCCGCGATCTACCAGCTGGCCAAGCACTTCCCGGACAAGACCTTCAACAAGGGTCTCATCGACAGCTTCAACAACGAGATCGAGGTGATGTTCGACGACACCCGCGACTTCATCCAGGCGCACTTCTACTACGCGCCGCGCAACGACACCCCGTTCTGGCAGGCCAACAAGAAGCTGGTGCTGCCCGACAACATCAAGCAGAAGATCTCCGCCTACAAGGCCGGCCTGCCCATCAACTCCCCGATCACGGACGAGTCCACGTACTACGGCAACTTCGAGGCCGAGTTCCGCAACTTCTGGACCAACGGCAGCTACTACTGCATCTTCTCCGGCCTCGGCCTGGAGCCGGACGCCCCGCTGCCCACCCTCGCGCACCGGCCGGAGTCGGTGGCCGGCGCCGAACCGCTCTTCGACACCGTCAAGCGCCAGCAGCAGAACCTGCTGGAGACCCTGCCGAGCGCCTACGACTACCTGCGCCAGCTGCACGGCGCGTAACGGCCCGCCCCGCCCGGCCGCCTCTCCCCCACCTCCCCACCACCCCACCTCTCCACCTCTTCGCCCGCACGCCCGCACGCCTCCACGGCCCGGCAGCACGGCTCTCCCGCCGGCTGCCGGGCCGCCGTCGTTCCCAGCCGTACCCCGTCGTTCCCAGCCACTCCAGGAGTCAGACATGCCCCACCGCTCCGCGACCGAGCCCGCCGCGCCGGAAGAACCCGCCCGGCGGCAGGCGGACATCCGGCCCTTCATGGCCGCCTTCCCCACCGGTGTCTCCGTGGTCACCACCCTGGACGCCGACACCGTGCCGCACGGCCTGACCTGCAGTTCCCTGGCGAGCGTCGCCCTCGACCCGCCGACGATCGTGGTCTGCGTGCGGGCCGCCAGCCCGACCCTCGCCGTGGTGCTCGCCCAGGGTGCCTTCTCCCTCAACCTGCTGCACGAGCGGGCCCGCGCCACCTCCGACCTGTTCGCCTCGGGCGCGCCCGACCGCTTCGAGCGGGTCGAGTGGCGGCTGCCGCTGGGCGCCGGCGGACCGCACCTCACGGCCGACGCGCACGCCGTGGCGGACTGCACCGTGGTCAGGACGGTCGGCTTCGGGGACCACACGGCCGTCTTCGCCGAGGTCGGCCGGGTCACCGTCCGGGACGACCCGCAGCCGCTGCTGTACGGGCTGCGCCGCTACGCCCTGTGGTCCGGGGCCTCCTCGACGGCCCCGCCGCCCGCCGCCCCGTCGGCCGCCGCCCCGTCCGCCCCGCGCACCGCCCTGTCCAACGCCGCTCCCGAGGGAGGCACCCGTGTCCGCCGCTGATCCCCTGCCCGCCCTGCTGATCGCCGTGCCCGTGGTGATCCTGGCCTGCCAGGCGGGCGCGGCCCTCTGCCGGCGGCTCGGCCAGCCGCCCGTGGTGGGCGAGATCGCCACCGGCATCCTGCTGGGGCCCTCCCTGCTGGGCTGGCTCTGGCCCCAGGCCCAGCACGCGCTGTTCCCGGCGGGCGTGCTCCCGTACACCTCGGTACTGGGCCAGCTCGGCCTGCTGGCCTTCATGTTCCTGGTCGGGCTGGAGCTGGACCTGAAAAGCCTGCGCGGGCACACCCGGATCGCGGTGGCCGTGAGCCAGGCCGGCATGCTGCTGCCGCTGGCCCTGGGCGCCGTACTCGCGCTCGCCCTGTACGGCGGTTTCGCGCCGGAGGGGGTGGGGCGGGTGCCGTTCGTGCTGTTCATCGCCGTGGCCATGAGCATCACCGCCTTCCCCGTCCTGGCCCGCATCCTCATCGACCGCGGGCTGTACGGGACCCCGCTCGGGGCGCTCGCCATGGCCTGCGCAGCCGTGGACGACGTGGTGGCGTGGTGCCTGCTGGCCCTGGTCGTGGCGCTGTCCTCCGCCGGGTCCCCGATGGAGGCGGCGACCGCGGCCGTGCTCGCCGCGGCCTTCGCCCTGGCCATGCTGTACGTGGTGCGGCCGCTGCTGGCCCGCTGGGCGGTGCGCGCCGACCGGTGGGGGGACGCGGCGGTGCTGGTCGCGCTGTTCAGCGGGCTGAGCCTGTCCGCGCTGGTCACGGACCTGATCGGGGTGCACGCCCTGTTCGGGGCCTTCCTGTTCGGCGTGGTCACCCCGCGCACGGGGCGGCGTATCGAGGTCTCGGCGGCCCGGCTGCGGGCCTTCACCGTGCCCGTGCTGCTGCCGCTGTTCTTCGTCCACACCGGGCTGCGCACGGACATCGGGGGGCTGACGGCCTCGCCCGAGCTGTGGCTCTGGACCCTCGCGGTGCTCGCGGTCGCCGTCCTCGGCAAGTGGGGCGGCGCGGCGGGCGCGGCCCGCGCCTGCGGAAGACCGTGGCGGGAGGCCCTGTCGATCGGCGCCCTGATGAACTGCCGGGGGCTGACCGAGCTGGTGGTACTGAACGTCGGCCTCGAACTGGGTGTGATCGGCCCGCAGCTGTTCACCATGCTGGTACTGATGGCCCTGGTCACGACGGCGGTGACCAGCCCGGCGCTGACCCGGCTGCGCGCCGAGGAGGTGACGTCGCCCGAAGGGGCGCCGGCCCCGCCGGAGAGTGCCCTCTCCCGTCCCTGACGGCCGGACCCGGCCGGCGGGTGCCTGACGGATGTTCAGGCGCCCGCCGGCTGCTGCCGTACCGCCGCCAGGTCCCGTTCGTAGCGGATCGCGGGTCGGCCGTCCAGGACGGTCTCCCCCACCGGCAGGAACCCGGTGCACAGCAGGACCGCGCGCGATCCGGCGTTGTCGACGGTGGCCGCGGCCCGCAGGGTGCGCAGCCCGTACGAGTCCGCCGCGAGCACCAGGCCGCCCACCCGCTTCAGCGCGGCGCGCTCTCCGTCGGTACGCACAGCACCGGGATCGGGGACAGGTGCAGCAGCTTGTGCGGGGTGGAGCCGAGGAGGGCGCCGCGCATCGGGCTGTCGCCCCAGCTGCCGACGATGATGACGCGGGCGTCGTGGCGCCGGGCGGCGTCGAGCAGGGCCTGGGCGGGCTTCTCGTCGGCCACCTCGACCGTCGAGGGCACTCCGGCGGCGTCGGCCTCCTCCACCGCGTGCGCGAGGGCGCTGCGGCCGGCCTGGCGGACGGCTTCCCGGTGGGCGCGGGACTCCTCGCCGGTGGGGCCCGGGGCAGCCGCCCCGTAGACGAGGACGAGGGGTTCACCGAAGGCGGTGGCCACCTCCAGCGCGACCTGCAGGGCCCGCTCGGCGCCGGGTGATTCGTCGTATCCGAGGACCACGGACATCGGGACTCCTCAGCGCTTGCGGGTGTGGACGAGGGCCGGGTCGACCACGCCGCGCCGCTCCTGCCAGAACCGGCCGTCGCGGATCCGCCAGAAGCACATGACGAGCACGCCGACGAGGGCGATCGCGATCCCGATGACGAGCGGCGGGCCGAGCCCGAACCAGGAGACGCCGCTCGCGGAGTTCTCCGGGTTCGACATGTCACCGATCGACTCGATCAGCAGCCAGATCAGCAGGGCGGCCCCGACCACCGGCCCCACCCCGATGAGCAGCAGGTTGTGCGGCCCGTCGAGCAGGTGGCGGCGGTAGTAGACGGCGCAGGCCAGGCCGGTCAGCGCGTAGTAGAAGGCGATCAGCAGGGACAGCGCGGTGAGCGAGTCCAGGAGGGCGTTCTCGCTGATCTGGTTGACGACGAGGTACCAGGCGATGGCGATCCCGGCCACCCACCAGGTGCTCACGTCCGGAGTGCGGAACCTCGGGTGGATGTGCGCGAGGTGCGGGGGCAGGGCGTGCCGGCGGGCCATGGACAGAGCCGTCCGGGAGGCCGGGATGATCGTGGTCTGGGTGGAGGCCAGCGCGGAGGTGCAGACGGCGAGGAGCACCATCCAGTCCCAGCCGCCCATCACCTCGTGGGCGAGGACGGCGAAGATGGCCTCCTCCTCGGCGGCGTTCTCGGCGAGGAAGGCGGTGCCCGCGTAGGCGACGACCGCGAAGCCCACGGACAGGTAGGTCACCAGGAGGATGACCGTGGACCAGATGCCGGCCCGGCCGGGCGCCGTCGCCGAGTTCTCGACCTCCTCGGTGAGGTTGACCGCGGACTCCCAGCCCCAGTACATGAACACGCCGAGCAGCAGTCCGCCGGTGAGGGCGGCGCCGCCGGCGCCGAAGGGGTTGAGCCAGCTGATGCTCGGCTCGATCTCCTCCAGGGTGCTGGTGCCGGCGTAGACGCGGTAGATGGCGACGACGGCGAAGGCCAGCAGGAAGAAGACCTGGGCCAGGATCAGGATGTCCTGGAGGTGGGCCGACAGCTCGGTGCCGATGACGCAGACCGCGGTCATGGCGAGGATGACGGCGACGGTGAGGCCCTGCCGGATCCAGGCATTGGCGGCCCAGTCGTCGAGCCCGAGGGCGAGCAGCCCGAAGTTGACGGCGACGTCCGCGAGCGAGCCGATGACCAGCACGCCCGTCATCGCGATGGCCCAGCCGCCGAGCCAGCCCGCCCAGGGGCCCATGGCCCGGGTCACCCAGGAGAAAGTGGTCCCGCAGTCCTGGTCCACCTTGTTGAGGTAGTAGAAGGCGGCGGCGATCAGCAGCATCGGCACGAACGATGCCAGCATGACGCCCGGCGCGTAGATGCCGACCAGGGCGACGATCGGCCCGAGCACGGCCGCCAGGGAGTAGGCGGGCGAGGTGGAGTTCAGGCCGATGACGAGCGCGTCGAGGAAACCGATCGCGTTGGCCTTGAGCCCCGCGTCCTGGGTGGCCGTCCCGGGCCCGTCGCCCGCACCGTCATGGCTCATGTACGAATGGTCACGCACGCGGCAGCGGCGCGCGAGGCGGGCTGGGCCGGTCAGGCCGGGTCAGGGCCGGGTGTTCCAGCCCGCGATCACCGGGAGGGCGTGCTCCGTGGAGAGCGTGCTGACGGTGCCGGTGCGCAGCAGGAACAGCCGGCCGTTCTCGGGCGCCAGGCGCAGGTAGCGGGCGGTGAGGACGCGCAGGAAGTGGCCGTGGGCGACGAGCACCACGTCGCCGTCGTCCGCCTCCAGGACGGGGGCGATCCGGGCGAGGGCGCGGTCGGCGCGGGCTCCCACCTGGGCGGCGTTCTCCCCGGGGTGGTCGGCGTCGCCGGGCGGGACCCCGTGGGTCCACAGGGACCAGTCGGGGGTGGTGCGCTGGATCTCCGCCGTGGTGACGCCCTCGTAGCCGCCGTAGTCCCACTCGTAGAGGTCGGAGTCGATGCCGGCGCCGGGCAGCCCGGCGAGTTCGGCGGTGGCCACGGCGCGGCGCAGCGGGCTGGTCAGCACCAGGGCCGGGTGGCGGTCGCGGAAGAAGGGGGCCAGGGAGATGGCCTCCTCGACCCCGCGTGCGGTCAGCGGTACATCGGTGCGTCCGGTGTGCCGCCCGTTCGCGCTCCAGGCGGTCTCACCGTGTCTCACCAGCATCAGGTCACTCACCCTCCGGACCCTATTGCCTCGCGGCATGTCGGCGGCGGCCGACCCCCCGGGCGTGTCACTGTCGGGCGTCATGGACGAGAACCGCGGGGCCGCCCGGACGGCCGGTCCGGCCCTCCCGCCGCGCATGCCCGCGCTGATGGTCACGCTGACGGCCGTGACGGGGCTGGTCGAGGCGGCGAGCCTGCTGGCGCTGGGGCCGGCCTTCACGGCGATGCAGACGGGCAATGTGCTCTTCCTGGCCTTCGGCGCCGCCGGCGTCGGGCGGCTGGAGAGCCTGGCGCCCGGGGTCTCGCTGGCCGCGTTCGTCGTGGGGGTGGTCTGCGGGGCCCGTCTGGAGTCCGTGACGGAGAAGCGCGGGCGGAGCTGGTTCGTCCTCGGGCTGTTCGTCGAGTCCGGGCTGATCCTGGCCGCGGCGGCCGTCGGCTGGGGTCTGACACCCCAGTACGGGTCCCCGCACCCGCGGCATCTGGCGGCGACGGCCGTCCTGGCGCTGGCCATGGGGACGCGCAACACCACGATCATGCGGGCCAATGTGCCGGGGGTGCCGACGACGCTGGTCACCCGCTCGATGACCGCCTTCCTGGGCGGCTCCGCCATGGGGCACGAGCACCTGTACGGCTTCGGCACGGCCGGGTGGACCCTGCGCGGTGTGTCCGTCCTGGCCCTGTTCGCCGGGGGCTTCCTCGGGGCGCTGCTGGTGGGGGCCGGCTGGACGGCGGGCTGGCTGCTGCTGCCGGCGGCCGCGACGGTGCTGGTCGTGGGCCTGTTCTACCGGGGCCAGCCGCCCCTCCACACGGAGCAGGCGCCCGGCCGGGAACGATCGGGCTGAACTGTGCCATTGGTACAGTCGCCGCATGGCGGTGGACGAGCTCGACACCAGAATCCTGCGCCTGCTGATCGAGCAGCCGCGCACGAGCGTCCGTGAGTACGCGCGGATCCTCGGCGTCGCGCGCGGCACCCTCCAGGCGCGGCTGGACCGGCTGGAGCGCACCGGGGTGATCACCGGCACCGGTCCGGTGCTCTCCCCCGCCGCGCTGGGCCATCCGGTGCTGGCCTTCGTGCACATCGAGGTCACCCAGGGCCATCTGGACGACGTGGGCGACGCGCTGGCCGCCGTACCGGAGATCATCGAAGCCTTCTCCATCACGGGCGGCGGGGACCTGCTGACCCGGGTGGCGGCCCGGGACAACGCCCACCTGGAGGACGTGATCCAGCGGCTGATCCAGCTCCCGGGCGTGGTCCGCACCCGGACGGAGGTCGCCCTGCGCGAGCGGGTCCCGCACCGGCTGCTGCCGCTGGTGGAGGCCGTGGGGAGGAACGCCCGCACAAGCTGACAGCACGGCCGGTACCGGACACGACAGGCAGGACGGGCACAGCGGATGATCTCCGTCATATTCGATCTCGACGGCACCCTCGTGGACAGCGAGCCCAACTACTACGAGTCGGGCCGCCTCACCCTGGAACGGCACGGCGTCCCGGACTTCACCTGGGAGCAGCACTCCCGCTTCATCGGCATCGGCACCATGGAGACGCTGGAGATCCTCAAGGAGCGCTACGGGCTGCGCGCACCGGTCGAGGTCCTGCTCGCCGAGCAGAACGCCGCCTATCTGGAGCTGGCCCGCACCCGGACCGAGGTCTTCCCGCAGATGCGGAAGTTCGTGGAGCGGCTGCGCGCCGAGGGGGTGCCGCTGGCGGTGGCCTCCGGTTCCTCGCGGGAGGCGATCGAGGCGGTGCTGGCCGGCACCGGTCTGGACGCCCTGCTGACGACGCTGGTCTCCGCCGAGGAGGTGGCGCGGGGCAAGCCCGCGCCGGACGTGTTCCTGGAGGCGGCGCGGCGGCTGGGGGCGGAGCCGGCCGACTGCGTGGTGGTGGAGGACGCGGCGCCGGGGGCGCGGGCGGCGCACGCGGCCGGGATGGGCTGCATCGTGGTGCCGTACGCGGCGGAGATCGCCGGTGACCCGGCCTTCGCCTCGGCGGGGCTGCTGTTCCGGGGCGGGCAGCCGGAGTTCACGGCGGAGGCGGCCCACGCGTGGCTGTCGGCGTACGGGGCGGGGCGCGGGGTGGGCTGACGGGGGCGGGGGCGGGGCCCGGGGGGGGCTGACGCGGGGCGCGGGGCCGTCCGTACCGCGTCCGCGTACCGCCTGATCCTCCCCGGTCCGCACTCTGGTGCCCTGCGGGCACGGCTGTCACCATGCCTGCGTGACCGCGACCCTGCCCCCGGGCACCCGGAACGGCGGCCCGCGCGGGTGGCCCCTGCTCGGGAACCTGCCCGCCTTCGCCCGCGATCCGCTGGCCTTCTTCACGTCGCTGCGCGACGACTACGGCGACTGGGTGCCCTGGACGCTGGGCCCGCAGCGCAATGTGCTCGTCTCCCGCCCCGAGCTGGCCGGTGAACTGCTCGGCGCCGTCGAGTCCACCTTCCGGCCCACCGAACTGGGCTGGGCCGTCCACCAGTTGTTGGGCGACGGGGTGGTGGTCGCCACCGGGGACGACTGGCGGCGCAAGCGGGCCCTGGTCCAGCCGGCCGTCCGGCCCCGGCAGGTGCGCGCGTACGCCGCCACGATGGTGGAGTGCGCGGACGCCCTGGCGGGCGGCTGGCGGGAGGGCGCGCGGATCGACGTACACCGGGAGATGGGCGGGCTCACCCAACGGATAGCGGTCCGCACCCTGTTCGGCAGCGACGCCGCCGGCCGGGAGGGCCCCATCGGCGCCGCCATGGCCACCGCGCAGCGTGAACTGGGCGCGGAGTTCCGGGGGCTGACGATGTTCCTGCCGCCGTGGGTGCGCACTCCGGGGCGGAGCCGGATGCGGAAGGCGGTGGCCGTGCTCGACCGGGAGATCGCGCACGTCATCCGGGAGCACGAGGCGGCCTCCGCGCGCGGCGTGGACCGGGACGACCTGCTGAGCCGGCTGCTGGCCGCACGCGACGAGCACGGCGCGCCGCTGACCCGCAAGGGGCTGCGGGACGAGTCGATCACCCTGTACGTCGGCGGCCACGAGACCACGTCCACCACTCTGACCTGGGCCTGGCAGCTGCTGTCCGGCGCCCCGGCGGCCCGGGCCCGGCTGACGGAGGAGCTGGACCGGGTGCTCGGCGGCCGCCTGCCCTCGTACGAGGACTACGCGCGGCTGCCGTGGACCCGGCAGGTGGTCCAGGAGGCGCTGCGGATGTATCCGCCGATCTGGCTGATCACGGCCGTGGCCGGGCCGGAGGCGCGGCTGGGCGGCCGGGCGGTCCCGGCGGGGACGCGGGTGTGGACCAGCCCGTGGTCGATGCACCGCGACCCGCGGTGGTTCCCCGAGCCCGAGAGCTTCCGCCCGGAGCGGTGGGACGCGGACGCTCCGCATCCGGTGCCCGAGCACGCCTGGTTCCCCTTCGGGGGCGGCCCGCGGGCCTGTCTGGGCGCGCGGTTCGCGCTGGTGGAGGCCGCGCTGATCCTGGCCGTCCTGGGGCAGCGCTTCCACCTGGACAGCGGGAGCGGGCGCGCCGGGGTGTTCCCGGGGCTGACCCTCCAGCCCGACCGGCCGGTTCCGGCGACGCTGCGCCGCCCCGGCCGCTGAGCGGCCGCCGGGGGCGGGAAGATCCCGCGGCCGCCGCCGGTTGGTAGAACCGTGAACGATCTGACGTGGAACACCGAAGCGGGCGCCGGACCGGAGACCGCGGTCGACGTGGTGGTGATCGGCGCCGGGCAGGCCGGCCTGTCCAGCGCCTACCACCTGGCCCGCGCGGGCATCGGGCACGTCGTCCTGGACCACGCGCCCCGGCCGGGCGGCGCCTGGCAGTTCCGCTGGCCCTCGCTCACCTACGGCAAGGTCCACGGGATGCACGCGCTGCCCGGGATGGAGCTGACGGGCGCCGACCCGCTGCGGCCCTCGTCGGAGGTGATCGGGGAGTACTTCGCGGCCTACGAGGAGCGCTTCGGGCTGCGCGTACGGCGTCCGGTGGACGTGTCGGCTGTCCGCGAGGGCGAGGGCGGCCGGCTGCGGGTGGAGACCTCGGCCGGCGTCTGGGCGGCGCGGGCGCTGATCAACGCCACCGGGACCTGGGACCGGCCGTTCTGGCCGCGCTACCGGGGCCAGGAGACCTTCCGCGGCCGCCAGCTGCACACCGCGGACTACCCGGGGCCGGAGGCGTTCGCCGGGCTGCGGGTGATCGTCGTGGGCGGCGGCACCTCGGCGGTGCAGCACCTGCTGGAGATCTCCGAGGTCGCGGCGGAGACCACCTGGGTGACCCGGCGGCCCCCGGTCTTCCGCGACGGGAGCTTCGGCGAGGCCGAGGGCCGGGCGGCGGTGGCGCTGGTGGAGGAGCGGGTACGCCGGGGGCTGCCGCCGCAGAGCGTGGTCAGCGTCACCGGTCTCCCGCTGAACGAGGCCGTCCGGGCCGGTCTGGCCTCGGGCGTCCTGGACCGCCGTCCCGCGTTCGACCGGATCACCCCCGAGGGCGCCGAATGGGCCGACGGGACCCGCGTCGAGGCCGATGTGATCCTCTGGGCCACCGGCTTCCGCGCCGCCGTCGACCACCTGGCCCCGCTGCGACTGCGCGAGCCGGGCGGCGGCATCCGGATCGACGGGACGCGGGCGGTGCGCGACGAGCGGATCCACCTGGTCGGCTACGGCCCGTCGGCCTCGACGGTGGGCGCGAACCGCGCGGGCGGGGCGGCGGTCCGCGAGATCCGGCGGCTGCTGGCGCGGGAGCGGGCCGGGGAGCCGGTGCCAGCCTGAGCGGACGGGTGGGCGGCGAGGCGGGCGGGACCTCAGCCGGTCTCCGCCCCCTCCACGGGGAACACCCGGTCGGGGGTGCCCTCGGCGGCCCGGTCCTCCCGGGTCGGGTAGACGTAGGCCATGCCGTCCCGCACGGCCAGCATGGGATCGGTCCAGCTCTCGGTGTCCTCCGGGACGAGGATCCGCGAGGTGCCGCGCTCCGCGTCGTGGATCAGCAGCGAGACGATGTTGTAGAGGTATGTGCCGATCTCCCCGGGGCCCTGCTCGGGGTGGTTCTCCGGGCCCTCGATCCGGATGAAGAAGAAGCGCTCCGCCTCCCAGAAGCCGCCCTTGTCCAGCCACTTCCCCTCCCCCACCCGGACGCCGTCCACCCAGAGCCGGGCCTCGGCCGGATGGTCCCGGTAGAGGAGCACCGACCGGTGGCGGTCGCCGTCGGCGAAGGTCACGTCGATCTGCTGCTTGGAGTAGCAGTCGCTGAAGCTGCTGCACGCCCCGGCGACTCCGCCGTGCCGGTAACTCGCGAGCTTTCCGCCGGGCGGCAGCACGGGATCCTGACTGCATGTCTCCGCGAAGCGGCAGGCCCGGTCCACCCGCCGGGTGCAGCCGAGGCCCATGGCCGCGACATCGCGCGCCGACGCCTGCGAGAGCAGTTCGCCGAGGCGTTCCACGTACCGCTCCTCCCCGACCAGGGCGGTCAGTTCGGACTCGGCGTGCCACCACTGGAGCAGGTCCACGCCGACGGGGGAACGGGCCAGCCAGTCGCGCCAGCCGAGCACATCGCTCCCCCAGCGGTCCACCATCCGCCGATGACCCTCCCGCTCGGCCGCCTCGGCCGCCCGCCTGCTCTCCTCCAGGCGCCGCTGGACGGTCCTCTCGATCGGCTCCTCGTCGAAGGCGGGCCCGGCGTCCGCTTCGGCGCGGGCTCCCGCTGCGGCCTTCCGGTCACTCCTCGATACAGCTCCCCATGGCCATTTCACGGTTCGCCCCCTCGGTGCACGTACACGGCAGGCCGTCGATCGTAGGTCGGCCGCGCGGTCCGGCGCCCGTTCATTTCGTGGTGGGGGCTCCCTGGGTGGGGTGGGCGCTCTGCTGGGCGCGGAGCCGGTTGAACTCGGCCACGTGCTTGCGGTGTTCGTCGTAGGTGGTCGAGAAGCGGGTGTCCCCGGGCTTGACGGTGACGAAGTACAGCCAGGTGCCGGGAGTCGGTGCGACCGCGGCTGCCATGGCGTCCAGACCCGGGCTGTCGATGGGGGTGGGCGGCAGGCCCTGGCGTTCGTAGGTGTTGAAGGGGCTGTCGATCCGGGTGTCGCTCAGCGTGGTGTCCAAGGTGGTACGGCCCAGGGCGTAGTTGACGGTGGAGTCCATCTGGAGCGGCATCGACTTCGCCAGCCGGTTGTGCACCACCCGTGCGACCTTGCCCATGTCCGCCTTCGTCTCGGCCTCCGCCTCGATGATGCTCGCCATGGTGGCCGTCTGGTACGGGGTCATGCCGTGGGTCTTCGCTCCGGCGGCGACGGCCCGGGTGGCCAGCCTCTCGTTGGCCGTGCGCACCATGTACGCGAGGAGCACGGCCGGGGTGGACTTCTCGGTCACCGGGTACGTCGCCGGGAAGAGGTAGCCCTCCGGGTTCCCCTTGGCCTCCTCGGGCAGCGCCAGTGCGGCGGCGGGCACGGCCGCCTTCGTGGAGCCGGGTGGCAGTTTCAGTGCGCGGTCGACGGCGGCGTACACCTGGGGCGCGCGCCAGCCCTCGGGGATCACCAGGCGGCGGGGCTGCTCGGGGGTCTGGGCATCTTTCAGCAGCGGTATCAGGACGGCCACGCCGAGGGCGATCAGGGTGCCGAGGAAGAGGGTCAGCCGGCCCCGGCGGGTGAGCCGGGATCGGCGCTGCGGCGGCCGGTACTCGTGACTCATGCGGGAACGCTAAACCCTCATCAGTGCACATCTCCGGCATGACACCCGCGCACCGGTCATACGGTCATACATTCACCGGAGCGAGCGCGCGGCCCTCGGGCGGCTCGGGGGCGAGCGCGGCATCACGGTCCCGGCGGACCAGCGCCGCGTAGCGGCCGTCGGCCTTCACCAGTTCCTCGTGCGTGCCGCGCTCGGCTATGCGGCCCGCGTCCAGGACCACGATCTGGTCGGCATCGCGGACGGTGGACAGCCGGTGGGCGATGGTGATGGTGGTGCGGCCCGCGGAGAGGTGGTCGATGGCCCGTTGCACGGCGTGCTCCGTACGGGTGTCGAGCGCGCTGGTGGCCTCGTCGAGGATGAGCACCGGAGGGTCCCGCAGGATGGTGCGGGCGATGGCCAGCCGCTGCTTCTCGCCCCCGGAGAACCGGTAGCCGCGCTCGCCGACCAGGGTGTCGTAGCCCTCGGGCAGGGAGGCGATGTGGTCGTGGATCTGGGCCGCGCGGGCCGCCTCGACGATCTCCTCCTCGGTGGCGTCCGGCTTCGCGAAGCGCAGATTGTCCGCGACCGAGGCGTGGAAGAGGTAGGTCTCCTGGGAGACCACGCCGATGGAGCGGGCCAGCGAGTCGAAGTCGAGATCGCGCACATCCACCCCGTCGAGCGCGACGCGGCCGCCGGTGACGTCGTAGAGCCGGGGCACCAGGTAGCTGAGGGTGCTCTTGCCGGAGCCGGTCGGGCCGACGACGGCGAGGGAGCCGCCGGCCGGGACGGTGATGTCGATCCCGGTGAGGGTCGGGCCGCTCTTCGTGTCGTAGGCGAAGTGCACATCTTCCAGGGTGACCTCGCCCTTGGCACGGTCCAGCCGGACCGGATCGCGCCGCTCGGTGATGTCCACCGGGAGGTCCAGGTATTCGAAGATGCGGGCGAAGAGGGCGAGCGAGGTCTGTATCTGCACACCGGTGGACAGCAGGCTCACGGCGGGCCGGAACAGCCCCTGCTGGAGGGTGACGAAGGCGACCAGGGTGCCGAGGGAGAGCGCGGGGGCGCCCGTCTGGAGGGCTATGCCGGCGGCCCAGTAGATGAGCGCGGGCATGGCGGCCATGACGATGCCGATGGTGGACATCCGCCAGCGCCCGGCCATGCTGGAGCGCACCTCCAGCCCCACCAGCTTCTCGGACTCGGCGGAGAAGGCGGCGGTGAGGGATTCGGAACGGCCCATGGTCCGGCCCAGCAGGATGCCGCTCACCGACAGGGACTCGGTCACGGTCGCCGCCATGGCGGCCATCTGCTTCTGCCGCTGCGTGGTGATCCGCTTGCGCTCGTGGCCCACCCGGCGGCTGATCCATACGAAGACCGGCAGCAGGAGCAGCGAGACCACGGTGAGCCGCCAGTCCAGCGCGAGCATGGCGACCACGGTGGCCACGACCGCCGTCAGGTTCGAGACGAGCGAGGTGGCGGTGGAGGTCACGGTGGCCTGCATGCCGCCGATGTCGTTGGCTATGCGGGACTGCACCTCGCCCGTGCGGGTCCGGGTGAAGAAGGCCAGCGGCATCCGCTGGAGCTGCGCGTACACGGCGGTGCGCAGGTCGTGCATGACGCGCTGGCCGACCGTGGTGGAGATCAGGGTCTGGAGCACGCCGAAGACGCTGGTGACGACCGCCGTGAGGATCATGCCGAGCGCGAGCAGGCTCAGCAGGCCCGTCCGCCCCTGCGGGATGGCGACGTCCAGGATCTCCCTGAGCAGGAACGGCGAGGCGACGCCGACCAGCGAGGAGGCCCCGACGAGCAGGCCGACGAGGGCGAGCCGGCCGCGGTAGGGCCGGAACAGCGCCACGATGCGGCGCAGTTCGCGCGGCTGCTCGGCCGGAGGCGGCCGGTTCGGATCGAGGGGGTCTTTCGCCGGGGTCCAGCTCAGTTCGTCGCGAGGCATGGGCACCCTCCAGGGTCAGGAGTCAGGGTCGGGGTCGCTGCGCTGCCACTCCACTGAGCATAGATCATTGTTACCTATACTCACAATGTACGGGGTCCTGATATCGTTCCCGCATGAGCTCCGCCGCCGACACCGATCGCCTCCTCGCCGAACAGCTCCTGCGCCTGACGCGCAGGCTCCACCGGATCCAGAAGCGGCACATGGAACCGCTCGGGATCACTCCCGCCCAGAGTCGGCTGCTGCGTCTGGTCTCGCACTACGAGGGCGAACAGCCGCCCCGCATGGCGGATCTCGCGGCGCGCCTGGAAGTGGTGCCGCGCGCGGTGACCACCCTCGTGGACGGCCTGGAGGCGGCCGCGTGCGTACGGCGCGTGCCCGACCCGGCGAACCGCCGCGTCATCAGGATCGAGCTCACCGACACCGGCCGCGCCACGCTGCGCCGCCTGCGCAACGCGCGGACGGACGCCGCGGAGGAGATCCTGGCCCCGCTCACCCCCGAACAGCGCGAGGTGCTGGGCGGCCTGCTGAACACCCTGTCGGACGCCCCGGCGGAATACGGCTGCTGACACGGCCGTCCGGGTGATGCGGCGCGGCCGCGGCCACAGGCCCCTCACCTCCGCGAACAGACGTGCCGCACCCCCCGAGAAGACCTCCCGCCGCCGGAAAATCGATTGCCCGGCGTCGTTCCGGACGCGAACCTTGCACGGTTTGAACCACTCGTACAGTCATGGGGCGTCATGCAGATCAGCGATCTTCCGTATCCCGATCCGGGGGTGCCGGACGCCCGGTCCGGCCCCCGGTTCCTCCTGTGGCTGGGGCGCGGTCAGCTCGGCGGACAGCTCAAGAGCCTGGGCTGGGGCATGCTGCACTTCGGCGGGATCGCCGGCCTTCCCTACGCCGTGGGGCTCGGCATCGACGCGGTCGTCGACCACGACGGCCACCGGCTGCTGCTCGTCGGCGCCCTGCTCGTCCTGATCGGCATCGCCATCTCCGTCGGCGACGTCATGCTCCACCGCACGGCCGTCACCAACTGGATCACCGCTGCCGCCCGCGTGCAGCAGCTGCTCGCGCGGAAGACGGCCGAACTGGGCTCCGCCCTCACCCGCCGGGTCGCGGCGGGCGAAGTGGTCGCCGTATCCACCGGCGACGTGGAGAAGATCGGATGGTTCGTCGAGGCGATCTCCCGCTTCCTCGCCGCCGTGTTCTCCATCGCCCTCGTCTGCGTGGGCCTGCTGTTCTACGCGCCCGAACTGGGCCTGGTCGTCGCGATCGGCGTCCCGCTGGTGGCCCTGGCCTCCCTGCCGCTGCTGCCGCGCGCCACCCGGCGCGCCGACGTCCAGCGCGAGAAGGCGGGCAAGGCCACCGAGCTGGCCTCCGACACCGTGGCGGGCCTGCGGGTCCTGCGCGGCATCGGCGGCGAGGAGCTGTTCCTCGGCCGGTACCGCGAGGCATCCCAGGAGGTCCGCAAGGCCGCCGTGCGCAGCGCCCGGATGTGGGCGCTGATCTCGGCGATCCAGGTGGTGCTGCCGGGCGCTCTGATGATCGCCGTGGTCTGGTACGGAGCCACGCTCGCCCTGGACGGCAGCATCGCGGTGGGCGAGCTCGTCGCCGCGTTCAGCGCCGTGGCGACCCTGCTCTACCCGCTGCGGCACTTCGAGGAGATCGCCATGGCGTACTCCTTCTCGCGGCCCTCCGCCAAGCGGGCCGCCCGGGTGCTGTCGCTGACCCGGACCGCCGCCGCCGAGCGGCCCGGCCCGGTGGCGGAACCGGACCCGGGCGGGGACCTGTACGACCCGCACACCGGGCTGCTGGCCCCCGCCGGGCGGTTCACCGCCGTCGTGTGCGGGGACCCGGACCAGGCGGGCCGCCTCGCGGAACGCCTCGGCGGCCATGCCGCGGGCGGGGACGAGCCCGAGGACGGGGCCGAGGGCGCGAACACCGACGCGGACGAGGCCGAGAGCGCG
Source organism: Streptomyces sp. NPDC047014 (assembly GCF_040644195.1). NCBI lineage: Bacteria > Bacillati > Actinomycetota > Actinomycetes > Kitasatosporales > Streptomycetaceae > Streptomyces > Streptomyces sp. NPDC047014. The sequence continues at coordinate 204,608 of NZ_JBEYVX010000001.1, read as the reverse complement.
GACGAGCTGCCGTCGGTGCTGCTCGGCGGGGTCGCGCTGGACGAGCTGGCGCTCGATACCGCGCGGCGGCTGGTCCTCGTACAGGACAAGGATCCGGTGCTGTTGTCGGGGACGCTGCGCGAGCTGTTCGAGGTGCCCGCCTCGGGCTCCGTCGAGCCGGAGGCGGCGCTGCGCGCGGCCCAGTGCGCGGACGTGCTGGACGCGGTCCTGCAGTCCGCGCCGGACGGGATCGAGGACCCGATGGACGCCCGGATCACCGAGCGCGGCCGGTCGCTGTCCGGCGGGCAGCGCCAGCGGCTGGCGCTGGCCCGTTCCCTGGTCACCGACCCGGAGGTGCTGGTGCTCGACGAGCCGACCTCCGCCGTCGACTCGCACACCGAGGCGCGCATCGCGGACGGCGTGGCGGGGCTGCGCGCGGGGCGCACCACGGTGGTCCTGGCCTCCTCCCCGCTGCTGCTGGACCGGGCGGACCGGGTCGTGCTCATCGACGGCGGCACGGTGGCCGCGGTGGGCACCCACCACGAACTGATGCAGCGGGAGCCCCGCTACCGCGCGGTCGTGACCCGTGAGACGGACGAGGAACAGCGTCTCGCCGGGGTCGGGCTGACCAAGCGCGAAGAAGCACTCACAGAGATCGAGGAATCCGCATGATCGGCGTAGCGCCGCCGGAGTACGACCCGGCGGCCCCCGAGACGGCCACCACCCTGCCCGTGGGCACGGCGGCGACCGTACGGGGATATGTGCGCGGGCTGCTCCGGCGCCACCGGCGGGCCTTCGTGGTGCTGGTGGGCGTCAACGCGGTCGCGGTGATCGCGTCCATGGTGGGCCCGTACCTGCTGGGCGGGGTCGTGGACGACCTGACGGCCGGGGCGCGCGAGCTGCACCTCGGGCGGGTGGCCCTGCTGTTCGCGGCGGCGCTCGCCGTGCAGACCTTCTTCGTGCGGCTGGTACGGCTGCGCGGGGCGATGCTGGGCGAGGAGATGCTCGCCGACCTGCGCGAGGACTTCCTCGTCCGGTCGGTGAAGCTGCCGCCGGGCGTGCTGGAGCGGGCCGGTACCGGTGACCTGCTGTCGCGGATCACCACCGACATCGACCGGCTGGCCAACGCGATGCGCGAGGCCGTGCCGCAGCTGGCGATCGGTGTGGTGTGGGCGGGGCTGCTGTTCGGCGCGCTCGCGGTGACCGCGCCGCCGCTGGCGCTGGCCGCGCTGGTGGCGCTGCCGGTGCTGGTGACCGGCTGCCGCTGGTACTTCCGGCGGGCCCCCGCCGGGTACCGGTCGGAGGCGGCGGGGTACGCGGCGGTCGCCGCCGCCCTGACCGAGACGGTGGACGCGGGCCGCACGGTCGAGGCGCACCGTCTGGGCCCGGAGCGGATCGCGCTGTCGGAGCGGCGGATCAAGGAATGGACCGCCTGGGAGCGCTACACGCTCTTCCTGCGCACGATCCTCTTCCCCGTCCTCAATGTCACCTTCGTGACGATCCTCGGCTCGGTGCTGATGATCGGCGGGTTCTGCGTGATGCAGGGCTGGATGTCGGTGGGGCAGCTGACCACGGGCGCCCTGCTGGCGCAGATGCTGGTGGATCCGATCGGCCTGATCCTGCGCTGGTACGACGAGCTCCAGATCGCCCAGGTCTCCCTGGGCCGCCTGGTGGGCGTGCGGGAGATCGAGCCGGACGCGGGCGACGAGAAGATCGCGCCCGAGGGCCGGGACGTCCGGGCGCGGGAGGTCCGCTTCGGCTACCGGGAGGGCGTGGACGTCCTGCACCAGGTGTCGATGTCCGTGCCGCCGGGCACCCGGATGGCACTCGTCGGCCCCTCGGGCGCGGGCAAGTCCACCCTGGGCCGGCTGCTCGCGGGCATCTACGAGCCCCGCGTGGGCGAGGTGACCCTCGGCGGGGCGCGGCTGTCGCGGATGCCGGCCGAGCGGGTGCGCGAGCACGTGGCGCTGGTCAACCAGGAGCACCACGTGTTCGTGGGCTCGCTGCGGGACAACCTGCGCCTGGCGCGGACCGGCGCCGAGGACGCCGAGCTGTGGGCGGCCCTGGGCGCGGTGGACGCGGACGGCTGGGCACGCGCCCTGGAGTCCGGCCTCGACACCGAGGTCGGCTCCGGAGCCACGGCGCTGACCCCGGCGCAGGCGCAGCAGGTGGCGCTGGCCCGGCTGGTGCTGGCGGACCCGCACACGCTGGTACTGGACGAGGCCACCTCGCTGCTGGACCCGCGCGCGGCCCGGAACCTGGAGCGCTCGCTGGCCCGGGTCCTGGACGGCCGTACGGTCATCGCCATCGCCCACCGGCTGCACACCGCGCACGACGCGGATGTGATCGCGGTGGTCGAGGGCGGCCGGATCAGCGAACTCGGCTCGCACGAAGAGCTGGTAGCGGCCGACGGCGCCTACGCGGCCCTGTGGCGCTCCTGGCACGGCTGATCCCGGTACCGGGCCGGGTCGGACGCATGGCGTCTGGCTCGGCCCGCCGGACAGGCCCTAGATGAAGCCGAGGGCCGAGGCTCCGCCGAAGCCGCCCAGCAGGACGAACACCGGCATCAGGACCTTCAGCTCCACCCAGCTGCCGGCGCGGAAGCGCATCATCTTCGGCGGTCCGAGCGGGTACCAGCGCTTCCCGGCGATCGGCAGGGGCCACAGCACCGGGCAGCCCGAGACCGTCAGCGCGTCGCCGATGTCATGGACCAGGGCCCCGAGCACGATGGGCAGGCCGAGCCACAGGTATTCCTGGCCCGGTTCGGTGAACAGCCAGTTCGCCCCGTTCCCGGGCTGGTCGAGCACGCCCGCCAGGATCCACGCGCTGGTCGCGCCGAGCAGCCAGACCAGGACGTCGCTGGACATCCGGGCCGCCCGCCACAGCAGGCCCTCGACCGCGAGCACCAGGTGCACGAAGAGCAGTGCGAGCACCCCCCAGCGCTCGGCCGTGACGGCCAGCGCGGAGGAGCCGGCGCCGATCAGGACCGCCCAGAGCCAGGTGTGGGTCAGGGTGCGGTGGCCCCCGGTGCGGCGGGCGTCCTTGGTGGAGCGGGTGGCCTTGTAGACCGCGTAGGAGATCTTGTCGACCACCTCGCACAGCCCTTTGGAGAGCGGCCCGAAGGCCCGCGAGATCGTCGCCGACTTGTGGTCCAGGTCGGGCGCGAGCGCGGCGCCCGCGCAGATCAGCGCTCCGACGATGAGGACCGGCCACGGCATGGGATGGCCCGCGGCCGCCGTGGCCGCGCCCACCCCCAGCCACGCCGCCGCCCCGGACAGTGAGTGCGCCGGACCCATCATGGTCGTTCCCCGCCCCGCTGGTGTGTGTCGGGCCCCGGTGACCTGTTCCCTGGGGCCGCATCGACGGCACAGCGTACCGGCGGTGATCTTCATTCCGTCCTCCGGTTCCCTGATCCGGGGGGAAGCCAGGCAAGATGGGGGCGTGACCCTCATTGATCAGCTCCCGCCGACCGCCGACCCCGATGCCCTCTTCGAGGCTTTCTCCTCGTGGGCGGAGGACCAGGGCATCACCCTGTACCCGGCGCAGGAGGAGGCGCTGATCGAGGTCGTCTCCGGGGCGAACGTGATCCTCTCCACCCCGACCGGCTCCGGCAAGAGCCTCGTCGCGGCGGGAGCGCACTTCACCGCCCTGGCGCAGGACAAGGTCACCTTCTACACCGCCCCGATCAAGGCGCTCGTGTCGGAGAAGTTCTTCGACCTGTGCAAGATCTTCGGCACCGAGAACGTCGGCATGCTGACCGGCGACGCCTCCGTGAACGCGGATGCCCCGGTGATCTGCTGCACCGCCGAGGTCCTGGCCTCCATCGCCCTGCGCGACGGCAAGTACGCCGACATCGGCCAGGTCGTGATGGACGAGTTCCACTTCTACGCCGAGCCCGACCGCGGCTGGGCCTGGCAGATCCCGCTGCTGGAGCTGCCGCAGGCGCAGTTCGTCCTGATGTCGGCGACCCTCGGTGACGTCAAGCGCTTCGAGGAGGACCTGACCCGGCGCACGGGCCGGCCGACCTCGGTGGTCCGCTCCGCGACCCGTCCGGTGCCGCTGTCGTACGAGTACGTCACCACGCCGATCACGGACACGATCACGGAGCTGCTGGAGACCCGGCAGGCACCCGTCTACATCGTGCACTTCACGCAGGCCCAGGCGGTCGAGCGGGCGCAGTCGCTGATGAGCATCAACATGTGCACCCGCGAGGAGAAGGACAAGATCCAGGAGCTGATCGGGAACTTCCGCTTCACCACCAAGTTCGGCCAGAACCTCTCCCGCTACGTCCGGCACGGCATCGGCGTGCACCACGCCGGCATGCTGCCCAAGTACCGGCGTCTGGTGGAGAAGCTGGCGCAGGCCGGTCTGCTCAAGGTCATCTGCGGTACGGACACCCTCGGCGTCGGCGTGAACGTCCCGATCCGCACGGTCCTCTTCACCGCGCTCACCAAGTACGACGGCAGCCGGGTCCGCACGCTGCGCGCCCGTGAGTTCCACCAGATCGCCGGACGCGCCGGGCGGGCGGGCTTCGACACGGCGGGCTTCGTGGTGGCGCAGGCGCCCGAGCACGTCATCGAGAACGAGAAGGCGCTCGCGAAGGCGGGCGACGACCCGAAGAAGCGCCGCAAGGTGGTCCGCAAGAAGGCCCCGGAGGGCTTTGTCGCCTGGTCGGACACCACCTTCGAGAAGCTGATCGCCGCCGACCCGGAGCCGCTGACCTCGCGCTTCAAGGTCACCAACATCATGCTGCTCTCGGTGATCGCCCGGCCCGGTGACGCCTTCCAGGCGATGCGCCACCTCCTGGAGGACAACCACGAGCCGCGCAAGGCCCAGCTGCGGCACATCCGCCGGGCCATCGCGATCTACCGCTCGCTCCTGGACGGCGGCGTCGTGGAGAAGCTGGACACGCCGGACGCGGAGGGCCGCACCATCCGGCTCACCGTCGACCTCCAGCAGGACTTCGCGCTCAACCAGCCGCTGTCCACCTTCGCGCTGGCCGCCTTCGACCTGCTGGACCCGGAGTCCCCCTCCTACGCGCTGGACATGGTGTCCGTGGTGGAGTCCACGCTGGACGACCCGCGGCAGATCCTGGCCGCCCAGCAGAACAAGGAGCGCGGGATCGCGGTCGGCCAGATGAAGGCCGACGGCCTGGAGTACGAGGAGCGCATGGAGCGGCTCCAGGACGTCACCTACCCCAAGCCGCTGGAGGAACTGCTCCTCCACGCCTACGACGTCTACTCCAAGAGCCACCCGTGGGTCCGCGACCACCCCGTCTCCCCGAAGTCGATCATCCGCGACATGTACGAACGCGCGATGACCTTCACCGAGTTCACCTCCTTCTACGAGCTGGCCCGCACCGAGGGCATCGTGCTGCGCTACCTGGCCAGTGCCTTCAAGGCGCTGGACCACACCATCCCCGACGACCTCAAGTCCGAGGACCTGCAGGACCTGATCGCCTGGCTCGGCGAGCTGGTCCGCCAGGTGGACTCCAGCCTGCTGGACGAGTGGGAGCAGCTGGCGAACCCGGAGGTGGAGACGGCGGAGGAGGCCCAGGAGAAGGCAGACCAGGTCAAGCCGGTCACCGCGAACGCGCGGGCCTTCCGCGTCCTGGTCCGCAACGCCATGTTCCGCCGGGTGGAGCTGGCCGCCCTGGACCACGTGAACGTGCTGGGCGAGCTGGACTCCGAGTCGGGCTGGGACGCCGACGCCTGGGGCGAGGCGATGGACGGGTACTGGGACGAGTACGACGACCTGGGCACCGGCCCCGACGCGCGCGGCCCGAAGCTGCTCCAGATCGAGGAGGACCCGGCGCACGGCCTGTGGCGCGTCCGGCAGACCTTCGCCGACCCCAACGGCGACCATGGCTGGGGCATCAGCGCCGAGGTCGACCTCGCGGCCTCCGACGAGGAGGGCCGGGCGGTCGTCCGGGTCACCTCGGTCGGTGAGCTCGGCGCCCTCTGACCCGCTCCGGCACACCGCCGGACCGCTTGGACCGCCCGGACCGTTCCGAAGCCCCGGCCCGTCCGGACCGCCCGGCCCGCCCGGACCCGACAGTGGAGATCCTCTGATGACGAACCCCGCCGAGAGACTGGTCGATCTGCTCGACCTGGAGCAGATCGAGGTCAACATCTTCCGCGGAGCCAGCCCGCAGGAATCCCTCCAGCGCGTGTTCGGCGGCCAGGTCGCCGGCCAGGCACTGGTGGCCGCGGGCCGGACGGTCGACAGCGACCGACCGGTCCACTCGCTGCACGCGTACTTCCTGCGCCCCGGCCTTCCCGGGGTGCCGATCGTGTACCAGGTGGAGCGGGTGCGCGACGGGCGGTCCTTCACCACGCGCCGGGTCACCGCGGTCCAGCAGGGCAAGACGATCTTCAATCTCACCGCCTCCTTCCATCATCCGGAGGAGGGCAGCATCGAACACCAGCTGCCTCCTCGGCACTTCCCCCATCCCGACACGCTCCCCAAGGTCGCGGACGAGATCCGCGAGCACCTGGGGGCGCTGCCGGAGGCGCTGGAGCGGATGGCCCGCCGCCAGCCCTTCGACATCCGCTACGTGAACCGGCTCCGCTGGACCCCCGAGGAGCTCAAGGACGCCGATCCGCGCAGCGCGGTGTGGATGCGGGCGGTCGGCCCGCTGGGTGACGACCCGCTCGTCCACACCTGCGCCCTCACCTACGCCAGTGACATGACCCTCCTGGACGCCGTGCGCATCCCCGTGGAGCCCTTGTGGGGCATGCGCGGTTTCGACATGGCCTCCCTGGACCACGCCATGTGGTTCCACCGGCCGTTCCGGGCGGACGAGTGGTTCCTCTACGACCAGGAGTCCCCCATCGCCCACGGTGGCCGCGGCCTGGCCCGCGGCCGGATCTACGACCTGGAGGGCAGGCTGCTGGTCTCCGTGGTCCAGGAAGGTCTCTTCCGCCCCTACCCGGCGAAGCCGCCCCGGTCCGCCGAGTAGCCCCGCCGCCCCGGCCCCGCCCCGTATCCCGTCCCGAGGAACCGAGCAGACCCATGCCCACCCCCGCCCAGCCCTGCCCCTGCGGGCTGCCCGCCGCCTACCCGGAGTGCTGCGGCCGCTTCCACTCCGGTGCACAGCAGGCACCCACCGCCGAACTGCTGATGCGCTCCCGTTTCAGCGCCTTCGCCGTCGGTGACACCGCCTACCTGCTGCGGTCCTGGCACCCCTCCACCCGCCCCGCCCGCCTCGATCTGGACCCGGGGCAGCGCTGGGAGCGGCTGGAGATCCTGGCGACCGAGCGCGGCGGGATGTTCGAGACGGAGGGGTCGGTGGAGTTCCGCGCCCACTACCGCGAGGGCCGGCACACGGGATCGATGCACGAGCACAGCAGCTTCGCCCGCGAGGCCGGGGCCTGGGTCTACGTCGGCCCCCTCTCCCCCGTCGACTTCGGCTGAGCCGGCGCCGCCCGCGCCCCCGTCAGCGCGAAGTCCAGGCTGGTGCGGTACCAGTGCACCTCCTCCGGCGGCCCGGCCTTGAGCAGCGGCTCCGCCACCGCCGCGGCCGCCGGGACCTGCGGATGGCCGTACGGCGGGGGCGGCGCGAGGGCGGCCAGCACGATCCGCTCCGCCGGATCGGGCACCGCCTCCCGCACCTCCTCCTCGGGCAGTACGCAGGCCAGTACGGCGGCACGCTGCCAGGGGTCGGCCGTCCGTCTCAGCAGGAGCCCGACATGCCGCCCGCGCCACCTGCGCGGCCGCAGGTCCCCCCGGGCCGCGAGCAGTTCGCGGTCGGCCTCGGTCGCGCGGTTCCGCAGCATCCCCGGCTCCCGCGCGGCGAACTCCCTTAGCTCCGCGGCCAGATAGAGCCAGACCACGGCCCGGTACCGGTTGATCCGGTAGGCGACGGGCGTGAGGTGCCCGCAGCGCGCGAGCCGGGTGAACCGGCTCGGCCCCACCCCCAGTACGACGGCCGCCCCGGCGGCTCCCGCCACCGTCTCCACCCGCTCGCGCAGCGCTTCCGGCCGGCCGACCGCCGCCCTGACCCGCTCCAGCTCGTCCCGCGCGAAGCGCGCGGCCCCGGCCGAGCCCGGCAGCCCGGTACTCCGGACGATCCCGAGCTGTACGGCCCGGGCGAACTCCGGCCGGCTCAGGCCCAACTCCCCCGCGGCGCGGCCACTGTTCAGCAGCCCACCCGAGGCCACCTCAGGATCCGCCGCCGCACACCCGCCGCCGGTCATGTCCCTGTCCCGCAGCGCGGTCGTCCTCTGCATCATCACGGTCCTCCCCCACGAGCACTGATTACTCTGTGTGAGGACCGTAACTCCGTGCAACGACAGCCCGCGAGCCCTGTGGATAACTTCCCGACCGCCCCGAACAGCGCGATCAGAGATACCCGGCCCCTCAGCCGCCGGTGATCCGCCGCTCCGCCACCCCCAGGTGCTCCCCCACCCGGTTGACCAGCAGCGTCATCTCGTACGCGACCTGCCCGATGTCCGCCTCCGCCGCGCTCAGCACGCACAGACAACTGCCCGCGCCCGCCGCCATCACGAACAGCACCCCGTCGTCGTACTCGACCATCGTCTGCCGGACCTCGCCCGCCCGGAAGTGCCGCCCCGACCCCTTCGCCAGGCTCTGCAACCCGGCCGCGACGGCCGCCAGGTGCTCGGCGTCCTCCCGCGCCAGGCCCGCGCTCGCGCCCGTCACCAGGCCGTCGTTGGACAGCACCACCGCGTGCCGCACCTGCTGGACCCTGCGGGTCAGGTCGTCCAGCAGCCAGTCCAGTTGCTTGTCCAGCGCCATTCCCAGGCCCCTCCCCGTCGACACGGTCGCGTGACCGCGCCGCCACCCCGCGTACTCGTGCCGCCAGCCTTCCCCACCAGCGCCTTTCGGGCAAGGAGGATGTGCCCATGGCGAAGAAGATGACTCAAGAGGAATGGCGGGCATTCGTCTCCCATTCCACCCGTACCGGAAAGCTCTGCACCGTCCGCGAGGACGGCAGCCCGCACGTCGCCCCCGTATGGTTCGTGCTCGACGGCGATTCCTTCGTCTTCAACACCGGGAAGGACACCGTCAAGGGGCGCAATCTGGCCAGGGACGGCAGGGTCGCCCTCTGCGTGGACGACGACCGGCCACCCTTCGCCTACGTCGTGCTCCAGGGCCGCGCCGAGATCAGCGGCTACGACGACGACCCCGACGCCATGCTGACCTGGGCGACCCGGATCGCCGCCCGCTACATGGGCGAGGAGCACGCGGAGGCGTTCGGCCGCCGCAACGCCGTCCCGAGCGAGCTGCTGGTCCGGGTCCCGGTCGACAAGGTGATCGCCACCGCCGGCGTCTCCGACTGACCGGCCCCACCCACCAGCCCTCCCACCGGCCCACCACCCCGCCCCGTAGCGCCCTCGGCTCATACCGGACCGGCCTGCGGGGCCACCGAGTCCAGCAGCCGGGCGGTGTGCACCCGCCCGGCGTACTCGACCAGCCTGATCAGCACCTCCTTGCCCGAATCCCGGTCCCTCGCATCGCACAGCACCACCGGAGTCCCCTGCTCCAGATCCAGCGCGTGCGATACGTCGTTCGCCCCGAAGCGCCGCGCGTCCGCGAAGCAGTTGACGGCCACCACGAAGGGGATACGCCGGTGCTCGAAGTAGTCGACCGCCGGAAAGCAGTCCTCCAGCCGCCGAGTGTCCGCCAGTACCACCGCGCCGAGCGCGCCCTGCGCCAGTTCGTCCCAGAGGAACCAGAACCGGTCCTGCCCCGGCGTGCCGAACAGGTACAGCGACAGCCCGGACCTGATCGTGATCCGCCCGAAGTCCATGGCCACGGTGGTGGTCCGCTTCTGCTCCACGCCGCCCGTGTCGTCGACCCCGGTCCCCGCCTCGCTCAGCGCCTCCTCCGTGCGCAGTGGCCGGATCTCACTCACGGCGCCCACCATCGTGGTCTTGCCCGCCCCGAAGCCGCCCGCGACCAGGATCTTCAAGGCCAGCGGGGCCAGTTCGGTGTCCTCCTCGACCGCCCCGTCCGTGTGCTCCTCGACCGACCCGTCCGTGGCCACCTCCGCCGATCCGCCCAGGTCCACTTCGGTCGGTCCGTCCGTGCCCTCGGGCCCGTAGTCCTGCAGTCCCATCACAACGCTCGCAATCCCTCGATGACTTCACGCAGAATCCGCTCGTCCGGCAGCCGCGCCGGCGGCACCGGCCGGCTGACCCGCACCTGCCCGCCCTCCAGCAGGTCCCCCAGCAGCACCCGCACCACCCCCACGGGCAGGTCCGCGTCGGCGGCGAGCTCCGCCACCGACCGGGTCTCCGCCCGGCACCGCCCGAGCAGGGCCCGGTGCTCGGGCCCGAGCAACGGCTCGGCCGCCTCGTCCGGGGCCTCCGGATCCACCGCGACCAGCGCGATCAGGTCGAAGCGGACCCCGTACGCGCCCGGTTCCGTCCGCCCGCCGGTCAGGGCGTACGGGCGGACGAGCGGGCCCGCCTCGGCGTCGTACCACTGGCCCTCCATCGGCCGGACCGCCGCCCTCAGCCCGCGACCGGCGGCCGCGCGGCGAACCGGGACGAGGTGCGCAGGTGTTCACCGACCCGCTTCACCAGGCGGGCCATCTCGTAGGCGATGAGCCCGACATCGGCTCCGGCGCCACTCAGGACGGCCAGGCAGGAGCCGTCCCCGGCGGCCGCGACGAAGAGGAATCCCTCGTCCATCTCGACCATCGTCTGGCGCACGCCTCCGGCGCGGAAATGCCGTCCCGCGCCCTTGGCCAGGCTGTGGAAGCCCGAGGCCACGGCTGCCAGGTGCTCGGCGTCCTCCCGGCCGAGCCCGCTGGAGGCGCCGACCGCCAGGCCGTCGCCGGAGAGCACCACCGCGTGCCGGACCTCCCGGACGCGGTGCACCAGCTGGTCGAGCAGCCAGTCCGCATCGCCGGTTCCGCGGATGCCGTCGTGGCCGGTCCGCTGGTGTTCGATCATCACCGTTCTCCTTCGCTGCCGCCGTGCGGGGCGTTCTCCTGTGCGCCGCGGGCCCATCCGGCGCGGTAGGCGTTCATCCGGTCCCGGACCTGCTCCGGGCTGCGCCCGAGCGGCCGCTCCGCATGGCGGGCTTCCCCGGATGCCTGAGCCGCCGGCGCCTGCGCGTCGGGGTCCTGCGTGTCCGGAACCTCGCGGAGCTGCGGGACGAGGCTGGCCTGCCGGACCCGTCGCGGCAGTTCCGTCACCGGCGCCGCAGCGGCCCCATCGCCCCGGGTACGGGCGCCCGCGCCCCCGGTGGTACGCGGCCTCAGCGCGGCCACCGGAGCCGGAGCGGGCTCCTCCGCCGCGGGCGGCACCGCCTCCGGCGCCCCGGCCGCGGTGGGGTGCGGGCCGCGCGCCGGGGCCGGCCCGCGCGCCTGCTCCCGTACGAGGGCCACGGCCGCCTCCCGCCGCTGCGCGGGCCCGGCTTCGGGCGGCGGGCCCGCCGGGACGGCGCCCTGGAGCAGGGAGTGCGGCAGGAGTACCACCGCGGTGGTCCCTCCGTAGGGTGAAGTGCGCAGGTGCACCGTGACGCCGTGCCGGGCGGAGAGGCGGCTGACCACGAAGAGCCCGAGCCGGTCGCCGTCGAAGAGGTCCAGCGACGCGGACTGCTCGATGCGCCGGTTGGCCTCGGCCAGCGAGGCGGGGCCCATGCCGAGGCCGCGGTCCTCGACCTCCAGGACGTAGCCCTTGCCGACCGGTTCGCCGCTGACGCGGACGGGGGTGTGCGGCGGGGAGAACTGGGTGGCGTTCTCGATGAGTTCGGCGAGCAGGTGGGTGAGGTCGGCCACGGCGCCGCCGGTCACCCCCGCCTCGGCGAGCCGGCGTACCTCGACGCGCGGGTAGTCCTCGATCTCGGAGACGGCCGCCCGTACGACATTCGTGAGGGAGACGGGCATGCGCCAGGCCCTGCCGGGGGCTGCGCCCGAGAGGATGATCAGACTTTCCGCGTGGCGGCGCATGCGGGTGGTCAAGTGGTCGAGGCGGAAGAGGTCGCCCAGCTCGTTGGGGTCGTCCGTACGCCGCTCCATCGAGTCGAGCAGGCTGAGCTGCTGGTGGACGAGGGTCTGGCTGCGGCGGGCGAGGTTGACGAAGACGCCGGAGACGCCGCCGGCCAGTTCGGCGCGCTCGGCCGCGGCTCCGAGGGCGGCCCGGTGGACCGTGTTCAGCGCCTCACCCACCTGGGTGATCTCGTCCTCGGCGGGCGGGCCGGGCGGGGCCTCGGCGCTGACATCGATGTCCTCGCCGGCGCGCAGCCGTTGCATGGCGTGCGGGAGTTTGCGGTGGGCGATGTCGAGGGCGGTGTCGCGCAGCGCGACCAGTTCGACGACGAGGGTCCGGCCGACGCGGACGGAGATGAGGAGCGAGGCGCAGACGGCCAGCAGTCCGAGCAGGACGGCGGCTCCGTCCGGGCCGAAGGCCCCCGCGACAACCGGATCGGAACGCTCCGCCGCCTCCGTGTACGCCGCCTCCGCGATCTCCCGCAGGGCGGCGCCGACTCCGGTGTGCGCGGCCTCCCATCCCGCGGGCGCGCCGCGGGCCTCCTTGGAGGTGCCGGCGGCGAGGGCTCGGTCCTCGGCGGCGGTGAGGTCGGCGTAGGCGGAGCTCTTGGCGACGGACTGCCAGGCGGAGCGCTGCGTTTCGGGGAGGTCGCGGGCGGCGCTGTCGGTGAGGGCGCGGCGGGACTCCACGGTGCCGGTGAGCTGCCGAAGCGTTTCGGCGGTACGCGGGCCCGGTACGGAGAGCAACGCGTCCTCCCGGGCGAGGAGTTCCGCGGCGCGGGTGAATTCGAGGAGGACGCGGGCGTCGGGGCCGAGGACGGGGGCCTCGCCCCCGGTGAGGGCCCCGGTGAGGGCCCCCGTGACGGCGAAGGCGGAATCAATCACTCGGGTGTAGATCGCGACGGCCGCCTCGGGGGTGGCGCGGCGGCCGGTGACGTCCTTGCGGGCCGATTCCAGCGCTTCGGCGGCGGCCACGAACGCGTCGAGCCGGACCGCGACGTCCGAGCCGTAGTCGCCGGAGTCCGCGACGGTGTGGCGGTCGCCGAGGCGCAGCCGCCGCACCGCCTCGTCGGTACGGAGGGCCTGCCGGTCCAGGTCTCCGGGGGCGGCGGCGGGGTCGGCCAGCAGCCGCACGGCGGCACGCCGCTCGGCCTGGACCTCACGCACGGCGGCGGCGACGGGCGCCCGCACCTCGGCGTCGGCCCGCTGAACCCGGCTGAGCCGCGCCATGTCCTGGGCGGCCCCGACGGCGGCGAAGCCCCAGAGCGCGAGGAGCGAGACGACGGGAACCATCAGCAGGGAGACCACCTTCGCCCGCACGGTGGCGGGGCGCAGGCGGGGGCGGCGTGTGCGGGCGCGGCGGCTCTGGCTGGCCCCGCCGAAGGGGTCGGGCCCGTGCGAGTGGTGGGCCCCCTGGTGCTGGTGGGGCCGGGGCGACTGCCGGGCCTCGCGGGACTGGCGTGGCCGGGTCGACTGCTGGGCCTCGCGGGACTGCCGAGCCTGCGGGGTCTCCCCGTCGCGCCGGGTCTGCCGGTCCGATCGGGTTTGGCCTTCCCGCAGGTCCTTGCGGGTCTCCCGGGCCCGCCGCGACCACTGCTCCACGGACTCGTGGGCCTGGTCGGCCTCATGGGGCTGAGAGAGCCGGCCGGATTGCCAGGTCCCGCGAGTCTGCCCGTCCTGCTGGGACGGCCCGTCCCGCCGGTCACCTTGGGCCTCCCGCTCCTGGCGCGACCGCTGGTCCGCCGGCTCCTGCGGCTGAACGGGCCTGTGGGGCTGAGCGGACGGGGGCGGCTCCCAGCTCTGACGAGCCTGCCCGGCCTGCTGGGTCCGCCACTCCTGGTCCACCGGTCCATGGGGCTCGTCGGGCCTGTGGGGTTGAGCGGACCGGGGCGACTCCCAGCTCTGACGAGCCTGCCCGGCCTGCTGGGACTCCCCGTACGGCAGGGTCTGCCGCCACTCCTGGTCCAGCGGCTCGTGGGACTGTTCGGGCCTGTGGGGCTGTGGGGACTTCCCGGTTTCGCGGGACTGTTGTGGCTGCCGATGCTCCCGGACAGGTCTGTCCTGCCCCGACCGGTGGGCCGTCGGCTGCTCGGTCGGTGGCCCGCCGGGGATCTGGCGGGCCGTGCCCGTGTTGCTGCCGTCCGCCGGTGTGGCCTGCCCCGGGGCCTTTGCCTTGGGTCTTCTGCGGGGTATGCGCATGTGTTCCTCGTTCCGGGGCGGTGCCTACGGGCAGTCGTGCGGCGGGCGGATCCTGCGGTGGGGAGGCGGCGGTCAGTGCGCCGGGGCGGTGGGCGGATCGCTCAGGCGTCGGGCGGAGACCGGCCCCGTAGCTGGAGCGGAAGCCCCGCCCCCACCCCCGCCCCCGCCTGCCGACGGGGAGAGGGCCACGAACGCCGCGGTGATGAAGAGGTACGAGCCCAGGACCACCGCCAGCGGGAAGATGAACTGCATGGCCGTGGCTCCGGGCAGTGCCGCGTCCGAGGGGCTGACCCGCACGCTGACGGCCGTCATCCCCGTGTAGTGCATGCTGCTGACCGCCGCGCCCATGACAAGCGAGGCGGCCGCCACCGCCGGCGGCGACCTGATGTTGAGCGCGGCCCACAGGGCGGCCGTCGCCGCGACCACCGCGATGGTGACGGAGAGGCCGACGGTAAAGGGGTCGTAGGAGATCTGGCCGTGCAGCCGCAGGGCCGCCATGCCGAGGTAGTGCATGCTGGCGACGCCGAGTCCGGTGGTGAGGCCGCCGAGGACGAGGGAGCGGCCGTGGCCGACGGCGAAGACCCCGGCGCCGACGACCAGCATCGCCACGAGCAGGCTGAGGATCGTGAGCGGCACGTCGTAGTGGATCTCGGTGCCGGTGACCTCGAAGCCGAGCATCGCGACGAAGTGCATGGTCCAGATGCCGGTCCCGATGGCGGAGGCGGCGGCGAGGAGCCAGTTGCGGCGGGAGCTTCCCGTCGTGGCGAGCGCGCGGACGGTGCAGCGCAGCCCGAGGGCGGCGCCGAGCGATGCCATCACATATGACAGCACGGGGGTCAGCCAGCCGAATGCGGCGTGGTCCAGATGTCCCAGGTGTCCCATGGCCACGGGACGCTAGTCCGGGTGAGGGCGCGAACAGGGGGCGCATTTCGAAAGCAGCTGGAAGTGCCGGAATATGACAGGGCGGCGTCCACCTTCGATCACCCCACGCGTCTCCTTGCGCACAGTGCGCGGACAGCCACACCCGCAACCTTGCGGGATCATGGCCCCATGAGCGAAGACCGGACACACGACCGGACCCAGGTGCAGGAGTTCTTCGGGGCGCGCGCCGCCGACTGGGACCGGAAATTCGCCGAGGACGGCCCCGCCTTCGCGGCCGCCGTGGCCGAAAGCGGTCTGCGTCCCGGGGACCGGGTGCTCGACGCCGGCTGCGGGACCGGGCGGGCGCTGCCCGCGCTCCGGTCCGCCGTCGGCCCGGAGGGCACCGTGCTCGGCGTGGACCTCACCCCGCAGATGCTGGCCGCCGCGCAACGGGCCGGCCGGGCGGCCGAGGGCGCCCTTCTGCTCGCCGACGTGGCCCGGCTGCCGCTGCGCGATGCCGCCCTGGACGCGGTGTTCGCCGCCGGGCTGATCGCCCACCTGCCGGAGCCGGGCGCGAACCTGCGCGAGCTGGCCCGGGTGGTCCGGCCCGGCGGCCGGCTCGCGCTCTTCCACCCGATCGGGCGGGCCGCCCTGGCCGCGCGCCACGGCCGCGAGCTGACCCCGGAGGACCTGCGGGCCGAGCACAACATCGGCCCGCTCCTGGGCTCTTCGGGCTGGGAGATGATCTCGTACGCCGACCAGGACCACCGCTTCCTGGTCCTGGCCACGCGCCGCCCCTGAGCCCGAGCCCCCTGCACCCACACAGACAGACAAACTGACTGACAGACAGTCGTACGTCGGCCCCTCACCCCGCGCCTGCGGACGCCCCCGGGATCAGGCCGGAGGCTGTGCCTCGGCTCCGGCGGGCCGGCGCGGATGCGGGACGGGGCAGCCGCGCGAGCCGGGCACGGGAAAGGTGCCGAGCTCACCCACGTCGTAGCCACCGCGATAGCCCTTGATCTCCGGGTTCTGGCGGGCGTAGTGCGGCTCCCGGCGCGGAGGCAGCAGCCGCACCGCGCGGCCCCGCAGCCGCAGGGCGCCCTGCACCAGCTTCCGGATCCCGGGGTTCGGGGTCTCGTAGCGGAAGGCGTCGATCAGCGGGTCGTCGAGGAGGGCGATGCCGCCGCGGCGCACGGCGGGCGCGAGGGGCGCCGGGTACCAGGAAGCCATCAGGTCGAGGGTGGAGTCGGCGACCTTCCGGCCGCCCTCGTCCCAGCCGAAGTGGGCCTCCTCGTAGGCGTCGAGGGTGGCTTCGAACTCCTCGTAGGAGTCCGGGATGTCCGTGATGCCCATATGGCGGCCGAGGGTGGCGTAGTAGTTGGCGGAGGCCCGGCGCTCGTGGTGGGTCATCGGGCGCCAGCCGTAGGCGTCGAGCCAGCGCGACGGGATCACCACGAAGGTGCACAGGACGTAGCGCATGTCGTCGTCGGAGATGTCGTAGCTGCGGTGCATCTGGTTGACGCGGCGGATGGCGGTGCGCGCGGTGTCGCTGTCGAAGCCGTGCTCGACGACCGCGTCGAGGAGCAGCGCGGTGTCGTCGTAGCGCTTCTGCGCCCGGTCGGTGAACTCGGCGGTTTCGGCCAGCAGCCTGCCGATGCTCGGGACGGCGTACGTCCGGAAGAGGGCGAGCTCCAGGGCGCGGGTGAAGTCCCAGGGGAACTCGTAGGTGGCGGTGAGCCGGTAGATGGCGAGGAAGTCCTGGTCGGGGTCGAGCCGCAGGATCTCCCTGAGCCGGTCGTAACGCTGCACCGGGTCTACCTTTCTGTGGCGGGTTCCCAACTCTACGTGCAGGTAGCGGCCTTGGAAATCGTGGCCCGCGGGCTCTCGACGGGCGGGTTACCGAGTAGTTAAGGTGCGCCGACGAGAGAGCGAGCGGGAGGTCCGGGTGTCCGACGACGAGGGTGGCGGCTCGCTGTTCGTGCTGACCGCCGTACTGCTGACCCCCGCCCAGTTCCCCGGCTTCCTGGGCGACGACTTCCCGGAGGCGTGCGGCCTGCTGGGCGTGGCGCCCACGGCCGAGGGGTACGGGCTGGTGCTGGGGCAGGACGAGGAGGGCGCGCGCTGGACGGTCGTCGTGGACGACGTCTCGCTCGTGGCCGCGGCCATCGCGTCCTGGGACTGCGGCATGGAGTACGACCTCTCCCCCGACGAGCGGACCATCGTGGTCTCGCTGGCGGGCTGGCCGGTGGAGCTGTCGGTGGCCGCGCCGGGCATTCCGGAGCCGCACGATCCGGAGCAGGGCGCGGACGGTACGGGGCGGGTGCCGCTGGCGCCGCCGTCGGCGGAGGCGTGGGGTCCGGTGCAGCGGCGGCTCGGTGCCGACCAGATCGCCCGGGAGTGGGCGGACTGGCGGGAGCGGGTGGCCACGGACGGCGGGGCGGCGGCCGCGGCGCACCCGGGGCTGGCCCGCGCCCTGGAGGAGGCGGCGGAGTACACGCGTACCGCGCCGCCACCGGGGCGGGTGCGGTCCTCGTTCGCGGGTGAGGGGGCGCGGACGCTGCGGGTGGACGGGCCGGGGTGGTCGCTGGTGGCCCGCACCGGCGAGGCGGCCTTCGTGCTGCTGGACGAGGAGCCGGGCGAGGTGCTGGCGGTGCCGCGGGGCGGGGTGGCGGGGCCAGCCGGTCTGCCGGAGTTGCCGGAGCTGCTGGCGGCGCTGGACGGGGTCGCGGTCCGGCCGGTGTGAGCGGCGGGTGCGGCCGATCGGGCGGGTTCGGCGCATGACCTGCATGTGATCACTACTGAGCGGCGCAGGGGCGTCCGCATATCGGTTATGACCGGTAGTGGGCGTCTTTGACACAGGAGATTCGGTCACATCGGCTGAAAATCGCTCTGGATCCCCCTCCTCCGGAATGATCGAATCGGCCAGTCACGCGGCTCAAAGGTGCGCACCCCGCCCCGGCTCATTCCTCATGGAGGCCACTCTTGAATTCAATGTCGTACCTGGACCTGCACGGCGAGGTCGCTCAGGACATCGACGCCGAGATCGAAACGGCGCTGGACCGCCTCGGGCCGCTGGCGGCCACGACCCGCCTCTCGGTGGCCAAGCTCCTGGAGCACCGGAAACTGAGACATCCCCTGTCAGTACTGCCCTTGCTCACCCATGCGATAGAGACGGGCGATCCCCGCCCTGCCGTGCCGCTGTCCGCCCTGCACCTGCTCTGGTGGACCTCCGCCTGCTACCTCGACGACCTGGCCGACGCCGACGACCGGTCCATCGCCGGGGAGCTCACCGAGGACGAGGCGCTGCTCGCCTCCGTCATCACCGGGAACGCGCTGCCGATCCGGATCATCCTGTCGCAGGACCTGCCGGAGCCGGCCCGCCGTGCGCTGATCAACGAGTTCCTGAACGGCTGGATCATCGGGGTCGACGGCCAGCTGGACGACATGCGCGGCGACATCACCGGCGCGTCCCGGAAATCGCTGGTCGAAACCTACCGCGGCAAATCCGGTGCGCCCTTCGGAATGATTACGGCCATGGCGGCCATCTTCTCGGGGGCCACGGACGAGCGGGTGGAGCTGTGGCGTGAGTTCGGCTATGTCTTCGGGATCCTCTGGCAGCTGTTCAACGACCAGGAGGACATCCTGTCCGGGCGGGACGAGGACCTGCTCAACGGCACCGTGACCTATCTCCTCGCCTCCGTCGTCGAGGACGCCGCCCCGCTCTCCCGGGCGCGCATCATGGACCTGCACTCCGCCGCGGGCCGCTCGCCGCAGGCCAGGGCCGAGCTGGCGAGCCTGATGCGGACGCCCGCCGCGCTGGACGCGTACCGCGCGGAGATCGACGGCTTCCGCGCCGAGGCGTACCGGATCCTGGACGAGCTGGGCGGGGACGCGGGCTACCAGCCCATGCTCCGCCACCTCGTGGACCACGCCTCGCAGATGCTCCTCGAAGCCGAACTCCCCGAGGTCGCCGGCGCGGCCTGATCCCGCTGATCCGGGCGCCCGGAGGGAACCCGCTCTCACCCCGCACGCCCAGGCCCGGCCGGCATCAACGCCTGCCGGGCTCCGCACCCACCGCGGTGCGGGGCCCGGACACGCGCGCACCGGGCCCGCGGGCCAGGCACGGGCTCAGCGGCCGAGCTGCTTCCTGGACAGCCCCCGCACCCGTCGGCGCTGGGAGGAATCCAGCAGGAGGTATGCCGCGGCCGGCACGCCTATGAGGACCAGAAGCCCCGCCCAGAACCCGACCGTCCAGAACAGCACGATGGCTGCCACGACCCCGGCAACCGCGACCTTTCCGCTGGTGGACATCCGCGGACACCTCCTCCTGCCGTCGACCCTTACCCCCTCAACGCTCCGCCCCCCGCCCGCGTTCCCGCCGCCGCGCCCGTCGTCGTACCGCTTGCCGGGGACCCGTGGCGCGGCCACGATGGGGGGGCTCCGGGACCACGGCACCTCGGGGAGGACGGCATGGGTGATCCGTCGGTGGCGCTGCCCGGCGGGGCCGATCCGGCCGCACGCACGCGGGAACTGCGCCGGGCGCACGCCGTGTTCACGCGGGACGGGCGGATGGAGCCCCCGGTGCGGGCGGTCGTCGCGAAGTCCTGGCGGCGGTGCGCGCGGGCCCGGCTCAGCCCGGAGTGCGCGCCCGGCGTGGACCTGGCGGAGGCGGATCTGCGCGCCTACCGGCAGGACCATCCGCTGGCGCGGGTGCTGCCGCTGTTCCGGGATCTCGTCGGGGCCTTCGCCGCGCACGGCTCCCACCTGCTGGCGGTGTGCGACGCGCGCGGCAGCCTGCTGTGGGTGGAGGGCGAGCCGGGCACCCTGCGGCGCGCCGACGCCCTCGGCTTCGTGCCCGGCGCACGCTGGTCGGAGTCGGCCATGGGCACCAACGCCCCCGGGACGGCGGTCGCCCTCGGGGAGCCGGTGCAGATCTTCGGGGCGGAGCACTTCAGCCGGCGGGTCCACCCCTGGACCTGCGCGGCGGCGCCGGTCCGCGATCCCCGGACCGGCCGGGTGCTCGGCGCGGTGGACATCACGGGCGGCGAGGGGCTGGCCCACCCGCACTCGCTGGCGTTCGTCCAGGCGGTGGCCCGCGCGGCGGAGGCCCAGCTCGCCCTGCTCGACCCGGCTCCGGCCGGCGCCCCGGACACCCTGACCGCCCTGGGCCGCGACACCGCCCTGCTGACCCGCGGGGGCCGGCGGATCCCGCTCGGGCGGCGGCACAGCGAGATCATGGCGCTGCTCGCGCAGCACCCCGAGGGGCTGTCCGGCGAGGAGCTGTCGCTCGCCCTGTACGAGGACCAGTCGGTCCGCCCCGTCACCCTGCGGGCGGAGCTGGCGCGGCTGCGCGGGCTGCTGGGCGCGGGGGCCCTGCTCTCCCGCCCGTACCGGACGGCCGCCCCGCTGGAGGCGGACTTCACCGCCGTGACCCGGCACCTCGCCGCGGGTGCCGTGCCGGCCGCGCTGGACCGCTATCCGGGGCCGCTGCTGCCCGCCTCCACGGCGCCGGGGATCGTCCGGCTGCGCCGCCGCATCGAGGACCAGGCGCGGGCCGCCGTGATCGCCCGCGCCGATCCGGGGCTGCTGGCCGACTGGGTCTGCGGGCCGCGGGGCGCGGACGACCTGGAGGTGTGGCGGGCGCTGGCCGCGGCGCTGCCGCCGGGCGGACGGCCGGCCGCGCTGGCCCGCGTACGCGCCCTGGACGAGGAACTGGGTGCCGGGCACGCAACCTCGCCGCAACCCACCGGCTCCTAGCCTCCTCCCGAGCGCTGTCCGACGGCGGCCGGCGCCCGGCGACCGGAGGACTCATGACACGCTACGCCGCGCCCGGAACCGAAGGCTCCGTGATGTCGTACGCGTCCCGCTACGACCACTTCATCGGCGGCGAGTACGTCGGGCCGGTCCGCGGCCGGTACTTCGCGAACCCCTCCCCCGTCGACGGGCGGGTGTTCACCGAGGTGGCGCGCGGCACGGCCGAGGACGTGGAGCGCGCGCTGGACGCGGCGCACGCCGCCGCGCGCGCGTGGGGGCGTACGCCGGCGGCCGAGCGTTCCGCCGTCCTGCTGAGGATCGCCGACCGGATGGAACAGCACCTGGAATCCCTCGCGGTTGCGGAGACCTGGGAGAACGGCAAGCCGGTGCGCGAGACGCTGGCGGCCGACATCCCGCTCGCGATCGACCAGTTCCGCTACTTCGCGGGCGCCCTGCGCGCCCAGGAGGGGGCGCTCAGCCAGCTCGACGAGGACACGGTGGCCTACCACTTCCACGAACCGCTGGGCGTGGTCGGGCAGATCATCCCGTGGAACTTCCCGATCCTGATGGCGGTGTGGAAGCTGGCGCCGGCGCTGGCGGCCGGGAACACGGTGGTCCTCAAGCCCGCCGAGCAGACGCCCGCCTCGGTGCACCACTGGCTGAGCCTGGTCGCGGACCTGCTGCCGCCGGGGGTGGTCAACATCGTCAACGGCTTCGGCGAGGAGGCCGGCAAGCCGCTCGCGTCCAGCCCCCGGGTGGCGAAGATCGCCTTCACCGGGGAGACCTCGACCGGCCGGCTGATCATGCGGTACGCGGCGGAGCACCTCAAGCCGGTGACGCTGGAGCTGGGCGGCAAGAGCCCGAACCTGTTCTTCGACGACATCTGGACCGCGGACGACGCCCTGCGCGACAAGGCGTTGGAGGGCTTCACGATGTTCGCCCTCAACCAGGGCGAGGTCTGCACCAGCCCCTCTCGCGCCCTCATCGAACGCGGCCGGTACGGGGACTTCCTGGACGCGGCGGTGGCTCGTACGGAACGGATCGCGCCGGGGCACCCGCTGGACACGGAGACGATGATCGGGGCGCAGGCGTCGGAGGAGCAGCTGCGCAAGATCCTCTCGTACGTGGAGATCGGCCGGCAGGAGGGCGCGAAGATCCTCACGGGCGGCCGGCGCCAGGACCTGGGCGGCGAACTGGCGGGCGGCTTCTACCTCCAGCCGACGGTCTTCGAGGGCGACAACCGCATGCGGATCTTCCAGGAGGAGATCTTCGGCCCGGTGGTGTCGGTGACCTCCTTCGAGGACTTCGACGACGCGATCCGCATCGCGAACGACACGGCGTACGGCCTGGGCGCGGGCGTCTGGACCCGCGACATCAACACGGCCTACCGCGCGGGCCGGGCGATCCAGGCGGGCCGCGTCTGGACGAACTGCTACCACGCCTACCCGGCGCACGCGGCCTTCGGCGGCTACAAGCAGTCGGGCATCGGCCGCGAGACCCACAAGATGATGCTGGAGCACTACCAGCAGACGAAGAACCTCCTGGTCAGCTACTCCCCCCAGCAGGTCGGCCTCTTCTAGGAGCGCGAGGAGCGGCGCCTGACGGGGCTAGTGCCCGTCGGGCAGACCGACCGCCAGCGTCAGTTCGAGGACCCGGTGGGGCGATGCGAGATCCGGGAACAGTTCCCGCACCTGCGACATCCGGTACCGGACGGTCTGGGGGTGGACGAACAGCGCCGCCGCCACCTCCTCCCGCCTGCCCTGGTGCAGCAGCCACGCCCGCAACGTCTCCTCCAGCCGCCGTGCGGTCGCTGCGGGCAGGGTCAGCAAGGGTGCGAGGGCTCGGGCGCGCAGGTCCGCGAACGCGTCCACGTCGGCGCTCAGCACCAGCTCGGGCAGGTGGTCCTCGGTGTCGCGGATGTCGGAGGAGAGGGAGCGGGCGCGTGCGGCTCGTTCGTACGAGGCGGACGCACGCGTCCACGGCCGGGCCGGACCGACCACGGCGGCGCGGCCGGCCAGCTGCCGCAGGAGGTGCGGCCGGTCGGCATCGGGGACGAGCAGCACACCGGAGGCGTCCGGCAGATCGTCGAGGACGAGGGTGCCCGGGTCGAGCACGCGGTAGGCGGGCCGGGCATGGGCGGCGGGCAGCAGGACCGCGGTCAGCGAGGCCGGCGGCTGCCACCCGGCCCGTTGGACGGAGGCCAGCAGCACGTCCGGGCTCGCGCCGGCGAGGAGGTCGCGGGCCAGGTGTTCCAGGTGGCGTTCATGCTCCCGGCCCCGGGCGGCCAGTTCGTCGGCGTGGCCCGCGGCGCTCGCGGCGGAGAGCTCGTCGATGTAGGCGAAGGTCAGCTCGGCGAACCTGGCGACCTCGGCGGCGGGCAGACCCGCGGGTACGGCACCCGCGGCCAGGCATCGCCAGGCCACGCGGGCGCCGACGCGGTAGGCGCCGAGCAGGGCGTCCATCGAGCGGCCGTCGCGCACCTCGCCGCGCCCGAGTTCGTAGGCCGCGTCACCGGCATCGCCGCCCGTGGCGTGCCCGCTCGCGAGGTCCAGGTAGTGCCCCAGGGCGGTGCGGACGGCTCGCCGGATGGTGACGCCCATGCGGCCCGACAGGGCGTTGGCGTACGGCGGGACCTCGTCGATGATCGCCTGGACCACCTCGTCGGCGGTGGTCCTCAGCGCGGCCCGGAGTGCGGTGACCGTCGTCTCATCGAGTGCGAGTTCGGTGACCCTCCGGATGGGGTTGCTCATGTTTTATTCCCTGCGAACAAATCAGCTGTCCAGATTCACGTCCTACGGTCAGGACTTTACGCCCTGAGGCAGACCAAGCTGAGCTCATGACGAGTGCAGCCCTCCGCAGTGGGGCGTGGAAACTGCTGGAGATGGTCACGACGCCGCTGCTGCCGTCGGACTACCTCGACCTGGTCAGCCCGCTACGTGCGGGCGCCGACCTGCGGGGGCGCATCGAGGCCGTGCACCCCGAGACGGGTGACGCCGCAACCATCGTGATCAGGCCGGGACGGGGCTGGCGCGGTCACACGGCCGGTCAGTACGTGCGGATCGGGGTCGACGTCGACGGGAGGCGCCTGTGGCGCGCCTACTCCCTCACCTCGCCGACCGACCGCCGGGACGGCCGCGTCACGATCACCGTGAAGGCGATCCCGGACGGCAAGGTCAGCAACCATCTGGTCCGCCGGGCGAAGCCGGGCACGCTGGTCCAGCTCGACCAGGCGACCGGTGACTTCGTACTGCCGCAGACCAAGCCCGCCAAGGTGCTCTACCTGACGGCCGGCAGCGGCATCACGCCGGTGATGGGCATGCTGCGTGACACCGAGTTCGACGACGTCGTCATGGTCCACTGCGCGCCACGGCCGCAGGACGTGATCTTCCGCGACGAACTGCACGGCATGGTCGCGGACAGGAAGCTGCGGCTCACCGAGGTGCACACCGACACGGACGGCAAACTCGACGTCACCCGTCTCGACGCACTGGTACCCGACTGGGCCGAGCGCGAGACCTGGGCCTGCGGGCCCGCGGGCCTGCTCGACGCCGCCGAGGAGTTCTGGAGCGCACACGGCGTGCCGGAGCGCCTGCACACCGAACGCTTCCGCGCCGGCATCGTCGTCGCCGGTGACGGCGGCGAGGTCACGTTCAGCACCACCGGCAAGACCGTCGACGCGGACGGCGCCACGCCGTTGCTGGACGTCGGCGAGGAGGCCGGCGTGCTCATGCCGTCCGGGTGCCGCATGGGCATCTGCTTCGGCTGCGTCACGCCGCTCAAGGCGGGCTCCGTCCGCGACCTGCGCACCGGCGAGATCACCGAGGCCGAGCCGGGCGTCCTCATCCAGACCTGTGTGTCCGCCGCGGCGGGCCCCTGCGACATCGAACGGTAGGAGCACCTTGACCGCCATCGACCCCACCGCGCACCTGACCGCGGAGCAGATCGAGGAGCTCGGCCGCGAGCTCGACGCGATCCGTGACGAGGTGATCGCCAGCCGGGGGGAGAAGGACGCCGCCTACATCCGCAAGGTCATCTCCGCGCAGCGCAAGCTGGAGCTGGTCAGCAGGGGCGTACTGCTGTTCTCGATCTTCCCGCCCGCGTGGCTGATCGGCACCGCCGTACTGTCCGTGGCGAAGATCATGGACAACATGGAGATCGGCCACAACATCCTGCACGGACAGTGGGACTGGATGCGGGACCCGAAGATCCACTCCACCACCTGGGAGTGGGATCACGTCTCGCCGTCCGACCAGTGGAAGCACTCGCACAACGAGCTGCACCACACGTACACCAACGTGATCGGCAAGGACAACGACCTCGGCTACGGCATCATGCGCGTCGACGAGGACCAGAAGTGGCACCCGTTCCACCTCGGCCAGCCGCTGTGGAACTTCATCAACGCCTGCTTCTTCGAGTACGGCATCGCGGCGTACGACCTGGAGCTCGGCAAGAACCTGCACAAGCGCCGCCGCAACAACCCCGAGTTCCGCGCGCGGGCCAGGGCCGTCGGCCGCAAGATCCGCAAGCAGGTGCTCAAGGACTACGTGATCCACCCGCTGCTGTCGGGCCCGTCGTTCCTCCACACGCTCGCCGCCACGTTCACCGCGAACCTGGTCCGCAACATCTGGACCCACTCGGTGATCATGTGCGGGCACTTCCCCGAGGGCGTGCAGGTCTTCGAGCGCCGGTCGATCAAGGGCGAGACCCGCGGCCAGTGGTACCTGCGCCAGATGATGGGCTCGGCGAACATCAGCGGCAGCAAGGCCATGCACTTCATGACCGGCAACCTGTCGCACCAGATCGAGCACCACCTGTTCCCGGACCTGCCGAGCAACCGGTACGCCGAGGTCGCGGTGAAGGTCCGCGCACTGTTCGAGAAGTACGAGCTGGAGTACGTCACCGGGCCGCTGCCCAAGCAGGTGTTCTCCGCGTGGCACAAGGTCTTCCGGCTCTCGCTGCCGAACAGGAAGCCCAGGGCGAAGGCACCGGACCGCGAGCAGGAACTCGTCGCGGCCTGATCTCCGGTACCGGTCCGCCCCAAGCCAGGTGGGGCTCTTCCGAGCGCGCAGGAAACGGCGCCTGGACCGGGTTCTCGTCCGTCAGGCGCCGTCGGGTCGACGGGCCGGGGTCAGGCCGTGAGCGCGGTGGACTGACGGACGATGCGGAGTACCTCGGGTGCCGCCTGGTTGAGGTACATGTGGCCGCCCTCCATTTCCACGAACTCGAAGCCGCGGCTGGTGGCGTTCCGCCAGTCCTGTGCCTCGTCGAGGGTCACGTTGTCGTCGTCCCGGCCGCGCAGCGACGTGATCGGCACGGGGAGGCCGACGGCCGGATCGTGGGCGTATCCCTCGTACATCTCCACATCGGCGCGGAGCGCGGGCAGGATCAGCTCCCGCATCTCGGGGTTGCCCAGAGCCGGATGGCGGTAGCCCGCGAACTCCTCGACGCGCTCGATGAACGCCTCGTCCGGCAGGCCCGTCGCGCGCCGGGCCCGGCGCAGGCCCGGCCCAGGCGCTCCGCTGACGAAGAGCCGGGCCACCTCGACATCGGTGCGCGTCGCGAGCTCCTGGGCCAGTGCCAGGGCCAGGACGCCTCCGCTGCTGTGCCCGAAGAGCGCCACCCGGGTTCCCTCGACGCTCGACAGCAGCTGGGGCAGGACGGTGGCCACCGCCTCGCTGATGCTCCGTACCGGCTCCTGCTCGATCAGGCGCTCCCGGCCCGGGAGTTGTACGGGCACGAGCTCGATGTCGGGAGCCGCGTGAGCCCGCCACGAGCGGTAGTAGGAGGCACCGGCACCCGCGAAGGGGACGCAGACAAGAGACAACTTGGACACAGAGGTACTTTCTGATCTTCGGAGAGTTTCCGGCACCTGTGAGGATCCCCGCCGGAATCGGCGAGTCCGGGAGGCGGGGACGGCCGCGATCGCGGCACGAGGGAGCGCATCGGCGCGCAGGCGCGAGGCTGCGCGGGCCGTCGGCCGCACCGCGCGCCACCGAACGGCGGCACAGCTGGGCCACTTTGACGTGCATATTCTTAGGCCGCCCGCGGCCCTGTCAAGGGGGCCCGTCGCCGATCGGGCGGCCGCGGCCGGGCGGCCGGGCACCTTCACACCGCCGGTTATAGTCGGCTCCCGTGGGCCGGACCGCCGCCCACTGCGTCTTCCTGCCCTTTGCCGAACACCGGTCCCGAGCCGCACGCCGGCCCGGGAATCCGCGGGCAGGACTCCACCTGGCCAGAGGCGCACCCTTGCGCCCAGCGGCCCGTCCCGCGACTTCCCGTGCGGGCCCGCCGCGTCTTCCACGCCGTCGCCGTCGAGCGCGACGGCCCGTTCATCCCAGTCACGATTCGAGGGTTGACCAGCATGTACCGCACCATGATGAAGTCCAAGATCCACCGGGCGACCGTCACCCAGGCCGACCTCCACTACGTGGGGTCCCTGACCATCAGCGCCGATCTGATGGAGGAGGCCGATCTGCTGCCGGGCGAAAAAGTCGACATCGTCGACATCAACAACGGCGCCCGCCTGTCCACTTATGTCATAGAAGGACCCCGGGACTCCGGGATAGTCGGCATCAACGGGGCCGCCGCCCGGCTCATCAGCCCGGGAGACCTCGTCATCATCATCGCCTACGCCCAGGTGCCCGACGAGGAGGCCCGTGGGCTCAAGCCGCGGGTCGTCTTCGTCGACGAGCGCAACCGGGTGTCCCTGACCGGACACGACCCTGCGGAGGCGCCCGACGGGAGCGGGCTCGAGCGGGGCGACGTGGTCGCTCCCGCCCCGACCGGGGCCCCCGGCGCCCACTGAGCCGCAGGCGCCCGCGCAGCACCCTTCGGCCGCTCACCGCAAATCAGGCGTTGACAAGCTCGGGTCGCACTAAGAATATGGATCGCAAGCTGGCGCATTGTGCGCAGCGCAGGAACTCGGCTCCGTCAGACCGCTCTCCAGCGTTCCGGGGCCGTGCGTGATCCGCCCTGTCGGGCCGGCCTCCTTCCGCCGGGCATCGCCCGCGCCCCTCCTCCGTCACCGCCGGCCCCGTCGTCCTCATCGCGAGGGACGACGGGGCCGGCGGTGACGTCTTCATGTCCCCTGCCGCCTGTTGCCGGCACCTGCCGGTCTCCGTCCCCGCCGCAGCGGGACCGGACCGTCACTCCCGGACAGACTCGCTCCCGCGGCCCGTGCCGACACAGCGGTATCGGCCGATCCGAACCAACCCAAGGACGACCGCGATGACCGACGGACCAGACCTGCCCGGTGGTGCGCACCGGGTTCCCTACAGCGATCCCGGGGAGCCCGATCACCGCAGCCCGATGCGCTACCTGTGGTGGCTGACGGTGCGGCAGCGCAAACGGGTCCTGCTCGGCTCTTTGTGGGGCAGCACCTGGATGTGCGCCCTGATGCTGCCCCCCTACCTCATGTCCAGGACGATCGACGAGGGGCTGCGGGCCCGGGACACCGGCGCGCTGGCCGGCTGGGTGGCGGCGGTCCTCGTGGCCGGAGCCGCCATCGCGGTCCTCGGGATCCTGCGGCACCGCACCATGACCTTCATACGGGTCGACGCGGCCTACCGGACCGTGCAGGTCATCACCCGGCATGTCACCCGACTCGGCTCCACCCTCCCGCGCCATGTCTCGGCGGGCGAGCTGACCCATCTGCAGGCCGGCGACATCAGCCGGATCGCGCAGACCCTGACCATCACGGGCCCGGGGGTCGGCGCGGCGGTCGCCTACATCGCCACCGCCGTCCTCCTGTTCAACATCTCAGCCGTGCTGGCGGTCGTCGTCCTGCTCGGCGTCCCGCTGCTCGCGGTGACCGTCGGCCCCCTCCTGGAACGGCTGCACGGGGCCGAGGGCGACTACCGGGAACAGCAGGGCGTACTGACCGCCCTCGCCGGTGACATGGTCACCGGGCTCGGCGTGCTGAACGGCATGGGCGGCAAGCCGCTCTTCGCACGGCGCTACCGCGAACGCTCGCAGGCCCTGGTTCCGTTGGGATACCGGGTGGCCGCGCTCACGAGCTGGGTCCAGGCGCTCGGCGCCTGTCTGCCGCTCCTCTTCCTGGCACTGGTGACATGGCTCGGCGCCCGCATGGCGGCCGAGGGTTCGATCACGGTCGGTGAACTGGTGGCCGTGTACGGGTACGTGGCGGCGCTCCTGGTCCCGGTCTCCTTCTTCATCGAGGGTGCGGACGACCTGCCCCGCGGCCTCGTGTCCGCCCGGCGGGTGGTCGACATCCTGGCGCTCGCGCCGGATTCCGACCGGCACGACGCCCGGGTGGCCGCGCCCACCGGACCCGCCCCACTGCACGACCCGGCGTCCGGGCTGACCCTGCGGCCCGGGCGGCTGACCGCCCTCGTCAGCGCCCGGCCCGACCAGGCGCGGGCCGTGGTCGACCGGCTGGCGGGCTATCAGGAATCCGACGCCACCTGGGGCGGCACGAGGCTGTCCGACATCGAGCTCGCCTCGCTGCGGCGCCGGCTCCTGGTGTCCGACAACGACTCCTACCTCTTCGGCGGACCGCTGCGGACCGCCCTGTCCGTTCACGACGACCACTCCCCCGAGGAGATCGAGCGGGCGTTGCACGCCGCCGTGGCGCAGGACGTCGTGGCGTCGATGCCCGACGGCCTCGACTCCCCTCTGGACAGTCAGGGCCGCAACGTCTCGGGCGGACAGCGCCAGCGGCTCCGTCTCGTGCGGGCGCTGCTCGCCGATCCCGAGGTACTGGTACTCGTCGAGCCCACCTCGGCCCTGGACGCGCACACCGAGGCCACGGTCGCGACCCGGGTCGGCGCGTTCCGCCAGGGGCGCACCACCCTCGTCGTCGGTACGTCCCCACTCCTGCTCGGACATGCGGACGAGGTCGTCCACCTGGTGGACGGCAAGGTGGCGGCCACCGGCAGTCACGGCGAACTGCTCGCCACCCAGCCCGGATACGCGGCGCTCGTGTTCCGCGGTGACAGCGAGGGCGTCCCCGCGGCCAGTACGGCGCCCGCCCGAGAAGGAGACTCCCGATGAGCCGTACCGACGAGGCCAGGACCCTCCCGGTCGCCGATGCCGCGACGGTACGCCGGGCCAGCTGGCGGCTCCTGAAGGACGACGGGCGGTCCATGGCGGGCATTCTCGTCCTGACCTGCCTCGCCTCTCTCGCGGGACTGGCCGGCCCCTGGCTGCTGGGCCGGATCGTCACCCGGATCGAGGCCGGGGACATGACCGTCTCGCAGGTGGACGGGATGGCGGCCGCCGTGCTCGCCTTCGCCCTGGCGCAGCTGGTCCTGATCCGCTACGCACGCTACTTCTCGCACCGTTTCGGCGAGCGCGCGCTCGCCCGGCTCCGTGAGGAGGTCATCGACGGCGCGCTCGCGCTCCCGGCGCGTGTCGTCGACCGGGTGAGCACCGGCGACCTGGTGACGCGCTCCTCGCTCGACGTCGGCACGGTGGCCGCCACGCTGCGCAACGCGGCGCCGGATGTGTTCATCGCCGGCGTCCAGGTGCTGTTCATCTTCGTGGCCGTGTTCCTCCTCGACCCCCTCGTGGGGCTCTGCTCGCTCGTCGGCCTGCCGATGGTGTGGTGGGTCAGCCGCTGGTACCTCGCCCGTGCGCGGGACGCCTACCTCGCCGAGGGAGCGGCCGCGGGCGGCGTGGCCGAAGCCCTGAATTCCACCGCCCACGGTGCCCGGACCGTCGAGGCGTTCGGGCTGCGCCGCCGGCAGAACGGTGCGATCGACCAGGCCGTCGACACGACGTACGCCGCGGGCGTGCGCACCCTGCGGCTGCGGACCGTGCTGTTTCCCGTCACCGAGTTCGCCCATTCGCTGCCCATGGCGCTCATCCTGCTGGTGGGCGGCCTCAGTTACCTGAACGGGACGCTGAGCCTGGGCGCGGTCGTGTCCGGCAGCCTGTACATGTGGCAGTTGGTCGACCCCCTCGACCGTGCGCTCGCCTGGGTCGAGCAGCTCCAGCGCAGCGGTGCGTCCTTCGCCCGGATCAAGGGCGTCGGCCTGGTGGCGGAGCAGCCGCGGTCCGAGGTCCGGAAGCCTGAGGACGACCGCATCACGGTCAGCGGTGTGCGTTACTCCTACACGGGCGCTCGGGACGTGCTGAGCGATGTCGGCCTGCAGGTACGACCGGGTGAGCGGCTGGCGGTGGTCGGTCCCTCGGGAGCCGGCAAGTCCACCCTCGGCAGGCTGCTGTCCGGGGTGGACCTGCCGGACGCCGGTGACGTGCTGGTCGGCGGTGTGAAGGTCGCCGATCTGGCCGCATCCGGCGAGCTGGGCACCCGTATCGTCCTGATCACTCAGGAACACCACGTGTTCATCGGCACCCTCCGGGAGAACATGACGATGGCGGCCCCGGACGCCGACGACGAGGCCGTCCTCGAGGCGCTCGCCATGATGGAGGCCGACTGGGTACGGGACCTCCCCGACGGGCTCGACACCGTACTGGGCGCGGGCGGGGTCGAGCTGGAAGCCTCCCAGGCGCAGCAGCTCACGCTCGCCCGGGTCCAGCTCGCGGATCCGCACACGCTGATCCTCGACGAGGCGACGGCCCTGCTGGATCCCACGACCGCCCGTCAGGCCGAGCGGGCCATGGCCGCCGTCCGCTCGGACCGCACCGTCATCGCCATCGCACACCGCCTGCAGACCGCCCATGACGCCGACCGCGTCGCGGTCATGGAGGCGGGCCGCATCGTCGAGCTCGGTACGCACGACGAGCTCACCGCCGCGAACGGGCCCTACGCCGCCCTGTGGCGCTCCTGGAACGGCGAAGGCTGAGCCGCTCCCTCCACGAGAACGCCTCCCGGCCAGGACCGGGGGGCGTTCTCGTTTCCCTGCCTCCTTTGTGCCCCGCTGCACCCCTCCGAAGGGACCCCGCACCTCCATGGTTGCCACGAAGCACGTCGAAGCGGCCGAGAAGTTCGACCTGGTCTGCCTGCTCTGCGAGAGCGTGTTCCCGCCCGCCCTCGTGTACCGATGTCCGAGCTGCTCGGGCGCGTTGGAGCCCCGGTACACGCTGGACCGGCTGACCCGGTACGAGCACGCGGATCCGGAGCAGGTCTACTTCGACCTCCTGCCGCTGACGGCGCGGGAGTTCCTCGACAGCGGCGTCACCAGGCGGACGCCCTGCCGGCCGGCGCCGCGGCTGGGCGCGGCCATCGGGGTCCCGGACCTGTGGGTCAAGGACGAGTCCCAGCAGCCGACCCGTACCACCAAGGACCGTCTCGCCGCGCTGGTGCCGGCCGTGCTGCGTCAGTTCGGGGTCAAGGAATTCGTCGCGTCGAGCACGGGGAACAGCTCGACCGCTCTCGCGCGGGCGGTGCAGATGGATCCCGCGATGCGCGGGAACTTCTTCTGCGGCGAGGACTTCGTCCGCAACCACGCCGTGGCGCAGGACGAACGGACCTCACTGACCGTGGTCGCGGGAAGCTATGTGGCGGCGTCCGCCGAGGCCCGCCGGTTCGCCGCCGCGCGCGGGCTCCACCTGGACGCCGGGTTCTTCAACTGGGCCCGGCGCGAGGGTCTCAAGCTGGCCTACCTGGAGGCCCTGGACGCGATGGACCGTACCCCTGACGTCGTGGTGCAGGCCGTGAGCAGCGGTATGGGCATGCTCGCCGCACACAAGGGGATGCGCGAGTACCTGGCCCTCGGCGAACTCGACCGGATGCCGCGGTTCCTCATGGTTCAGGAGCAGTCCTGCGCTCCGGCGGCCGACGCGTGGGCGGAGGGCCGGACGGAGCTCACCGCGGACGACGTGATCGACCAGCCGTCGGGACTGGCGACGGCCATCCTCCTCGGTGACGGCTCGCCCTACTACCCGTACCTGCACGCCATCGCCACGCGGACCGGGGGGTCGATCGTCCGGGCCTCCCGCGAGGAGCTCGTCGAGGCGCGGCGCATGCTCGCGGAACTCGAGGAGATCGACGTCTGCTACGCCTCGGCGGCCACCGTCGCGGCGGTGCGCGACGAGGCGGCCGCGGGCCGGATCCGGCCGGACCAGACGGTCCTCCTCAACCTGACCGGACGCAGCCGGATGGTCGAACCCTCCTGATCCCTCCCGCCCCGGCGGCGACGGCGGGTCCCTTCTTGTCTTGTTCTGATGACGGAGAAACAGTGGCAGACCACGAGTTCGGGCAGCACGCAGACCGTGACATCGCGATCGTCGGAATGGCCGGGCGCTTCCCCGGTGCCCGCGATCTGGACGAGTTCTGGGCGAACGTCCGCGACGGCGTGGAGTCCGTCTCGTTCTTCACCGAGGAGCAGCTGATCGCGGCCGGTGCGTCGCGCGAGACCATCGCCCAGCCGAACTTCGTGCCCGCCGGTGCCTGTCTCGACGACGTCACGGGGTTCGACGCGGGGTTCTTCGGCTACACCGCGCGCGAGGCGGAGACGATGGATCCGCAGCACCGCGTGTTCCTGGAGACCGCCTGGGAGGCCCTGGAGCACTCCGGCTACACGCCCGCCCAGGTGGACGGACGCGTCGGCGTGTTCGGCGGAGCCGGCACCAACAACTACCTCGCCAACATCTACTCGAACCCCGAGGTCGTCGACAGCACCGGCGGAACGCAGGTCCTCCTCGGCAACGAACTGGGCTTCCTGGCCTCCCGCGTCTCGTACAAGCTCGATCTGCGCGGCCCCAGCGTCTCGTTGCGCTCCGCGTGTTCGACGTCGCTCGTGGCCGTCCACCTCGCCTGCCGTTCGCTGCGCGAGGGGGAATGCGACATGGCCCTGTCCGGCGGGGTGTTCATCAACGCGGAACACAACCAGGGCTACCTGCACCAGGAGGGGTCCTTCCTCTCTCCCGACGGTCACTGCCGGCCGTTCGACTCCCGGGCCGCGGGAACGCTGTTCGGCAGCGGGGCGGGGGTGGTCACGCTCAAGCGCCTCAGTGATGCGCTGGAGGCGGGCGACACCGTGTACGCGGTCATCAAGGGTTCCGCCGTGAACAACGACGGCGCGGTCAAGGTCGGTTTCACGGCGCCGGCGGTGACCGGCCAGGCGGAGGTCGTCCGCGCCGCCCTCCGTGACGCGGGCACCCCGGCGTCGGCCATCGGTTATGTCGAGGCACACGGCACGGGCACGGTCATGGGCGATCCGATCGAGATCCGCGCCCTGACCCAGGTGTATGAGGGGGTGCCGGCCGGCACGGTGGCCCTGGGCTCCCTCAAGTCGAACATCGGTCATCTGGACGCGGCGGCGGGCATCGCCGGGCTGCTGAAGACCGTGCTGTCGCTGTGGCACGAGACGCTGCCGCCGACCCTGCACTTCGACTCCCCCAATCCCGCCATCGACTTCGCGGCCGGCCCGTTCGCCGTCCAGCGCGAGCGCACCCCCTGGCCCCGGTCGCAGCGGCCCCGCCTGGCCGGGGTGAGCGCCTTCGGCTTCGGCGGCAGCAACGCCCACGTCGTGCTGGAGGAGGCACCGGCCGCTCCCGCCGCCGGGGAGTCGGCCCGCTCCTCGCAGCTGCTGGTGCTCTCCGCCCGCAGCAAGGAGGCGCTGGACGAACTGAGTGAACGGGTGGCCGGAGCCCTCCGCACCGGCGGGACACCCCTGCGGGACGCCGCCTACACCGCGGCGGTGGGACGGCATGTCTTTCCGGTGCGCCGCATCGTCACGGGCCCGGACGGTCAGGCCGTGGCGGACGCCCTGGCGGCCGCAGATCCCGCACGCGTCGTCGACGGCCACCACGAGGGCGGCCGGCCGGGCGTCGCGTTCCTGCTGAGCGGTCAGGGCGGCCAGTACCCGGGCATGGCGGCCGAGCTGTACGCGCAGGAGCCGGTGTTCCGCCAGGCCGTGGACGCCTGTACCGGGGCCCTGGCCGGGAGCGGGACCGGTACGACGGTACGCGACCACCTCCTCGGTGACCGGGAGTCGGCGGAGGCGGCCGCCGCGCTGAACCAGACGGAAGCCGCGCAGCCCGCGCTGTTCGTCCTGGAGTACGCGCTCGCCCGCATGTGGGAGTCGTGGGGCGTGAAGCCCGCGGCGCTGCTCGGGCACAGCCTCGGCGAACTCGTCGCGGCCTGCCTGGCGGGGGTGTTCACCCTGCCGGACGCGCTGCGGCTGGTGGTGCTCCGCGGAGCGCTGATGCAGCGCCGGCAGCGGGGTTCCATGCTGAATGTGGTGGCGGACCGCGACTCCGTCCTGGGCCTGCTGTCGGAGGGCCTCTCGCTGGCCGCGCACAACGGCCCGAAGGACTGCGTGGTGGCCGGTTCGGAGGCCGAGGTGGCGGCCTTCGCCGGGCGGCTCGCGGCCCTCGGGATCCCCACGCATCCGGTGGCGACGTCGCACGCCTTCCACTCGGCCCTGATGGCGCCGATGGTCGAGGAGTTCACGGCGGCCGTCGCGGCGGTCCCCCGCCGGGAGCCCTCGGTGCCCTTCGTGTCGAACGTGACGGGTACCTGGATCACCGCCGAGCAGGCACAGGACCCGGGGTACTGGGGCCGGCAGATCCTGAGCCCGGTCGAGTTCGCCGCCGGGGTGGGCACCCTGGCGGCCGATCCGGATCTGGTGTTCCTGGAGATCGGCCCCGGCACCACTCTCAGCAGCCTGGCACGCCGTGTCCTCACCGGGTCCTCCGCCCGCCTGGTCACCGCCACGCTGCCCCACCGGCGGGACGGGCGGCACCCGGTGGAGGCCGCGCAGCGCGCGCTCGGCCAGCTGTGGCTGAACGGCTGCGAGCCGGACTGGGACGGCGTCCACGGGCACGAACCGCGCCGCCGAGTCGGCCTGCCCACGTACCCGTTCCAGCGGCAGCGGTACTGGCTGGAGCGGCGCCCGGGCCCCACCGCGGAGCGCGGATCCGCGCGACGACGGCCCGATGTCGGGGACTGGTTCCAGATCCCCTCGTGGGAGCGCACCGCCCTGCCGCCCGCGCGGCCCGACCGGGCCGGCGAACGCTGGCTGGTGTTCACCGATGCCGTCGGGGTCGGCGAGGCGGTGGCGGCCCGTCTGCGGGCCGCCGGTGCCCTGGTCACGACGGTGGCGGCGGGACCGGTGTGGGAGCGGCGGGACGGTGGCGGGTTCACGATCGACCCGCGCGACGCGTCGCACTACGGCCGTCTGGTCCGGGGCCTTGCCGAGGACGGCTCCGTACCCGCGTTCGTCGCCCACTGCTGGGGCGTCACCGACGGCCCCGCACCGCGGGAGGCGCTCCAGGAGGACACCGAGTCGCTGTGGCTGGGGTTCAACAGCCTGCTGTTGCTCTCCCAGGCTCTCAACGGCCTGGCCGACGGGGCCGAGCGCTCCGTGTGGGTGGTGAGCAACGGGATCCACGACGTGATCGGGTCCGAACCGCTCATGCCGCTCAAGGCCACCGTGCTCGGGCCCTGCCGGGTCCTCCCCCGGGAGGACCCCGGCCTGGCCTGTCGCAGCGTCGACATCGTCCTGGACGGCTCGTCCCCCGACGCGCACGCCGCCCGGCTGGTCGCCGAGTTCGCCGTACCCCCGGCACACGCCGCGGTGGCGCACCGGGGGCCGCACCGCTGGTCCCAGACCTTCGCGCCCGCCCCGCTGCCTCCCACGGAGGAGGGGACCTCGGCCCTGCGCGAGGACGGTGTCTACCTGATCACGGGCGGCACCGGTGGCCTCGGACTGGCGCTCGCGGCCCATCTGTCCGGGCCGGGCCGCAAGCTGGCCCTGCTGGCGCGCACTCCCGTACCGGCGGAGCACGGGGCGGAACGGCCCGGGGGGCCCGCTCCGGCCGGGACCCTCCGGAAGCTGCGGGAGATCAGGGAACGGGGCGCCGAGGTCCGGGTGATCGCGGCGGACGTCTGCGATCCCGCGCAGGCGGAGGCGGCGGTGTCCCAGGTCATGACCGCCTGGGGGCGGATCGACGGTGTGTTCCACGCCGCCGGGGTCGTCGGCGGCGGGCTGGCGCAGCTCAAGCCCCTGGAGGAGGCCGCCGCCGTCATGGCCCCGAAGGTCGCGGGAACGCTCGCCCTCGAACGGGCTCTCGCCCCGGTGAAGCCCGGCTTCATGGTGCTCTTCGGTTCCAACTCCGCCAACGTGGGCGACTTCGGGCTCGTGGACTACGTGGCGGCCAACTGCTTCCTCGATGCCTACGCCCGCTCCCGTGCCTCGGGCACGGGGGTCTCGCCCCGCGTGCTCACCGTGGACTGGGGTCCGTGGCAGGAGGTCGGCATGGCCGTGGCGGCGGATCCGGGCAACGGGCTGGCGCAGGCCCGGGGCAAGGACCTGGCCGAGCGCGGCATGGCTCCCGCCGACGCGATCGAGGCACTGGAGCGCGCTCTGTCGGGCTCGTACGAGCCCCAGTTGATCGTCACGCCCGTCGACGCTCGCCACCTGGTCGAGAACGCCTTCACCCTGCGCGGGCAGGACCAGGAGGCCGACGAGAGGCTGAGTGGTCTGGACGCGCCCCGGACCGTGCACCCGCGCCCCGAGGTGTCCAGCGCCTATACGGCCCCGCACGGCACGGTCCAGCGCCGTCTCTGCGTGATGTGGCAGGACCTGCTGGGCATCGAGCAGGTCGGTGTCGACGACAGCTTCTTCGACCTCGGCGGGAGCTCCCTGGTCGCCATTCAGCTCATCTCCACCGTCAACCGGTCGCTCGGCACGTCGCTGACGGTCGCCCAGCTCTACGAGTCC
This sequence comes from Streptomyces sp. NPDC047014, assembly GCF_040644195.1. Classification (NCBI taxonomy): domain Bacteria; kingdom Bacillati; phylum Actinomycetota; class Actinomycetes; order Kitasatosporales; family Streptomycetaceae; genus Streptomyces; species Streptomyces sp. NPDC047014. Next base: position 167,255 of record NZ_JBEYVX010000001.1, on the reverse strand, counting down.
CTGACCATCGCCCGCCTGGCGGCGCTGGTGGACGGAGGAGGCACCGCCCCCGCCGAGGACGTCAGGAACTCGCTCGAAGAGGTCCGCAACCGTGCCGGCTCACGGCGTCAGCAGCAGCAGAACCGCATGGCCCGCTCCCGCAACCGCCGTCAGCAGTGAAGCAAAAGGAGACAGCAGTGCAGGTGAACGCGGTTCAAGGTGCTGACCGGGACATGCCCGGCACGGCGTCCGCGGGCACGGAGGCGCCGTACCCGCCCTCCCAGCCCCGCACCCCGCGCCTGACCCGGCTCGTGGAAGAGGTGCGGGCCGCGCTGCGCGCCCGGCCGGGGGCTTCCGCCGAGGAGGCCGGCCGGGAAGTGGCCGCGGCGCTCGCCCCGCACCTCGGACGGGCCGGACTCCTGACGCCCGACCAGCAGGAGGCCGACCCGGGCGGCTACAAGCAGCACGTCCTGCACGTCGAGGCGGACGGCTCCTTCTCCGTCGTCGCCCTCGTCTGGCTGCCGGGCCAGCGCACCCCGGTACACGACCACGTCTGCTGGTGCGTCGTCGGCATCCACGAGGGTGCCGAGGAGGAGACCGTCTACCGCCTCTCCGGCGATCCGGAGCAGCGTCATCTCCTCGCCGTGGACACCACCACGAGCGGGGTCGGTGCCGTAGCGGCCCTCGCTCCGCCGGGCGACATCCACGACGTCCGCAGCACGGCCGCCGGCCGGACCGTCTCCCTCCACGTCTACGGAGCGGACATCGGCCGGCTCGGCACCAGTATCCGCCGGGTCTACGAGCTGCCGGTTCGGCAGGCGGAGGACCCGTCCGGCCATCAGTCCAACAGTGTGGGGAAGTGACGTCATGGGCGACAAGTCAGCTCACGGCATGACGGCAGAGACCCTGCCGGAACTGTTCGCGGCCCAGGTGGCCAGAACTCCCGAGGCCGTCGCGCTCGTCGCCGACGGAGTCTCGCTGACCTATGCCGAGCTCGACGAGAGGGCACACCGGCTGGCGGTGTCGCTCGTGGCGAAGGGCGCGGGCCCCGAGACGGTCGTCGCGGTGCGCGTACCGCGTTCGGCCGAGCTCGTCGTCGCGCTGTACGCCGTGCACAAGGCCGGGGCCGCGTACCTGCCACTCGATCCGGACGGCCCGGACGAGCGGAGCCGGCGGATGGCAGAGGATGCCGGGGCGCTGCTGGTGCTGACCGCCGAGGAGGTCGGCCGGGCGGCCGAGCCGGGCCCCGCGGACCTCGCGGGCCGGCCGCTTCCGGCCCCCCACCCGCTGAACACGGCCTACGTGATCTACACCTCGGGCTCCACGGGGCGTCCCAAGGGAGTCGCGGTGTCCCATGCCGCGATCGTGAACCGCCTCCGCTGGATGCAGGCCGAGTACTCCCTCGGCGACGACGACCGCGTGCTGCAGAAGACCCCAGCGGGCTTCGACGTGTCGGTGTGGGAGTTCTTCTGGCCGCTGTGCGTCGGGGCGTGCCTCGTGGTGGCCGCCCCGGACGGACACCGCGACCCCGCCTACCTCACGGAGGTGATCCGGGCACAGCGGATCACCACCCTCCACTTCGTGCCGTCCATGCTGCGTCTGTTCACCGACGAGCCGAGCGCGGGCCGGTGCACCACCGTGCGCCGGGTGTTCGCCAGCGGTGAGGCCCTGTCGGGCGAGCTGCGGGACCGGTTCTTCGAGGTGCTCGACGCCGAACTGCACAACCTCTACGGGCCCACCGAGGCCGCCGTGGACGTGTCCTACTGGCAGTGCCGGCCGGACGACCGGCCGGGTCCGGTCCCGATCGGCCGGCCCGTGTGGAACACCCAGATGTACGTCCTGGACGCCGGTCTCCGTCCGGTCGGTCCCGGCGTGACGGGAGAGCTCTACCTCGCGGGCGTCCAGCTGGCGACGGGGTACGTGGGGAGGCCCGGGCTGACGGCCGAACGCTTCCTTCCCGACCCCTTCGGCCCTCCCGGCACCCGCATGTACCGCACCGGGGACCTCGCCCGTGTCCGCGAGGACGGGGCCGTCCACTACGCCGGGCGCACCGACCACCAGGTCAAGGTGGGGGGCGTCCGGATCGAGCCCGGTGAGGTCGAGGCGGTGCTGGTGCGTCATCCCGCTGTCGCCGAGGCCGTGGTGACCCCTGCCGACGACGGCTCGGGCGGAACCCAACTGGTCGCCCACGTCGTGCCCGACCCGGTCGCTGCGGCGCCCCTGCGGAACCTGTGCCGGCTGGAGCGCGAGGGAGCCCTGGACGCCGGTGAGCTGCACACCCTCCCCAACGGCATGGTGATCGCCGCCAACAATCCGACCGAGACGGACTTCCTCTACCGGGAGATCTTCGAGGGCCACGAGTACCAGCGGCACGGCATCGTCCTGCCGGAAGGGTCCCGCGTCTTCGACGTGGGGGCCCACATCGGCCTGTTCTCCCTCTCGGTCGCCCGGTCGTGCCCGGGCAGCGTCATCTACTCGTTCGAGCCCATACCGCAGCTGTTCCGCCTGCTCGGTCTCAACACGCGGATCCACGGGGTCGACGCGCGGCTGTTCCCCTGCGGCATCGCGGAGAGCTCGGGGAGCGCCACGTTCACCTACTACCCGCAGCTCTCGATCATGTCGGGGCGGTTCGGTGACCTCGCCGAGGAGCGCGGCGTCCTGGAGGCATTCGTCCGCAACGAGAGTCGCGGTGGCGAGCCTCCCGCTCCCGGCAGCGAGGCCGACCTGGACAGTCTGCTGACCGAACGGCTCCGGCACGTGGACGTCACCTGCGCCCTGCGGACACTCTCCGACGTCATCGAGGAGACCGGCGTCGACCGCATCGACCTGCTGAAGATCGACGCGGAGAAGAGCGAGCGGGAGGTCCTGCTCGGGCTGCGTGACGAGCACTGGCCCCTCGTCCGCCAGCTCGTCATCGAGGCCCACGACCTGCCCGGACAGGTCGACTGGATCCGGCGGCACCTGGAGGCCAGGGGGTACCGCGTCGCGGTCGACGGTCAGCACATGCTCGAAGACACCGGACTGGTCACCGTCTACGCGACCCGGGCCCGCACGGCGGACACCCCGTCCTCCGGCCGGGCCGGTGCGCACGGAGTGCCCGCGGTCCCCGGCGGGGGCTGGTCCGACCCCGGCCTGTTCGGCGAGGACGTGCGGCGGGAGGCCGCACTGAGCCTGCCCGGCCCGATGGTGCCCTCGCGGTTCGTGATCGTCGACGCGCTGCCCCTGACACCCAACGGCAAGCTGGACCGTGCGGCCCTGCCGGCTCCGCGGGCCCGGGCCGCCCAGACCTTCACCGCGCCCCGCGATCCCGTCGAGGAGGTGCTGTGCAGCCTGTTCGCCGAGGTGCTCGGGGCGCGGGCGGTGGGTATCCACGACGACTTCTTCCAGCAGGGCGGGCACTCACTCGCCGCGATTCGGCTGATGGGCCGGATCCGGGCGGTGTTCGGTACAGAGCTGACCGTGCGCAGCCTGTTCGAGGCTCCTACGGTGGCGCGTTTCGCAGCGCTGCTGGGCCGCGACCCGGGCGGTGACCCGTTCGCGGTGCTGCTTCCCCTGCGGGCCACCGGCGCGGCCGCGCCCTTGTTCTGCGTGCACCCCGCCGCGGGCGTCGGGTGGGTCTACTCGGGGCTGCTGCGGCACGTCGGGGACGACCGGCCGGTCTACGCGCTGCAGGACGCGGGGCTCACCGGCGGGGAGCCGGCCGCGGATGTCGAGGAGGTGGCCGCGGGCTATGTGCGCCTGATCCGCTCGGTGCAGCCTTCCGGCCCGTACCACCTGTGCGGCTGGTCGTTCGGAGGGCTCGTGGCGCAGGCCATGGCCACGCTCCTGCAGGAGGCCGGCGAGGCGGTCGCCCTGCTCGCGTTGCTGGACGCCTACCCGCTGTGCGACCGTGCCGTGCCGGCCGCGCTCTCCCCGGACGGGCTGCGGGAGCTGCTCGTGTCCCTGGGGTACGGAGTGCCGGACGCTCCCGGGTCTTCGATGACCCCTGCGGAGTTCGCCGAGGCGGCCGGCACCGCCGGCGGTGTCCTCGCCGATCTGGAGGAGCGGCAGGTCCTGGCCATGGCCGGCACGTTCCGGCGGAACGTCGTCCTGGCGCACGGCTTCCGGCCCGCCGTGTTCGACGGTGACCTGCTCCTCTTCACCGCGGCGGTGGGACGGCCCGGGGACGCGCCGTCCGCGGGAGACTGGTCGCCCTACCTGACGGGCCGGGTGCGCACCGTGGACATCCCTTGCGCCCACGGGGAGATGACCGGCCCGGTGGCCATGGCGGACATCGGTCCCCGGATCGCGGAGAGGCTGTCCGGTGTGGCCTCCCACCGGGCGGGGTGAGCGGACACCCCCTCGCACCTGGGCCCCTGCCCGGGCCCCGTACGCACCAGGCCCGTCCGGCCGAGCGGTCAGCTCGGCCGGACGGGCCTTTCCGTGCTGTCGGGTGTCCGCCGTGGTCAGCCGCCGGCCGTCGCGCCCACGACGGACTCGGGGTCCCCGGCCACCCGCTCCAGCAGGGCCGTGTAGCCGTGCAGGAGTTCCCGCGCCGCCTCGGCGGTGAAGAGGTCGGCCGCGTAGGTGAGGCGGATTCCGATGCCGTCGGGCGTGCCGTCGGCCGTCCGGTGCTCCGTCAGCTCGAACCGCAGGTCGAACCGCGCCGGCTGGTCCGGCAGCGGCTCGGTCCGCACGTCGAGGCCGGGCAGCGACAGGTCGGGCAGGGTGTTGTTCTGGAAGGCGAGCATGACCTGGAACAGCGGATGGCGGCTTGCCTCCCGGCCGGGGTTGACCGCCTGGACGATGTGGTCGAAGGGCACGTCCTGGTGCGCGTACGCCGCGAGACCGGTGGTGCGGACCCTCGACAACAGCTCTCGGAACGTAGGGTTCCCGTCCGTCCTGGTCCTCAGTACCAGGGTGTTCACGAAGAAGCCCACGAGGTCGTCGAGGGCGTCGTCGGTGCGCCCGGCGACCGGTGTCCCGATCGCCACGTCCGTGCCCGCCCCCTGTTCGGTGAGCAGGGCGGCCAGTGCGGCCTGGCACACCATGAACAGGCTGACTCCGCTCCCGGCCGCCAGCGCGTGCAGCGGCTGCTGCACGGACACCGGGATCCGGGCGTCGAGATGTCCGGCCCGGTGCGAGGGGGTCCGCGGGCGTTCGGCCGCGGCGGGGATCTCCAGCCGGTCCGGCAGTCCGGCGAGTTCCGCGGTCCAGAACGCGGTCTGGCGGTTGAGCTCCGACTCCGGCAGGTCGGCACCGCCGAGCAGCCGGTGGGCCCACAGGGTGTAGTCCGCGTACTGCACGGCGAGGTCGCTCCACGCCGGCCGGGTGCCCGCGGCCGACGCGGCGTAGGCCCGGGCGATGTCCCTGGCCAGGGGGGTGAGCGACCAGCCGTCGCACGCGATGTGGTGCACCACCAGCAGGAGGACGTGCTCCTGCTCCCCGAGCGCGAACAGGCGGGCCTGTACCGGTGTTTCCTCCGTGAGGTCGAACGGGTGGCGGGCCCCGTCGGCGAGCAGGCCCGGCAGGTCCTCCTCGGTGGTCACCACGAGCGGCAGCTCGACCGGCGCCTCTTCCGGTTCGAGGACCACCTGCTGCGGGACGCCGTCCCAGTCGGGGAAGGCGGTGCGCAGGCTCTCGTGCCGGGCGATGACGTCGTTGACGGCCTGGTGCAGGGCGGCACGGTGGAGCGGCCCGGTCAGCCGGAGCGCCATGGGCATGTTGTAGTTGCCGTTCGCGCCCTCCAGCCTGTTCTGGAACCACAGGCGGCGTTGCACCGGCGCCAGCGGCAACTCCTCCGGCCGCTCCATCGGTCCCAGCGCCGGACGGGCGGCCGCGGGCCGCTCGTCCAGCGTCCCGGCGAGATGGGCGACCGTCGGGGCCTCGTAGAGGGTGCGCAGGGCGACTTCCACGCCCAGCTCCCGCCGGATCCGGCCGATGAGCCGCGTGGCCAGCAGCGAGTGTCCGCCCAGGTGGAAGAAGGAGTCGTCGATCGTCACCCGGTCGAGACCCAGCACCTCGGCGAACAGCCCGCACAGGAGCTCTTCCCGCTCCGTCCGTGCCGCGCGGCCGGACGAGGCCGCCTGGAAGTCGGGGACGGGCAGCGCCTTGCGGTCGGTCTTGCCGCTGCCGGTCAGCGGCACCTCGGACAGCGGCAGGATCAGCGCGGGGACCATGTACTCGGGCAGCTGTCCGGCCAGGTGTCCGCGCAGCCGCGTCCCGTCGAGCGGCCGGCCGGGGTCCGCGGGGACGGCGTACGCGATGAGGCGGGGCCGGCCCTCGGCGTCCGGGCGGTCGACGACCACCGCCGCCTGCACGTCCGGGTGGGCCGCGAGGACCGCCTCGATCTCGCCCGGCTCGATCCGGAAGCCCCGTATCTTGACCTGTCCGTCAACGCGCCCGTGGAACACGAGACTGCCGTCGGGGCGGCGGCTGACCAGGTCACCCGTGCGGTACATCCGCCCGTCGGACGGGTCCCCGAAGGGGCATGCCGGGAAGCGCTCCGCCGTCAGTCCGCTCTGGTTGAGGTACTCGTCGGCGAGGCAGGCGCCCGCGAGGTGCAGTTCGCCGACCACGCCCACGGGAACGGGGCGCTGCCACGTGTCGAGCACATAGGTCCTGGTGTTCCACACGGGGCGGCCGAGGAGCACCTCGGGCCCGTCCGCCTCGGCGTAGAGGCTGTCCGCCCCGGCCTCGGACGAGCCGTAGAAGTTGACCAGCCGCGCGCCCGGCAGGAGGGAGCGGAACTGCCGTACCAGTTCAGGGGTGAGGGCCTCACCGCTGGACACCCAGAGCCCGCAGGACGTCAGCTCACGCCGGCCGGCTTCCTCCAGCAGCGCTCCCAGCAGGCTCGGGACGACCGTGATCCGGCATGGTCCCGTGCCCTCGATCATCGCGGCGAGGGCGATCGCGCTGCGGGCGGTCCCGCTGTCGGCGAGAGCGATCCGGGCGCCGTTCAGCAGGGCTCCCAGCAGTTCGACGGAGCCGTCGACGAAGCTGAGGGTCGTCTTGGCGATCACCGTCTCGTCCGGCTGGTACGGGAACTCGGCGGCGTACCAGGCGATGCGGTTGAGGACGGAACGGTGGCCGGCCACGACGCCCTTGGGGCGGCCGGTGGACCCCGAGGTGTAGACGATCCATGCCGGGTCGGCGGCCGTCGGCTCGGCAGGGCGTTCCCCCCGCGTCAGGTTGCCGGCGGACAGGCCGTCCGTCAGTGCGCGGAAGCCGTCGTCGCCCGGCCCCGCGATGACGGTGGGCACGTCCGCACCGACGACGGACAGCAGTTCCTCCGTGGTGAGCACGACGTCGGGCTTCGCGTCGTCCAGCATGAACCGGACCCGCTCCGCCGGAAGCTGCGGGTCCACCGGAACGTAGGCGGCACCTGACTTGAGAGCCGCGAGCAGGGCCACCACCATGTCGGTGGAGCGGGGCAGCATGAGGGCGACCCGCCGTCCGGGGCCCGCTCCACGGCCGAGGAGCAGCCTCGCCAGCCGGTTCGCCCTGCCGTTCAGTTCGCGGTACGGGACGGCGGATCCCGCGAAGACGACCGCGTCGGCGTCGGGGGTGCGCTCCGCCTGCGCCTCGAACCCGTCGGCCAGGGTTCCCTCCGGGATGTCCCGCACCGGTCCGTGCCAGCGCTCCAGGAGTTCCTCCTTCTCACCCGGGAGCAGGGGGACCAGGTCCCGGAGGGTGCTCCCGTCCCCCGCGGCCATCATCCCCAGCAGTCCGACGAGCCGGTCGAGCCAGGACCGCGCCTCCTCGGCCGTCATGAGGTGGGGCTGGTAGCCGAGGCGTATCTCCAGCTCGGTGCCGGGCACGACGGTGAGGGTGAGGGCGTAGTGGGTCGCGTCCGCGATGTCCGCACCGGTCAGCGTGAGGCCCGGGGCCAGCTCGTCGCCCGTGGCGGCGTCGACCGGATAGTTCTCGAAGGCGGTCACCGTGTCGAAGAGGGCCGGCAGCCCGGTGAGTTCGTGCAGGTCCTGGAGTCCCAGGTGGTGGTGGGGCAGCAGGCGGGCCTGCTCGTCCCGCAGCCGGCCCAGGTAGGAGGGCACGGACTCGTCGGCGTCGAGCCGCACCCGTACCGGAACGGTGTTGGTGAGCAGTCCGACCATGGACTCGACCCCGGGCAGCTCCGGAGGCCGGCCGGACACGACGGTGCCCAGGACCACGTCCTCGCTGCTGGTCATCCAGCCGAGCAGCAGGCCCCACGCTCCCTGCACCACGGTGTTCAGGGTGACCTGGCCGCGGGCGAGAGCGCCCAGGGCCCGCGTCCCGGCCTCCGGCAGCACGGAGACCACCGTGCGGGGCGGCTCCTGGTGCCGCGGGGGCACCGCAGCGGTGGAGGACGCCACCATGGCCGGCTGGTCGAAGCCCTCGAAGGACTCCCGCCAGGCCGCTCCGGCCTCGGCGTGGTCCTGGTCCGCCAGCCACTCCAGGTAGGAACGGAACGGGGCGGGCCCGGGAAGGCCGGCGGCCTCCCCGCCCTCGGTGTAGACGTGGAAGATCTCCCGCACCAGGACCGGGAACGACCAGCCGTCGAGCACCAGGTGGTGGTTGGTCATCACCAGGGTCCACCGCTCGTCGCCGGTCCGGATCAGCCTGAAACGCACGAGCGGGGGACGTTCGAGGTCGAAGGGGCGGCGGCGGTCCTCGGCGATGAGCCGTTCCCGCCGGGCGGCCCTGTGCTCCGGGTCCGCGCCGCGCAGATCGGAGGTGGACCACGGGGGCACGGCGTCACGGACGACGAACTGCAGGGCGTCGCCGCCTGCACGGGTCCTGAATCCGGCGCGGAGCGCGGCGTGCCGCCGTACGACGGTCGTACAGGACCGGGCGAGGCGTTCGGGATCCAGCGGGCCCGTCAGGTCGAGGGTCAGCTGCGCGGTGTAGAGGTCGGACGCCGCCCCGGCGAGCCGGGCGTGGAAGTACAGCCCCGACTGCAGCGGGGTGAGGGGGTAGACGTCTTCCAGTCGGGACGTACGCATAGGTTCTAGGCCCACCGTTCCAGTTCGGCTTCCAGGTCATCGACCTCGTCCTGGCCGAGCCCGGTGAGATAGAGGTCGGAGGGGGTGTGCCGGCTGACCTCGCGGCCCGCGGCGGCGGCCGCGAGGGCGCCCAGGGCCTCGTCCCAGAGCGTGCGCAGCCGGTCCAGGTCCGCGTCACCGAGCCATCCGGCCGGGGCGCTGAAACCGGCCTCCAGCCGGGGCCCGTCGCCTGCTTCGCGGACCAGGACGTCGATCGTGAGTCCGTGGCCGGCCGGGGCGCGGGGGTCGCGCCCGTCCCTGAGGACATCGGCGGCGGGCACCGGGCTCCAGTCGGCGTCCTCGCGGCCGGGCAGCCGTCCCAGGTAGTTGAAGAGGATCTCCGGCCTGGCCAGGCCGCGCAGTTCCCGTCGGGTGTCCGGGTTGAGGTGGCGCAGCAGGCCGAAGCCCAGCCCGTCCCCCGGGGCGGCGCGCAGTTGTTCCTTGACCCGGGCGAGTGCCTGGGTGGCGTCCTGAGGGAGCGTGCCGCCGGGGTCCGCGGGGTTCAGCCGTACGGGGTGCATGCTCGTGAACCAGCCGACGGTACGGGACAGATCGGCCTCGTGGGAGACGTCCGCCCGGCCGTGGCCCTCCAGGTCGAGCAGGACGTCGTGGGAGGCGGGGAGCCCGCGTTCCGCGCGCCACGCGGGGATCGCCAGGGCCAGCGCGGTGAGCAGCACATCGGGGACCGTGCCGTGCACGGCGGCGGGCACCGAGGACAGCAGGGGGGCGCTGCGGGCCGGGTCGAGGACCAGGTGCCCGCGTGTGCTGGTCGCGGCCGTGTCCAGGGCCGGGTCCAGGGGGCGGTCCCCGAGCGACGGGGCGTCCGGGATCAGCACGGAGCGCCAGTGGGGCAGTTCCGTCAGCCTCCCGGCGTCGTGGGCCGCGTCCTCCAGGAGCCGGTTCCACCGCGTGACCGAGGTCGCGACCGGAGGCAGTTCGATGGGACGGCCCGCTCCGTGGGCCTCCCAGGCGAGCGCCAGGTCGCGCAGCAGCGTGTACCAGGAGGCGCCGTCCACGGCGAGGTGGTGGACGACGAGCAGCAGCATGCCCCGCCGGTCGGGGCCGCCGTCGAAGAGACAGGCCCGTAGCAGGGCGCCGGCCCATGGGTCGAGCCGCTCGGCGGTCTTCCGGACGTGGGTGGCGGCGAGTGCGACCGTCTCCTCGTCCGAGAGGTCCTCCACGGCGACGTGTTCGACGAGCCCCTCCGCGGCGGTGCTGCCGGCCGGGGCGATGTGCAGTCGCCATCCGTGCTCGTCCACCAGCCGGGCACGCAGGACGTCGTGGTGGTCGGTCAGGGCGGTCAGCAGGGTCCCCAGGGTCTCCCGCGTGAGTCCGGCGGGAGTACGGATGAGCAGGGACTGGTGGTACGCGTCCACCGGGCCGCCCAGCTCCTCCAGCCATCTCAGGACCGGACTCGCCGGGACGGGCCCCGCGACGGCGTCGTGCGGGGCGGTCCCCGGTGCCGGCGCCTGCTCCTGGGCCGCGGGAACGGCGACCTTCGCGAGCTCGCGCGGTGTCTCGCGGGCGAAGACCTGCTTGAGGCTGATGGCCCACCCGTTCTCGCGCGCGCGGGAGACGAGCTGGATCGCGGTGATGCTGTCGCCGCCGAGGTCGAAGAACGCGTCGTCCGGGGCCGCCTCGGCGACACCGAGGACGCTCCGGAACAGCTGGACCATCGCTTCCTCGGCGGCCTCACTCCCGCCCGCCTCGGCCTGGTCGGCGACGGTGGCCGGCTCCGGGGCCGTCCGGGCCGCCGGCCCCGCCTGTGCTCCGCCCGGATCCGGGGCACCTGCCCCGGCCGCCCGTGGGGCCGGGGCCACGGCGACGGAGCCGATGGCGGTGTGCGGGTCGTCGGCCGCGGCACGGAAGAGGCCGAGCAGGGTCCGCTCGTGATGGGCGAGCTCCTCCTCCGTGTACCGTGCCGAACTCGCGTCCGTGTCCAGACTCAGACCCGCGCCGTCCTGGCGCCCGCCCACCGCGAGGGCGAGGTCACCCACCGGCCCGTTGGAGAGGTTGTGGGCGACGGCGGTGTGGCCTCCCATGGTGAAGGTGTGGGGGAACGTCATGACGTTCACCATCGGGCCGACGACCCCGCGCTCGCCGCGCGTGAAGCCCAGGTCGCGGTGCAGGTCCTCGGCACGGTAGCGCTGGTGCGGCAGTGCCTCCTTGATCACCAGTGCCGCGTGGCGGGTCAGGTCGGCGAAGGACATGCCGCCGTGCACGGCCAGCCGGAGGGGCACGGTGTTGGACAGCATGCCGGGAGTGCGCCGCGCGAGGTCTCCTCGCCGGGCCGTGACGGGCAGCGAGACGAGGACGTCCTCGGCGCCCGTCACGAGGTGCAGCTGCGCGGCGACCGCCGCCACCGCCGTCGGTGCCAGGGACCGGCCGAGGCCGGAGCGCAGCCGGCCGGCCTGGTCCGCGGGGATCCGTGCCGTACGGCGCAGCACCGGCGCCGCCGGCTGCCAGGAGCGGTCGGAGAGCGACACGGGCTTTGGCCGGTCGGCGAGCTTGCGTGTCCAGAAGTCCCGGTCCGCGTCGAACGCCGCCGAGGCCCGGTACGCCTCCTCCTCCGCCAGCAGGCCGGCCAGCGAGCCGAAGGAGGAGGCGGCCGCCCGCGGGCCGCCCGTCTCCTGCGCGTAGAGGGCGGCGACGCGCTCGGCGAAGAGCGCCGCCCCGAATCCGTCCACGGTCAGGTGGTGGGTGCGCTGGTACCAGAGGAAGCGCCGGGGGGAGAGCCGGAACAGGCACACCGTGACGACCGGATCGCGGGTCACGTCGAGCGGCCGGGCCAGGTCGTCCCGCATCCGGTCGAGCGCCGCGGCTTCGGGGTCCCCCGCGGTGGCGAGGTCCAGGACGCGGAGGTCGGGCGACGGCCCGGACAGGACCGACTGGCGCGGACCCGCAGGGGTGTCCGTGACCGCCACGCGCAGCGCCTCCGTCTCCTCCCACGCCCGGATCCAGGCGCGGCGGAAGGCCGCGGCGTCCACCGGCCCCGCGATGTCGAAGTACTCCGCTATCCGGTAACGGCCCCCGTGGACCTCGTCCTGGTCGGCGAACCAGATGCCGAGCTGTGCCCGGGAGAGGGGGAAGTCCGTGCTCGTGCTGTCGTCCATGTCAGATCCCGCTCAGCCCTTCGACGCCGGTGCGGACCGCCGTGGGCCAGCCCCCGGGGTCCACGCCGTACTGGCACAGGAACGCGTACACCAGGCGCTCCAGGCCGAATCCCACGCAGGCGCTCCTGACCGGGCCGTCGGTGCCGTGCTGGATGCCGAAGTTCCGGCCGAACAGGTCGTCGTGGAAGTTGAAGGACCCCACGGCCACGGTCCGGTCGGGCCCGACGTCGAGGCGGAGTTCGTACTTGAGCTCGAGCAGCCGCTGCGACCAGATGCGCTGGGAGGTGTCGGTGCCGCAGAAGAAGGGATCGTTGCCCACCTCGCAGAACCCGGACAGTCCGAGTTCCTCGACGAGCGCGAACACGTTCCGCATGAAGGTCTCCCGGGCCGAGAGCACCTCGTCACGGGCGCCCATGAAGACGATTTCCCGGATGGTGAAGTCCCAGAGGCGTTCGAGCGTGGTGGCGTAGTCGGACTCGTACCGGAACGACTTGCCGCGGGCGGTGACCACATGGAGCCGGTCCGCGCTCAGTTCCCGCCCGCTGTACTGGTGGAAGGTGTGGTAGCACATGGTGGGCGGCAGGCAGTAGTCCACGTTCCCGCAGGACTCGAGTACGCCGGAGTCGATCCCCGCTCCGGCGTACTTCTCCTGGAACTCCTGGTACACGTCGATGTCGTTGTGCAGCCGGGTCACGAACATGAGGTGCTGGGGGAACGACCCGAAGTATCCGGCCGTCTCCAGCGCCCGCGTGCTGATGAGGGTCGGATAGCGGTACTCGCTCACCTGGAAGTCCTGGCGGAGGAGCTTCTTGACCGTCCGGTCGAAGTACTCCAGCAGGGAGAGGAACGGTTCGCCCACCGCCACCTGGCCTTGGCCGGCCTCGCTGACGGCTCCGGCGTCGGCCAGGAGGGTGAAGGTCCCCTCCCCCACCTCGCGCCGGTGGGGGGACCGCCACACGGATTTGGCGGGTGTCGGCCGCTGCGGGCGCACGTCGCTGTCGACCACACGGTTGACCTTGTCGGCCAGGACGGCGGGGTCGACGGGCTCCGCCGACCGGATCACCACTGCGCGCACCTCGCCGTCGCCGACGACGAGCTCGAACGCGTCGATGTCGCGGGACACGAAGAACATGCGCCGCTCGATCTCGGGCGCGAGGTGCTCCGGCACCGGAGTGTGCAGGTCGACATGGGTACTGAAGGGGCTCATGGTGGTTCACTCCTGGCCGGATGGTGGGGAGGGACGTTCCGTGGGGTGGTCGCGGGCACCCCTGCCCGGCCCCGGGGAGCGGGTCCCCGGGGCCCTGCGGTCAGACCGCCGCGGCGGTGTTCGCGTTCACGAGGCGGACGAGGCCCGCAACGGTGCGGAAGTTGTCGAACTCCATGTCCTCGGCGCCGAGCTGGAGGGAGAACTCCTTCTCGATGAAAAGGACGAGCTGCATGGCGAAGAGGGAATTGACGTATCCCAGGGCGAAGATGTCGTCCCCGTCGGCGACTTCCTGACCGCCCAGGTGCGGGGCGAGGAATGCGCGGATACGGGCGTTCACGTCGTTGTGCGTCATATCGTTCTCCTGAGGGGTGAAAGGGGATTTCAGTAGGTGTAGAAGCCCTGGGACGTCTTCCGCCCGAGCAGCTTGGCGTCGACCATTTTCTGCAGCAGGGGGGCGGGCCGGTACTTGGAGTCCTTGAAGCTCTCGTACATGACCGTGAGCGAGTTCAGAATGGTGTCCAGGCCGATCAGGTCACCCGTTTCCAGGGGGCCCATCTTGTGGCCGAAGCAGCCCTTGAACATCCTGTCGACGTCCTCGGCGGTGGCGACCTGGTCCTGCACGCAGAAGACGGCTTCGTTGATGGTGAGCATCAGGACCCTGTTGGTCACGAATCCCGGGGCGTCCTGTACGACGATGCCCTCCTTGCCCGCGGCGTCGAGGAGCCCCATGGCGACGGCGAGCGTCTCGTCCGACGTGAAGTAGCCGCGGACGACCTCGACCGTGTCCATGAGCGGCACGGGATTCATGAAGTGCAGTCCCAGCACTTCGGCGGGCCGCTCGGTGACCGATGCCACGCGGGTGATCGGAACGGCCGAGGTGTTGACCGCGAAGACCACGCCAGGACGGCAGATCTTGTCTATCGTCTCGTAGACCTCACGCTTGACGTCCCAGTTCTCGGTGACGTTCTCGACGACGAAATCGACGTCCGCCAGAGCCTCAAGTCCCGTGCTGGTGGTGATACGGCCCAGAATGGTCTCCGCGTCGTCGGCGAGTTTCTCCGCGCGGAAGAGGCTCTGCATGCGCAGGTCCCGTTCCATCTGGTTCATGGCACTCACGAGCTGGCTCTCCGCGATGTCGACCAGGACCACCTCGAAAGAGGACTGGGCCAGGGACTGCGCGACACCGCGGCCGATCGTCCCGGCGCCGATGACACCTATCTTGCTCACGCTCACGCCTGCCGCCTTCGGTTGTTCGGAAGAGAATGGAGGGGATGTCGGGGGGCGGCCCGGCGGAGGAGCACCGGGCCGTTGTGCCGCGTCACCGGCCGTCGGCCGCGCGGAGGTCGTCGACGAGCCCGCCCAGGGCGCGGACGGTGGGGCCTTCGTAGACGACCGTCAGCGGAACGGGCAGGGAGAGTTCCTGGCGCAGCCGGTGCACGACCTGCAGGCCGAGGAGGGAACTGCCGCCGAGCTCGAAGAAGTTGTCGTGGACACCGACGCTCTGGACCCCCAGCAGCTCCTGCCAGATCACGGCGACCTGCCGTTCCGTCTCGCTGTCGGGCGCCACGTAGGGATTGCGGAGGTTGGGCCGCTCGTGCTGCTGCCGCGGCATGGCTGCCTCCGCGGCGGGCGCGACCCACTGTTCACGACGCCGGACCGGGTCGGAGGTGGAGACCACGACCTGCGCCTGCGGGACCGCTGCCAGCAGGGCGTCCGTCACCCGGCGTCCCTCGTCGGGGTCCAGGGCCAGGGCCTGGACCGCCGAACCGATGCCGGCCTCGTCCCTCGGGGCGGCGGTGAACCGCCATGCCTCCCAGTTGACGCTGGACCACGGCTGTCCGGCGCCGTGGTGGCGCTGCGCGAAGGCGTCGAGCACGGCGTTGGCGGCCGCGTACGCGGCGAACCCGAGGCCGCCGAGGAGGGAGGCGATCGAGGAGCAGAGGAGGGCGAAGTCCAGTTCCTGGTCCGCCAGTACCTCGTCGAGGACGTACGTGCCGTACAGCTTCGGGTCGAAGTGCCAGGCGCTCTCGCGTTCGCCGAGGTCGGCCACCACACGGTGGGCCTCGGCGCCGGTCGTGCCGGCGCAGTGCAGCAGCCCGTCGACCCGGCCGTACGCCTGGACCACCGCCTCCTTCACCTCACGCATGCGGACGGGATCGGAGACGTCGGCGGCGCACACCATCACCTCGGAGCCCAGCTCCTCGAGCGCGCGGACGCCGCGGATCAGGTCCCGGGTGGCCTCGGAGTGGTCCGGCGCGTCCCAGGTCTCCCGCGGCGGCAGCCCGGTACGCCCGAGGAGGACCAGGCGTACCCGTTCCCGCTCGGCGAGGGCCCGGGCCATCAGCATGCCGATCTTCCCCAGTCCCCCCGTGATCAGGTAGACCCCGTCCGCCCGGACCGGGGCGGAGTCGCGGCGCGGCTGCTCCGCCGCCACGAAGGTGGGGGCCCACCAGCGCCGTCCGCGCAGCGCGAGCGTCCGCTCGCCGGCGGGGAGGGAGAGCGCCGGCAGGATCGCGTCCACGGCCGCCGGAGCGGTCTGCCCGCCCGCGAGGTCGAGATGGACGCAGGTGAGCGACGGGTACTCCTGCGGGAGGACCCGGACGATGCCCTGGACGGCGGCCTTCGGCGGGCTGAGCGCCTCGTCCCCGGTCACGGAGCAGACCTCGCTGGAGACGACGTCCCACCGCTGCGGCACGCTCAGCCCGGACTCGGTGGCCTGGGCCCAGCGCAGCAGCGAGTGGAACCCCCGGTCGAGGAGGGCCCGTACGTCCTGCGGGCCGGTGCCGTGGTCCGCGTCGTTCCCCACGCTCCAGCAGTGGAGCACCCGGTCCGGCGGCGAACCCTCCTCCCGCAGGGCCTCGGCCAGCCGGGTGTAGTGCTCCGGGCTGCCGGGGTCGAGCACGTAGACGCCCTCGCCCTTGCGGCTCCATTCACTGCCGGCCCGTACGGTGCGCACCGTCGCACCGAGACCCTCGAGCCGGTCCGCCAGTTCGCCGCCGACTCCTGTCTCGTCCGCGAAGACGAGCCAGCTGTGCGCGGCCAGCCCGGCCGCGTGGGCCGGGGGCAACGGTGCCGTCTGCTGCCAGGACGGGGCGTAGAACCACTGTGCCGGATCCGTGTGGCGGCGGGCTTCGGCGGGGACGTGGGGCGCTGCCGTGCCGCGCTCCACCCAGTAGCGGCGCCGCTCGAACGGGTAGGTGGGCAGCGGGGTGCGTCGCGCGCCCCGCACGGGCGGGAACGGCTGCGTACGCCCCGCCAGCCACAGCCTGGCCGCGGCGCGGAGCATGGTGGCGCGGTCGCTCTGCCGGTCGAAGACCCCGGGCAGCGAGTGCACCACGACCCGGTCGGCGACCGCGGCGGCCGCCGGGTGCTGCACGATCCCGGGCACCATGCTCTGGCCGGGTCCGACCTCCACCACGATGACCTCGGGAACGGTCCACAGGGTGCCGATGCCGTCCGCGAACCGTACCGGCCGCCGCATGTGCTCGGCCCAGTACTCCGGGCTGGTGGCCTCCTCCGGGGTGATCCACGTGCCGGAGATGTTGGAGACGAAGGGCGTGGCCGGCGGGTTCAGCCGGACGGTCCGCACCAGCTCCGTGTACGGCGCGACCACCGGGTCCATCATCGGCGAGTGGAAGGCGAAGCCGGTGGTGAGGCGCCGGGAGGCGATGCCCTCCGCCAGGAGGGCGCGGCCGGCCGCCTCGATCCCTTCGACGGTTCCGGAGAGCACGCAGGTCTGCGGTCCGTTCACGGCAGCCAGGCAGACGTCCTCGCTCGTCCAGCGGTCGGCCTCGGCCTCCGAGAGCGGTACGGCGAGCATCGCGCCCTCGCCCTGGCCCTCGATGAGCCTCGCGCGCTCCACCACCAGGCGCAGCGCGTCCGGCAGTGAGAAGACGCCGGCCAGGCAGGCGGCCACGTACTCGCCGAGGCTGTGCCCGATCATGGCCTCCGGCTCGATGCCCCAGGAGCGCCAGAGCCTGGCCAGGGAGTACTCGAGGGCGAAGACCGCGGCGTAGCCGAGGCGGGGGCTGTCGAGGGGGTGCTCGGCGCGCTGCGGCTGGAGCAGCATGCTCCGCAGGTCCATGCCTCCCGCGCCGCCGCGCCCGCCGCCCCCGGAGTCGGGGTCCGCGGTGAGCATGACGGGGCGGATGTCCAGGCCGAGCAGGGGCAGCAGGAGTTCCGCGCACTCGTCCAGCGCCTCCCGGAACACCTCCTCCTGCTCGTAGAGACCGGCGCCCATGCCGGGGTACTGGGCACCGAACCCGGTGAAGACGAAGGCGACGGGCCTGCTGGAGGACTGCGGGCCGGACGCGGTGAGGAGCCTGCCGTCGTCCGGCGCGCCGAGGATGTCCCGTGCGTCGTCGACACTCCCGCACAGCAGTGCCCGCCGGTACGGGAACTCCCTGCGGCCCTGCTGGAGGGTGAAGGCGACGTCCTCCAGCGGTACGCCGGGGTGGGCGCGCAGATGGTCGAGGAGCTCGCCGGTGGCCGTGTCGAGGGCCTCGGGCGACTTGGCCGAAAGGACCAGCAGCTGTTCCGTGTCCGGGCCGGGCCGGTTGTTCCGGGGGATCTCGGGGGGCTGCTCGACGATCAGATGGGCGTTGGTGCCGCCGAGGCCGAACGAGCTGACCGCGGCGCGGCGCGGCCCGTTGTCCTGGGGCCAGGGCAGGAGCTCGGTGTTGACGTAGAAGGGCCCGGATTCCAGGCCGAGCCGCGGGTTGGGCCGCTCGAAGTGCAGGGTCGGCGGGATCTCGCCCCGTTCCACGACCAGGGCGGTCTTGATCAGCCCGGCCACTCCGGCGGCGGAGTCGAGGTGTCCGATGTTGGTCTTGACGGAGCCGAGGGCGGTCCGTGCTCGCGGGACGCCGGTGTACGCCGAGTTGAGTGCCGACACCTCGATCGGGTCGCCGAGGAGGGTGGCGGTCCCGTGCGCCTCGACGTAGCGGATGCTCTCCGGGTCCACGTCGGCGTTGGCGAGCGCCGTGGCGATGACGTCGGCCTGGGAGGCGGCGCTCGGGGCGCTGAATCCCGCTCGCGCGGCGCCGTCGTTGTTGACGGCGCTGCCCCTGATCACCGCGTGGATGTGGTCGTTGTCGTCGACCGCGTCCTGCAGGCGCTTGAGCACCACCATGCCGACGCCGTCACCTCCGACGGTGCCCTGGGCCCGGGCGTCGAAGGTGCGGCAGTATCCGTCCGGCGAGTAGATCCCGTCCTCGCGGTAGACGTATCCGTCGCGCCGCATGACGTCGACGGCCACGCCTCCGGCGAGGGCGGTGTCGCACTGGTAGGCGAGCAGGGCCTGGCAAGCCTGGACGACGGCGACCAGGGATGTGGAACAGGCCGACTGCACATTGATGCTGGGGCCGCGCAGGTCCAGCTTGTAGGAGACCCTGCTGCTCAGGAAGTCCGAGCGGTTCCCGATGACCAGCTGGTTCCCGCCCATGACCTCGACCGCGTCCGGGTGGGAGGCGATGTTGAAGAGGAGGTACGTGTTGTTCCCCGCGCCGGCGTAGACGCCGGTCAGGCCCTCGTAACGGTCGGGGTCGTACCCCGCGCTCTCCAGGGCCGACCAGGCGCACTCCAGGAGGACGCGGTGCTGGGGGTCCATCAGTTCGGCCTCGCGGGGCGAGTAGCCGAAGAACGCCGCGTCGAACTTGTCGCTGTCCTCGAGCAGGTAGCCGACGGGGACGAAGTCCGGGTCGGCCAGCGCCTCGGCGTCCGCGCCGAGCTCGGCGAGATGCCGCTCGTCGAACCGGGTGGCGGCGCAGTGGCCTGCTTTCAGGTTGCTCCAGAACTCCTCGATCGTCCGCGCCTTGGGGAACCGGCCCGCCATCCCCACGATGGCGATGTCGAGACCGTCCTCGAACGGGCCGGGCTCATCCGGAAGCTGCTCACTCATGACGGCCTCGCTTTGCTCGCAACTGCTGCTGACGGCGCTTCATGAGCGCGTTCTGCTGGGCTCCCCTGGCTCTGGGGGGTGTGTCGGGCGCGGGGGTCCCCGCTCCGGCGGAGAGGAAGGCCGCCTGTGTCCGGACGGAGGTGTGCCGGAACAGGTCGAGGAGCTCGATGTCGCGGCCCGCGACGGCCTGGAGGCGGTGCTGGAGCTCGACCAGGAGCAGGGAGTGCCCCCCGACGTCGAAGAAGTTCTGGTCGGCTCCCACCGCGTCGGTCCGCAGCACCTCCCGCCATGCCTGCGCGACCTGGCGCTCGACCTCGCCCTGGGGCGGGAGTCCGGCCGGGCCGGCCCCTCCGGTGGCCGCCGGGACGGGCAGCGCGGAACGGTCGACCTTGCCGTGCGGGGTCAGCGGCAGGGCGTCCAGCACCACGGTCGCCTGCGGGACCATGTGCGGCGACACCCGTTCCCGTACGTGCCTTTCGAGCTCCTGGGGGGAGACCGCCCCGGGCGGGGACAGCTCCGCGTACGCGACGACGCGCCGGTCCCCCGGGGTATCCTCACGGACGACCACCACGGCTCCGCGTACGGCCTCGTGGCTGGTGAGCGCGGCCTCGATCTCCCCGAGGGCCACGCGGAAGCCGCGTATCTTGATCTGGTCGTCGCGCCGGCCCAGGAAGGCGAGGGAGCCGTCGGCCAGGCGGCGCACGATGTCACCGGTGCGGTAGAGCCGCGCCCCTTCGGGCCCGCCGAGGGTGTCCGGCACGAAGGCCGCGGAGGTCAGCTCGTCCCTGCGGTGGTAGCCGCGGGCCAGGTTCGTACCGCCGAGGATCAGCTCGCCGGCCACGCCGAAGGGCACGGGACGGCCTTCCGTGTCGACCACGTACGCCTGGGAGTTCGGCAGGGGGACACCGATCGGCGCGGTGTCCCACCGTGCGTCCAGGTGCTCGGCGACGGCCAGGGTGAGGACGCCCACGGTCGTCTCGGTCGGGCCGTAGTGGTTGAACACCCGGCAGTGCGGCAGGGAGCGCTGGAGCGCGGTCATCCACTGCCAGTCCGACGCCTCGCCCCCGATCACGAGCAGGCGGCGCGGGAGGAGGTCCGCGAAGCGGGCCGATGCCTGCAGCGCCCGCAGGTGCGAGGGGGCGATCTTCAGGCAGTCCACCGCGTGGGTCCGCATCCAGTCGGCCATCCGGGCCGCGTCCAGGGCGTGCTCGCGGGAGAGCAGATGGACCTCGCCGCCCGTGGACAGCGGCGGCATCAGGGCCGTGACGCTGGAATCCACGGTGAGGGGCTGGACCATCGCCCAGCTCAGGGGCTCGTCGATGCCCAGGCGCTCGATGACCGCCTGTGTATAGGCGACCAGTTGACGGTTCTCCACGACCACCCCCTTGGGCTTGCCGGTGGAGCCCGAGGTGTAGAGCAGGTAGGCGGCGTGCTCCGGCGCCGAGGCCGGTGTGACGCCGTCGTGTGCCGGACGGTCTTTCAGCACGGTGCGTTCCGCGTCCAGTACAACCGTCCGGTACCCCTCGGCCGTCGCCGGATCCGTGCAGATCACGACGCCGGCCCGGGCGTCGCCGAGGATCATGTCCCGGCGCTCCGCGGGGTCCCGCGGGTCCAGGGGTACGTAGGCTCCCCCGGCCTTGAGCACACCCAGCAGGGCCACGACCATCCGCCGGCCACGCTCCATGCAGATACCGACGGTGGTCTCCGGGCCGACGCCCAGCTGCCGCAGCAGGTCGGCCTGCTGGTTCGCCAGGGTGTTCAGTTCGCGGTAGGTGAGGGTGCCGTCCTGCGACCGGACCGCGACCGCGTCGGGCGTCCTGGCCGCCTGCCTCTCGAAGAGCTGGTGGAACGTCAGGTCCGGGATCTCGGACCGGATGCCGTTCAGCTCGGCGATCGTGCGTTCCTCCTCCTCGGTCAGGAGGCGGAGCGCGGAGACGGCACGACCGGGCTCCTCGGCGGCGGCGTCCAGCAGCGTCAGGTAGTGCCGTACCGCCCGCCGTGCGGTGGCGGCGTCGAAGACGTCCTCCGCGAACAGCAGGCGCCCCGTCACCCCGTCCTCGCCCTCGACGAGGTCCAGCGCGAGATCCCCGAGCACGTGCGTGACGGGGGTCTCCGGGAACCAGGTCCGGATGCCGGGCAGTTCCCCGATGGGGGGCGCCGCCCGGTAGGAGAAACCGGGCCTGGCGAGCAGTTCCGCCGCGGGCGCCGGGGTCGGCCGGGCACTCTCCTCGTCGGTCCGTACCCGGGCCACCAGCTCGCCCAGACCCAGGTCCGGGTGGACCTCGGACCGGACGGCGACCGTGGTCTCGGAGGCCGTGCCCGCGGCACCGGCCACGGGGACGGCCACGGCGAGCGCGGTCTGGCCGCTGTAGCGGTGCAGGAGGACGAGGTACCCGGCGAGCAGTACGTGGCGCAGCTCCGCACCCTGCCGCGCGGCGAGCGTGCGTAGCGCGGCGGCGGTCTCCCCGGGGATGCCGAACGCCACGCGGCCGGCGTCGAGGGTGCGCCGTGCGGGGCGGGGCCGGTCCAGGGGGAGCTCGGGGACCGGCGGCAGGCCGGCCGGACGGTCCGCCGGTCCGGCGGAAGCCGGGGCCGGGACCTGGTCCGCCGGGCGGCCGGCTGCCTCCGGCGCGGCCCCCTTCCCGGTCAGGGCCCCGTAGGCGGCCGCCGTGTCCCGCAGGACCCGCTGGAGGAGGGACTGGTCCGCGACCAGCCGGTGCGCCACGAGGAGCAGGCGGTGTTCGCCGGAGCCGGTCCGCAGGAGCAGGGCGCGGGAGAGCGGGCCGCTCTCCGGGTCGAAGGGCGCGCGGACCGCTTCGGCCGACTCCTCGCGCCTCCGGCGGCTCCGTTCTTCCTCGTCCAGGCCGCTCACGTCGCAGTACTGGACGGGCAGTTCCAGCGGGTCCGCCGAGAGGCGCACGGGCGTCCCGCCGGACACGGTGAAACGCGCGCCGGGCGACAGATGGGCGGCGGCGGCCCCGCGCAGTGCCTCCAGGAGCGCCGGCCGGTCCGTGTCTCCGGCCAGCCCGAGACCGGCGGACACGTGGGTGGCTGGGCGGCCCGGTGCCAGCATGCCGAGCAGCCAGGTCTGCTGCTGGGCCGGGGTGAGGGGTGCGGGCGGCGCAGCGGGCCCGGTCGGCTCGCCGGGCGTCCGTGGGAGTTCGGGCCCGGAGCCGGTGGACCCGGTCCGGGAATCAGGATGGGACGTCATCAGGACTGCCTTGTGGATCGTGAGGTGGACGCGCTGGCTTCGGGTGAGGGCCGTGCACCCCGGAGGCCGGGGCCGGCACGGCTCAGGAGGTGCGCGCACCCCCGGCGGCCGGGTGCTGGATCTGAGCGCTCCAGCGGCCGAGCATCGACTGGTGGAGCTGGCTCGTCCCCTCGATGATCTCCATGACCTTGGCATCCCGGAACAGCCGCCCGACGGGTGCGTCCGGCCCGATGCCCTGGGCTCCGAGGATCTGGACGGCGTCGGCCGCGACGCGGTTGGCGGTGGTCGAGGCGAAGTACTTGGCCAGGAGGGTCTGGTTCACGGCGTCGAAGGCGCCCTGCTCCTTGGCGGCCCCGGCCTCCCAGCACAGCAGCCGCGCCGCACGGGAGCCGGCCACCATGTCGGCGAGCATGCGCTGTACGAGCTGGTGGTCGATGATCGGTGTGTCGTACTGGATACGGTCCTGCGCGTGCCGGGTGGCCGCGTCGAGGCATGCCTGGGCGAGGCCGACACAGCCCCATGCCGTGCTGTACCGGCCGATGTCCAGGGCGGTGGAGGCCACGAACGCGAGCCCGGAACCGGGGTGTCCGACCATCGAGCCCGCCGGCAGACGGCAGTCGTCGAAGACGACCTCGGCCAGCGCGGAGCCCCGCAGGCCGAGCAGGCCGCGGATCGGCTCGACGGTCAGGCCGGGGGTGTCTCGCTCCACGAGGAACGCGGTGTGCCGCCCCTCGTACTGCGCGAACACCAGGTAGACGTCGGCGATCTCGGCGAAGCTGATCCACTTCTTGCGGCCTCGGACGACGTAGCCGTCCCCGTCCGCCGTCACCACCGTCTCGACGCCCTTGGCGTCACTTCCGACGTTCGGTTCGGTGAGCGCGAAGGCGGCGACGGCCTCGCCCGCGGCGATGGGCCCGAGCCACTCCTCGCGCTGCGCGGGGGTGCCCCACTTCCAGAGGGAGTGCGCCACCATGTCGGCACACGCCACGAAGTTGCGCACGTTCTGGCAGGTCCGGCCCATCTCCTCGGCCATCAGGCCGTAGCTGAGCAGGTCCAGCGAGGAGCCTCCCCACTCCTCGGGGAGGAGCGAGGATATCCAGCCCTCCCGGCCGAGGCTCTTGACGAGGGTCCGCGGCATGGCCTGCTGGGAGTCCGCGGCCTCGGCCCCGGGTGCGAGCGTGGTGTCGGCGAACTCGCGGAAGGAGGCCCACTTCTCGCGCTGTTCCGGCGTGAGCTGACTGATCATCTGAATGTCCTCGTGCTTGAGACCGGAGCCCTCGTGGGCTGTTGCGTCACCGGTGGCGGGCGGGGCGGAGGTGAGGGGCGAGCTTCTCCAGGAACTCGTCCTCGGAGTCCCGGAGGAAGAAGTGGTCCCCCGTGACTTCCTCGATGTCGACCGTTCCGTCGCCATAAGCGGCCCAGTGGGCCATCTGCTCCCTCCCGGCCTCGTGGTCGTCGGCGCCGCAGAACGCCGTGACGGGGCAGCCGAGAGGGGCGGTACGGGGCGCCCGGTAGGCGTCCAGGATCGTGTAGTCCGCCCGGATCGTCGGAAGGTAGAGCTCCATGAGCTCCTCGTTCTCCAGGAGTTCCTCCGGCGTCCCGCGCAGCTTCCGCAGCCGCTCGGTGAACTCCTCGTCGGAGAGGTCGTGCGTGCTCTCCCGCGGGGTCGCGAGATGCGGAGCGGGGCATGCCGAGACCAGCAGGCGAACGGGCGGCGGGTACCCCTGGCCCGTGACGTGCCGCACGAGCTCGTAGGCCAGGATCCCGCCGAAGCTGTGGCCGAACACGGCGTAAGGGGTTCGGCGCGCCTCGTCCATCGCACCGGCGAGGTCCTCCAGGAGGGCGGGCAGCCGTGACTGCGGGCGCTGGGACCACCGGGAGCCCCGGCCGGGAAGTTCCAGCGGTACCACTTCCACCGTGTCGGGCAGCCTGGTGCGCCAGGGTTCGTAGATCCGCGCCGATGCCCCGGCGTAGGGCAGGCAGTAGAGCGTCAGGGCCTGCGGAGCGGACACGGTGGGGGTCTCGGCCGCGGACGGGATGTCGAGGCCGACGAGACCGGCGACGGTGGGATGGTCGTGCAGCTGCCTCAGCGGCACACGGTGGCCCAGCTCCGCGGAGAGCCGGCGCTGGAGCTCCACCACCAGGATCGAATTCCCCCCGGCCTCGAAGAAGTTCTCGTCGTCGGAGGCGGGTTCGGCTTCGAGCGTGGCACGCCAGGCCCTGAGGACCGCGGCGCGGCGCTCGCTCACATCAGTCTTCATGTCGTGCGGCTTTCCAGGAAGTCGGGGCGGGCCAGGGCGTTCCGGTCGACCTTCCCCGAGGCGTTCCTCGGGAGCGACCGCACCACGTGGACCTGGCCGGGGCAGTAGGCGGCGGGGAGCCGCGTACGTGTCCACGCGCTCACCTCAGCGGCCGTCAGGTCGCCGGCGGACACCACGTAGGCGGCGATCAGGGCGCGCTCGGCCCGGTCGGGATCGCGCACGAGGGCCACGGCTTCCGTGATCTCCGCGTGCTCCTCCAGTACGGATTCCACCTCACCGAGTTCGATGCGGTGGCCGCGCAGCTTGATCTGTCCGTCGGCCCGCCCCAGGTACTGGAACGAGCCGTCCGGAGCCGGGCGGGCGCGGTCCCCGGTGCGGTAGGTGCGCCGGGGTCCCTCGGGTGTGTCCCGGACGGAGAAGCACGCGGCGGTGAGATCGGCCCGGCCGTGGTAGCCGGTCGCCAGGTGATCACCGTAGAGGACGATCTCGCCCTGATCCAGGTACCAGCTCATACCCCTCAGGGGCTGTCCCAGGGAGAGGGCGTCGGGGCTCTCGATCCGCGCGGCGGTGGCCCAGATGGTCGCTTCGGTCGGCCCGTAGAGGTTCCAGAGCTCCGTGCTCCGGCCGAGCAGCGACTCGGCGAGGGGCGCGGTGAGCGGCTCACCGCCGCACCAGACGCGGAAGCGGTGGGCGGCGGCGCTCCCGCCGCCCGCCAGGAGCAGCCGCCAGAAGCTCGGCGTCGCCTGGACCACATCGGGCCGGTGGAGGCGGATGAACGCGTCGAAGAGCTCGGGGTCGGCCCGCACCTCGCCCGGTACGACGACGAACCTGGCTCCGACGATCAGCGGCACCAGCATCTCGGCCAGCGAGATGTCGAAGGACAGGGCCGTCATCGCCAGCATGGTCTCGCCCGCCCGCAGGCCCGGTACCTCCGCGAGCGCCCGGAGACACGAGGCCAGCGCGGAAGGAGGGACGACGACGCCCTTGGGGCGCCCGCTCGAACCCGACGTGTACATCACATAGGCCGCATCGCCCGGGACGCGGTCCTCCGGGGGCTCCGCGCCCTCGCGGTCGAGGTGCTCGACCGTGAACACGCCTTCCTCCGCCGACCGGAGCACCGCGAAGGGGCGGGCGTCCTCCAGCACGAACGCGCGGTGGGCCGCCGGGCTGTCGAGGTTCAGGGGGACGAGCGCGCAGCCGACTCGGGCGCCCGCGAGCAGGGCCACCGCCCCGCTCACCGGGCTGGCGGTCTCCACCGCCAGCCAGGACCCCGCCGGCACCGTCTCGCGGAGGGCGGCGGCGAGGACGTCGACGCTCCGCACGAGGTCCCGGTAGGTGTGCACGCGCTCGCCGACGGCGGCCTGCGCTTCGGGAGTGCGCCGGGCCTGCTCGCTCACCAGATCCCATACCGTGGTCATCGCTCAGCCCTCCTTGGTCCGGAGCTGCTCGGCGACGCACTCGACGAAGTCCGAGAAGACCGACCGGGTGAACATCACCTCGAGAGCCAGGGGGATCCCGAACTCCTTGCGGGTCATGGCCAGTACCCGTGCGGCCTTGAGGGAGTGGCCGCCGATCAGGAAGAAGTCGTCGTCGGCCGCGGGAGTGCGGCCGAGCACCTCGGACCAGATCCCGGCGATCCGGTCCGCCGTGCTCGTGCCGGCCCCGGCCTCCGCGGCCGTCCGGTCCGCGGTCCCGGGCCCCAGGGCCGACGGCGCACCGGACCCCACCAGCTCCAGGAGACGGCCGCGGTCGATCTTCCCGTTGGCGTTGAGGGGGATCCCGTCGAGCCTGCGCAGTTCGACGGGGACCATGTAGCCGGGCAGGGACCGCGCCAGCTCGTCACGGACGGTCTCCGCCCCGGCCGTCCCGCAGTAGCAGCCGACCAGCTCGCTTCCGTCGTCGGTCTCCCGCGCGACGACCGCGGCCATGCCGACACCCGGGACGCCGAGGACGGCCTGTTCGACCTCGGCCGGCTCGACGCGATGGCCGCGGATGCTGACCTGCAGGTCACGACGTCCCACGAACTCCAGTTCGCCGTCCGGCGTCCAGCGGCAGAGGTCGCCGGAGGAGTACCAGCGGCTTCCGTCCGGGCGGTGGGAGAACAGCTTCCGCGTCATCGGCCCGTCGCGCAGGTAGCCGGTGGCCAGGACCTCTCCGCCGATGAGCAGTTCGCCCGTCACGGACGGTTCCTCGACGGTGCTGCCGTCGTCGGATACGAGGAGCACCTCGGCCCCGCGAATGGGACGCCCGATCACCGGCGCCCCGTGCCGCGCGGGCCGGCGGAGATCGCCGCTGGCCGTCGTCACCACAGTCGCCTCGGTCGGGCCGTAGTGGTTGAAGACCGCCGCCGGGAAGTCCGGGCGGGGGTGGACGCGCAGCGCGTCGCCGCCGGTGGTCAGGACCCTCAGCGAGCGGGGCGGCTCCGGCAGTTGGAGCAGTTGCTCCGCGAGCGGGGTGCTGAGGAAGCACTGGTCGACGGCCCAGTGGTCTAGGAACTCGGACACCTGCTGGATGTCGGCGGTCGCGACCCCTTCGGGGAGCAGCAGCGTCGCCCCGCTCGCGAGCGCCGACCACGTCTCCCACACGGTGGCGTCGAAGCCCAGGCCCGCGAAGGCGCCGACGCGGTGCTCCGGTCCCGTCCCGTAGGTCTCCCGGTGCCATGTGGTCAGGTTCGCGAGGCTCGCGTGGCCGACCTCGATCCCCTTGGGCGTCCCGGTCGAGCCCGAGGTGTAGATCACGTACGCCGCGTCCGGATCGAGCGCCTCCGGCTCCTGCGGGCCGGTGGCCGACGGTTCCACCGCGACACCCGCGGGTGCGGTCCCGCCGGGTGACAGGACGGCGAAGGGACGGGCGTCACCGAGGATCGCCATGCGGCGTGCCTCGGGCAGGGCCGGGTCCAGGGGAAGGTAGGCCGCTCCCGCCCGCCAGGCACCGAGCTGGGCGACCAGACCGCCCGCCCCGCGGGGGAACCGGGTCGCGACCAGGGCTCCGGCGCGGAAGCCCGGCAGGGCGGACAGCCGCCCGGCCACCCCCCCGGCGGCCTCCCACAGCTGCCGGTACGTCAGCCGCGCCGTCACGGCACGCGGGCCGGCGACCATGACGGCCAAGTGGTCGGGAGCGAGCTCCGCTCTCTGCTGCAGCCACTGCGGCACGGTGGCCGGGGCGGATTTCGCGATCACAGTCTCTCCTGTTCGACGGCTTGCGGGGGCGTTCGTCCTGGTCCGGTACGGCGGTCAGCGACGCACGCGCAGCCAGAGGTGTTCCAGCACGGTCACGCCGTAGTGCGGGCGCAGGACGGGGGGTTCGGCCAGCTCGGCCTCACCGAAGCGCTCGACGAGGCCGGTCAGCGCCGCGTCGGCCTCGAGCCTGGCCAGACCCGATCCCAGGCAGTAGTGCGCGCCGTAGCCGAACGCGAGGTGGCGGGCGGTACGCCGCTCGGTGTCCAGGGTGTCCGGCGCCGGGAACACCTCGTCGTCACGGTTGGCGACACCCAGCATGAGCAGGACCAGGTCCCCCGGCTCGATCCGGTGCCCCGCGCATTCCACGGGGGCGACGGCGACCCGGGCGACCTGCTGCACCGACGTGTCGAAGCGCAGGAGCTCGTCGATCACCGGAGTGAGGTGCTCCGTACGCGCGTCCTTCCACCGGCCGGTGTGCACGAGGGCGCGCACCGCCTTGCCGATGAAGGTCGAAGTGGTGTCGAAACCGGCGAAGACCAGCAGGCTCGCCGTGGCGGCGATGTCCGCTTCCTCGATCAGGCCCTCCTGGTGGGCGCGCTCCAGCACGTCGAGGGCGCTCCCGGCCGGTACCCGCGAGGAACGGAGGGTCTCCGCCACGACGCCCTCGATCTCCTGGAGGGCCTTCGTCCCCCGCTCGACGACCCGGGGAAGGTAGTCGGCCACCAGCAGGGCCGCGATGTCCAGGGCCCAGGCGGCGATCCGGGGGGCCACCTCCTGAGGGATCCCGATCACCCGGCACACCACCCGGGCGGCCAGCGGCTCCGACAGCCCGCCGACCACGTCGATCCGGTCCGGCACGCCGTCGAGGAGTTCACCGACGGTCCGCTCGACGAACGGCCGGAGTCCGGCCACCCGTGCGGCCGAGAACAGGGGCGCCATCAGGCCCCGCAGGAGCTGGTGGCGCGGGGCGTCGTTGAACATGAACCAGCGCCGGACGATGTCGGCGGTGCGCAGGGCGCCCTGCGTCTCCGGCTGTTCGCCGTGCAGCCGCGTCCTGCCGCGCTCCGGCCACGCCGAGGACAGCGCCGGGCTGCGCAGCAGCTCGGACACCTCGCGGAAGCCCGTGACGATCCAGACGCCCAGGTCGTCGTCCCGCCTGATCGTCCCGGTGCCCCGGAGGGCTATGTAGTCCATGCACGGATCCACCGGCATGGCTCCCTGTTCCCGCCCGTAGGGACAAGTGGGCTCCATGGTCTGCCGCCTCTGCGTGGTTTAGGGGTGGGCTGGGACTGGGCGCGTCAGCGCGTCGGCGGGGCCGGTCCGGCGAGCACGCCGGCGATCACCGCCGTGGCCTCCTCGGAGGTGAACAGCTCCACGTCGCCGGCGGGGAAGCGGTGGATCCGGGTGCTGCCGGTGTGCTCCCAGGCCGCGGCCTCGCTGAGGAGGACGTGGCCGGGTGCGTGCCGCGGGCCGCCGCCGTGGGTGCCCGCGGCCAGGGTGTAGCTCAGCCAGGCGCGCTGGTGCTCGGTGAGCGAGTCGGCGATGTCGGACGGCAGGTCCGGGGCACACCGTTCGACGACCGAGCGCAGGAAGTCACTGATCACGGCCAGTGCCTCGGCCGGACCGCGGCCGAGGATGTCCGGCACCTCTCCCGGGAGGAGGTCCTCGTCCATTCCCGTGGCGAGTTCGACGAGCAGTTCCTGGGCCTCTTCCGCCGTGGGGGCGGCCGGGTCGACCAGGACCAGGGTGGTGTCCGCCCCCATCCTCGCCGCCAGCTCGGACGCGACCGGGGCTCCGGAGCAGTAGCCCAGCACCACGGCCGGGCCCGGCCCCGGGCCCAGCCGGCGTGCCCAGTACGCCGCCTGCTCCTCGACGGTGCGCACGGTCCGCGGGATGTCCGGGTGGGTGAGCAGGTCGATGCGGTGGTAGTCGTCCCGCCAGGGCGGCGGGAGCAGCGTCGCGAAGGAGCGGGGCGGGGTCTCCTTCCCGAACTCGACCCCCACGACGCGGTACTGGTGTGCAGGCAAGGCTTTACCTTTCTGGTGCTTCGACGCGCGGGGGACGAGCGGTCAGGCCCTCGGTACGACCGGCAGGACCACCCGGGACGGGTGGCGCGCGCCGCGATGGACCGTGATGACGGGGGCGGGGGTGATCTCCTCCACCCGCGCGTTGTCCCGGTCGCAGCAGGTGATGCTGACGCGCAGCCGCCTGCCCGCCGAGAAGGCGTAGGAGGTCGGGTGCAGGTCGATGGCCAGTTCGACGGGCTCACCCGGGGGCAGCGCCGCGAGCGCGTCCCGCGTCCCGGGCTGGTAGGGCAGCCCCATCCTGTCGAAGGGCGCCGGAGCACTCCCCCGGTACGAGGCCCGCAGGACGCCCTCGGTCACGTAGTGGGTCTCCCCCCGCTCGTCCACCTCGCTGAGGTGGACGAAGAAGGCGGCGTCCGGATGGGTCGAGCTCACCCACAGATGCACGAGGGGGTGGCCCGTCACCTCCAGGTCCTCGGACAGCACCGCCGACGTGTAGGTCAGGGCCTTGCGGTCGTTCGGGGTGAGGTCGTAGTGGAACCCGCCCGCGTACCCGTCCGACCAGCGGGTGGTGCGGCCGGATGTCGTGGAGTAGTCGACCGTGTACGCGTCTCCCTCGTCCTCGGCCGGCGTCCCGGCCTCCACCAGCACTCCGTCGTTGACGGACCGGATGGTGCCGCTGGGCCCGGCGCCGAAGCACAGCTCCCGGGGGCGTGCCTCGGACGGCGGCCAGGTGTCGGCCGTCCTCCATCCGGTCGCCGCCCCGGCACCCATGGTGAAGTACCGGACCGGCGGCTCGGCCATGACCCCGTTGTCGACGCCCTTGAGCCAGTGGTCGTACCAGCGGAGGTGTTCGCGGGCCAGGTCCTCGTTCTTCCAGTTGTTGTGGCTCCACGGACCGATCACCATGCGCTGCGGGTTGTCCAGGTTGCGGAACCACAGGGTGGTGTCCCGCGCCCAGATGTCGTGCCAGCCGCCCAGGTGGCACACAGGGATGCCCGACGCGCTCACCGCGTCACGCGCGTTCGCCGGACTGACGTCCCGGTAGGGAGCCAGGCCGGTCACCGGCTCGACGCTGTCGCGGAACTCCAGCGCCGCCGCCTGGCCGAAGACGTCCGCGTTCTCCTGGTGGCCCGCCAGGTAGCCCGCCGGACCGTCCGGGCCCTCGCCGGCACCGGCGGCCCCTGCCCGGGTGTCCAGCCCCCGTACGAGGTCGCTCCAGTTGCGGGCGAAGTCGTCGCGGAAGACACCGCCCGGACGGAGGAACTCGTACAGGTCGAACATCGCCATCTGCGGCAGGATCGCCGTGAGGTGGGGCGGTGCGGTGGCCGCCGCCAGGAGCTGGTTGATCCCCGAGTAGGAGAGGCCGTACATGCCGACGCGGCCGTTCGACCAGGGCCGGGCCGCGATCCACTCGGTCACCTCGAAGGCGTCCTCCGCCTCCTCGTGGCTGAACTCGATCCGCCGGGTCCCCTCGGAGGCGCCGCTGCCGCGCGAGTCGACGACGACCACCACGTACTCGTTCCGCAGCATCTCCTTGAGCCAGGGCTGGGAGTCGAGTTTGGTGAGTACACCGCCCTCCACGGTCTCCGCGCGCCGGTACCGCTCGTGGCACCAGATCACCGGCAGGGGCTCCTCGACGACCGCGCCGCGCCGCCGGGGCCGGAACACGTCGGCGGCCAGACGGACGCCGTCGCGCATCGTGATCCGTACCGTCGAGCGCTCCCCGATGTCGGCGTCCGCCAGGAAGGCCACGATCTCGCCCTTGCGGGCGACCAGTTCGGCGCGGATCGCGTCCGTCATCACCCCGGCCGGCGCGTCGAAGCGCAGTCTTCCCTCCTCCGCCCACAGGACGATGTTCAGCGAGCGCGTCTCCAGCAGGAGGTCGACCACGCCTCGTGCGGTCGCCGTCACAGCTCGCCCACCTCGCGCTCGCCGCCGGTGTCGACGGCCGCCACCTGGGACCCGAGCGCCCAGCGCAGGGATTCGAGGTAGGCGGCGAGACCGGCGACCGTCGGGCTGTCGACGACGGCACGCACCGGGATGTCGAGGGCGAGCTCCTTGCGGAGGGCGTTGACGACGGAGAGCAGGGAGAAGGAATCGCCCCCGATCTCGAAGAAGTCGGCTTCGACGCCGCGGACGTCCTGTCGCAGGACCTCCGTCCACACCTCCGCGACCAGGTGCTCCATCGCGGTGGACGGCGGCACGGCCGCGGGTCGCGCCGGGGCCGGTGCCGCGGCGGGCCGCGGCAGCCGGGAGCGGTCGACCTTGCCCGTCGCCGAGGCGGGTATCGACTCCAGCGGGACGAGGACCGAGGGCTGCATGACGATGGGCAGCTTCGGAGCCATGTGGGCGCGCACCGAAGCCTCGTCGAAGCGCGCTCCGGGGGCGGACTCCAGATAGGCGACGAGACGCTGGTCGGGCTCCAGTACGACGACCGCGTTCGCGACATCGGGATGGGCACGCAGCACCGACTCGATCTCCTCCAGCTCGACGCGCACACCGCGGATCTTCACCTGGCTGTCGACGCGTCCGAGGAACTCCATCTCCCCGTTCGGCAGCCACCTCACGAGGTCGCCGGTGCGGTACAGCCGGCGCCCGGGGGCCGCTGGGTCGGCGGTGAAGCGCTCCGCGGTCAGGCCGGGCAGGTTGCGGTATCCCCGTGCCACCCCGTCACCGCCGATCCACAGCTCACCCGGGACGCCGATCGGCTGGGGGTTCTCCCAGCGGTCCACCACCGCGCAGGTGGCGTTGGCGATCAGCTCGCCGAGGGGCATGGAGGTGCGCTCCAGGGGCTCGTAGCCCATGCGGCCGACCAGCGCGGCGCCGGCCGTCTCCGTCGGTCCGTACTCGTTCCAGATCTCGCAGTCCCCGGACACCACCTTCCGGGTCCGCGCGACCAGTTCGGCGTCCAGGTTCTCGCCGCCCATGGACACGTGCCGCAGGGAGGGCATCGCTATGCCGGTGTCCGCGATGCCGCGCATCTGGGTCGGGGTCAGGTAGAGCATGTTGATCGCGCGCTCGTCGATGAACCGCGCGGTGGCGGCCGGGTCGGCCCGCAGCTCGCCGGGCAGCATGACGAGGCACGCGCCGCTCGTCAGGGCGTGGAACATCTGCTCGACCGACCAGTCGAAGTGGTAGAAGAGGTTGTGCACCACGCGGACGCCCGGGCCGATCGGCCGGATGTCCTGCGCCCACTGGATCCACGGCGTGATCGCCCGGTGCGGAAGGCCGACGCCCTTGGGCCGGCCGGTGGTGCCGGAGGTGTACATGAGGTAGACGAGCTGCGCGGAGTCGACCTCGACGGGGGGCTGCCGGCGCGCGTCCGGCACGGTCCCGTGCGGCGCGGGCGCCTTCGCGTCCACGGTCGCCACCTCCACAGCGGCGACGACCTCGGCCGGCAGCTGGTCCCGCAGCATGGGAGTGGCGAACAGGACCTTCATACCGCTGTCGGCCACGACGTACGCCATGCGGTCGGCCGGGGCGATGGGGTCGAGCGGTACGTAGCCGGCCCCCGCCTTGATGATGCCGAGGATGCCGACCATCAGTTCCAGGGAGGGCTCCGCGCACAGTCCGACGAGGTCGTCGGTGCCGATGCCACGGTCCGCGAGCCCGGCCGCCAGCCGGTCGGCGAGGGCGTCCAGCTCCCGGTAGGTCAGCACGTCCGTACCGCTCTCCACGGCCGGCTCGTCGGGCGTCCTGCGCGCCTGCTCCTCGAAGAGGCGGTGCAGGAACAGGTCGGTGGCGTAGGGGCCGTGGGCCGATGCCGACCACTTCGCGATCCGGCGCCGCTCCTCCTCCGGCAGCACGGTGAGCTCCGAGACCCGCTTCCCGGGGTCCGCCACGGCGTCGGCGGCCAGGACGCCCAGGTGGTCCAGGATGCGCCAGGCCGTGTCCTCGACGAAGAGGTCGCTGTCGTACTCCAGGGACACCCGGTAGGTGAACTCGGTCTCCGTCACGGCGAACACCAGGTCGAACTTGACCGCTTCGAGGCCGAGGTCCACGTCGCTCACCGTGATACCGGGCAGGTCCGGGGCCGGGATCTCGTGCTGGAAGGCCAGCATCACCCGGAACAGGCCCTGGCGGGCGGACCGGTCCACGGTGACGGCGTTGACCACCCGCTCGTACGGCACGTCCTGGTGGGCGTACGCGGCCAGGGCCGTCTCACGCACCCGGTGGAGGAGCTCCGTCAGAGTCGGGTCACCGGACAGGTCACTGCGGATCGCGAGCGTGTTCAGGAAGCATCCGAGCATCCCTTCCAGCTCGGGCAGATCGCGGTTGGCGCTCGGTGTGCCGATCACGATGTCGCTCTGGCCGCTGTACCGGTGCATCAGGACGTTGAGCAGCGCGAGCAGGGTCATGAAGGGGGTGCTGTCGTGTTCCCTGGACAGCTCCCGCAGGCGGCGCGAGACCGCCCGGGGCAGCTCGACCGTCACCGAGGCGCCCCGTCCTGAGGAGGTGTCCCGGTAGGGCCTGTCGGTGGGCAGGTCGAGGACCGGCAGCGGTGCCCGCAGCTGCTGCTTCCAGTACTCCAGCTGGTCGTCCACCGCGGCGTCGCCGATGGTGCGGCGCTGCCACGCGGCGTAGTCCGCGTACTGCACCGGCGGCTGCCCCGGCCCGGCTGACGGGTCGCCCTTCCGCGCGTACAGACTGAGCAGCTCGGAGACGGCGAGCTCGAAGGAGCGGACGTCCGTGATGATGTGGTGCAGGTTGATCAGGAGGACGTGCCAGTCCTCCTCCAGCCGGTAGAGCTCCACCCGGAGCAGGGGACCGCGCTCGATGTCGAAGGGATGCCGGGCGGACGCGGCCAGCCGGTCCAGCAGGATCTGCTCACGCCGGTCCGCCGGCTCCGCGCTCAGGTCGACGGTGTGCAGGGCCACGTCCGCGTCCGGTGCCACGACCTGCTGCGGGACGCCGTCCACGGCGCGGATGGTGGTACGGAAGACCTCGTGCCGCTGCACCAGCGCCCGGACGGCCCCTGCCAGGGCCGCCACGTCGAGCGGTCCCTCGATCTCGATGGCCGAGGGGATGCTGTACCGGGAGCTGGGCCCCTGGATGTGCTCCTCCACCCACATCCGCTGCTGCACGAAGGATGTCGGGGCGTGGAACACCCCGTCGGCCCGCTGCTCCAGGGGCTCGACGGTGGGCGCGGCGGCGGAGGCCGGCGTCCCGAGGGCCTCGACGGCCGCGGCGAGTTCACCCACGGTCTGGTGCTCGAAGAGGACGGAGAGGGGGATCTGGACGCCGAGCTCCTCACGGAGCCTGCTGATCACCCGGGCTCCCTGGAGCGAGTTCCCGCCCAGTGCGAAGAAGTTGGCGTCCGGCTCCGGGGTCCCGGTCCGCAGGACAGCGGCCCACGTCGCCGAGACGACATCCACCACGGAGGCGCCTGGCCGGCCGTCGTTCGGTTCGGGCCCGGTCTGCAGAGTCATGTCGTTCCACCAAGTTCCATCAGTCAGGAAGGCACGGAAAGCCGCATGGCGAGGAATCGCCAGGGCGATGCGCGAATGCGGGGACGGGCGGCCCGCGGATCTTCCGCGGGCCCCGTGGCGTCAGCCGACGCGCGCGGCGGCGGCCCGGGCGAGCCTCTCGGCCACCGCGGCGACCACGGCCTCGCGGGCCGAGTTCACGAAGAAGTGGCCCCCCGGGAACATGCGCAGGTCGAACCGGTTGTCCGTCAGTTCGCCCCACCGCTCCAGAACCGAGGGGGCGGCATTGTCCTCGGTACCGCCGAACGCGGTGACCGGACAGCCGAGCGGCGCGCCGCCGGTGAACGTGTGGGTCTCGATGACGGCGAGGTCCGCACGGACCACGGGAAGCAGCAGAGCCATCAGCTCGCGGTCCGCCAGTACGGCTTCGGGGGTGGCCCGCCAGCCGCGGAGCAGCTCGACGAGTTCGGCGTCGGACCGCTGGTGCAGCGGCGGATCCGCCGCCTCCATCGCCTGGGGAGGCACCCGGCCCGATACGAGGAGCCACTCCGGCGATCCTGATTCCAGGCGGCCCAGGGTGCGCGCCAGCTCCAGCGCGACGACCGCTCCCATGCTGTGCCCGAAGAAGGCGAACGGGCGGTCGAGCCGGGGGATGATCGCCGGTACCAGCGCGTTGAGGACGTCGCTCATGCGCTGGAAGGGAGGCGTGCCGATGCGGTCCTCACGGCCGGGCAGCTGGATCGCCCACGGCTCGACCTCGTCCGGAAGCGAGGCGGCCCATCCGCGGAACACCGAGATGCCACCGCCGGCGTAGGGGAAGCAGAACAGCCTCTGGGTCGCGTGGGGGCGGCTGACGAGCGGCCTGACCAGCTCGCTCACGAGGCCGTCCCTCCGGCCATGCGCCGCCGCAGGGTGAGGGGCCGCAGGTCGGTCCATGTCTCGTCCACGTAGGCGAGGCAGTCGCCCTTCCCGCCCCGTTTGCCGACTTCCCGCCAGCCCTCGGGCAGTGCCAGGGCCGTCCGCCAGATCGAGTACTGCTCCTCGGCGTTCACCAGCACGGTGTACTCGCCCTCGTTGTGCTCGTCCATCTGTCATTTCCTCCTGGACCGACCCGGGTCCACCGGGCGTCGAACTCTTGTCTGCACACGCGATGTGCCGCGCGGGGCCCGCGCGGGGCTGCCGGGTACCGCTCCTCAGCGGCGCGGGCGCGACGCTCGCAGGCCGCCCGGCCTGCGGCCCCCCGCGGATGTCGTCCGTGTCGCCTTCCGTGCCTCCCGCAGCGGTTCGCCGAGGGATTCCAGACTCACCCGCGCATCGCGCACGGCCTGGCCCAGGGCTGCGAGGAAGGTGGCCCGGATGTCGACGATCTCGCTCTTCGACAGGCGGCCCGCGTTGTAGTTGAAGCGCAGGCTGAGAGCGTCCCCGTCCGGCTTCCCGTACAGGCAGACGTCGAGCTGCGAGGTCTGGTAGGCGGGCGGCAGGAAGTCGGTGAACTGGAACGCGGTGGAGAACACCGGGTTCTGACCCGGCCGCGCCGGGGCCTCGAGCCGCTCCAGGAGGCGGGTGAAGGGGTACCGGCTGTTCGCGTACGAGGCCACGCTCTTGCGCTGGGCCCGCCGGACCACGTCACCGAAGGAGTCGGAGGCGGTCAGCCCGATGCGGACGGACAGCGGGTTCACGAACGCGCCGACCATCCCCTCCATCTCCTTGGTGTCCCTGCCCGAGAACGGGACGCACATCACGATGTCCTCATCGGAACCGATGTCGTGCAGCGCGACCACGAATGCGCTGAGGAGCACCACGTGGACGGTCGCGTCGAGCCCCCTGGCCAGCTCGGCCACAGCCGTCGCCAGGTCCGGGCCGATCTCGAAGTCCAGCGTGTCGTTGACGACCTCCACCGCGTGCGCTTCGTGGTCCCCGATCCTCAACCGGGGCAGGGGCCCCTTGAGTTCGTCGGTCCAGTAGGTCTCCATCGCCGCGCTCTCCGGGCCCGAGAGCCACTTCTGGCGGTCCCGGACGAAGTCGCCGAACGACAGCGTCAGCGGCTCCAGTTCGGGCGTCCGCCGCTCCACCCGGGCGCGGTAGGCCACCAGCAGCTCACGGAGCAGGTTCCCCATGCTGGTCCCGTCGGCCACGATGTGGTGCACGTTCAGGTAGGCGCAGTAGTGGTCCTCCGCCAGCTTGTAGAGCTTCGCCCGCACGGGCGGCACCGAGAGGTCGTCGAAGGGGACCGCGTTGTCGGCGTGGATGAGGCGCGCGCTCTCCTCCTCCGGCTCTTCCGCTCCGGTCACGTCCACCAGGGGCACGTCGAGGTCGTGCCGGGACAGCACCCGCTGGCGCGGACCGTGCTCGGTGTCCTGGAGGGACAGGCGCAGGGCGTCATGACGCCCGACCAGGAACCCGACGGCCTCGCGGAAGGCGGTGACGTCCACCGCCTCGCGGACGTGGTGCCACACCGGCAGGTTCAACTCGGCCCGGCCTTCGCCGAGCTGGTGCTGCAGCCACATGCCCTGCTGGCCGTTCCACAGCTCGAACCATGTCTCGTCAGCGGGGTCCTGTCCCGTCGGGGCCACGTCCGCGGAGCCCTCCGCCGGTTCCTCCCCGACGGCCGCCTCCTCCGGAGCCAGGTACGCGGCGAGATCCGCGACGGTCAGGTGGGCGAACAGGTCGGCGATCGTCAGTTTGACGCCGAGCGCCTTCTGCAGGCTGTTGGCCAAACGCAGGGCGAGCAGCGAGTCCCCACCCAGGTCGAACAGGCTCGCGAAGACATTGATGTCGGAGATGCCGAACTCGGCCGCCCAC
The DNA here is from genome assembly GCF_040644195.1 of Streptomyces sp. NPDC047014. NCBI lineage: Bacteria > Bacillati > Actinomycetota > Actinomycetes > Kitasatosporales > Streptomycetaceae > Streptomyces > Streptomyces sp. NPDC047014. Next base: position 129,149 of record NZ_JBEYVX010000001.1, on the reverse strand, counting down.
AGGCCGGCCAGGGTGCGTTCGAGCTCGGTGTACTCACCGTCCGCGCGCCCCGTGAGCCGCACGGACACCGTGCCGGGCGGCGGGGGCACGGCGGGACCGGCGGCCGCGGAGCGGGCGGACACCGCCCGCTGGATGGACTCGGCGAGCCGCAGGGGCGCCGTCGCCATCCGTGCGCGCAGTGCCGCCGGGTCCAGGGAACCCAGCATGGCGTAGTTGATCTCGCCGACGATCACCTGCGTGGCCGGTCCCCGGAGGACCGCCTCGTAGCTGGCGATGCCCTCCTCGATCCCGACGGACCGGAAGAACCCCTGGTCCTGCCGGACGCCGTGGTCCGCGGCCATGCCGGTGCCGATCCAGTCGGTCCAGTTCACCGTGAAGGTGCGCAGGCCCTCCTTGTTCCGCCAGGCGGCGAATCCGTCGAGATACTGGTTGGCCGCGGTGTAGTCGCTCTGGCCGGCGGAACCGAACAGCGCCGTGGTGGAGCTGAACAGCACCATCACGGGCCGGTCGGCGAGGGTCGCCTCGTGGAGCGCCACCGCACCGTCCGCCTTGGGGGCGAGGGTGGCGCGGAAGGTCTGTGCCGGTTTGCGCAGGAGGAAGCCGTCGCCCGCGGTTCCCGCCGCGTGGACCACGTGGGTGACGGCGCCGATCTCGGCCCTGACGGCCGCGACGACACGCGCCATGTCCCGCGCGTCGGCGACATCGCCCTGGAGGCACACGACGCGGGTGCCCCTCGCTTCCATCTCCTGGATCAGGGCGATCCGGGCGGCGCTGCGGCCTCCCTCACTCAGGACCTCGTCCCACGCGGCCCGCGCGGGCATCGCGCTCCTGCCGACCAGCGCGATTCCCGCCCCCGGCCGCCGCAGGCTGATCGACCGGGCCACTTCCAGCCCGAGACCGCCCATGCCTCCGGTGATCAGGTGCACCTCGCCGGCGGACGTCTCGTGCTCCGGGGTGGCCTCGGCCAGATCCACGGCATCCAGTTCCGCGGCGTAGCGGTCCGTCCCCCGGAGGGCGATCTGGCCGAGGGGGTCGGAGCAGAGGATCTCCTCGGCCCAGGCCGCGGGTGCCAGGTCGTCACCGACGTCCACGCACCGGCAGCTGATCTCCTGGTGCTCCTGGCCGATGACCTTGGCCAGTCCGAAGAGCGCGGAGTGGGCGGGGACAAGACGGGTCTCGTCCCCGGTGACGTGGTGCACGTTCTGGGCGACGACCGTGATCCGGTGGGGACCGGTGCCCGCCCCGGCCAGGGCACGGGCGAGTTCGAGCAACCCCATGACGCCCTCGTCGAGCAGCCTCTCCTGCCCCCGTGTGCCGTCGTCCTCCGCCATGTCCCCGGCCACGTAGACGATCTCCGGCGGAAGGGGATCCGGCCAGGAAGCCCAGTCCGTGGCCGCGGGGGCCGTCCCGACGGTGACGCCGGCCGCGCGCAGCCCCGCCGCCGTCGCTTCGAGCAGCGGCGATCCCGCACCGACGACCAGCGCCGTGCGGACATCGCGGCGTCCCTCCCGCTCGCGGTCCGCACGTACCCAGTTCAGCGTGTGGTGCACGACCGAACCCCGGGCACTGTCGATGGTCCGTCGCGGGCTGTTGACCCGCTTCGCGGTGAACCCCTTGATCTCCAGGACGACGGCACCGGCGGGGTCGTGGACCGTCACGTCGACCTTGCGGATCTCGCCGCTCTGCTGGAAGCGCGGGTCCGGTTCGATCACGCTGACGCACGTGGCCGGCATCGGGGCGTGCACCACCAGCCGGTCGTAGGCCAGGGGCAGGTAGAAGTCCCCGTTCGTCTCGCGCTGCTCGTCCTCCCCGTCGAACATGGCCCACCGGTGGAATCCGGTGGCCAGGTCCAGCAGCGCGGGATGCAGCACGTAGTCGGCCGTCTCCTCCCGGAAGCGGGTGGGCAGCGCCATCGTTCCCAGGGCGCACCGGACCCCCACGTCGACCGTGCGCAGGCTCTCCTGCCAGCGGCTGCCGAACTCCATCACGCGGTGTCCGGCCTGCAGGGAGGCGCCGTCCATGGTGGCGAGCCCGCAACGGGCGGCGGACTCCGCGGGATCCGTTCCCGCGGGCGCCTGCTGCGGGTCCGCGGCCACTCGGCCCCGTACGTGCAGGGTCCACTGCCGGCCCACGGCCGCATCGGGGTCGTGGCTCACGACCCGGAACTCGGCTCCGCCCTCCTCACCGGCCCGGACGATCGTGTGCGCCACGCGCGGCCGGTCCGCCGTCACCAGGAGCGGGACCTGGAACTCGACCTCGCTGACCACCGTCACCGGCGAGCCGAAGAGCGCCGATCCCGCCGCGCGGGCCATCTCCAGATAGGTCGTGCCCGGGACGATGGCCTCCGCGAGCATCCGGTGCTCGCTGAGCACCCAGTGCCGTTCGAGGTCGAACTCGGTGCGGAACACGACCTCGTCGACCGTGTGGAGCAGCAGTTCGTCCAGCAGGGCATGGGGTGCGGGACCGGCCGGGGCGGCCGGCGCCGAGGCGGGCGCGGGGTCGAGCCAGTACCGGCGGCGTTCGAAGGGGTAGGTGGGCAGGGCCACCCGCCCGGGGTTCTCCTCGCGGTGGTACGCGGACCAGTCCGGGTCCACGCCGCCCTGCCACAGCAGTCCGAGGGCCCGCTGTACGGATGCCAGCTGCCCGCGGACGTCACGGGCGTGCGGCAGGGATCCGACGACCACGCGCGCCTCGCCCTCGGCGAGCTGGCGCGTGACGAGGCTGCGCAGCGTCTGGCCGGGGCCGACCTCGAGGAACACCAGGCGGTCGTCGGCCGCCAGGGTCTCGATCCCCTGGGCGAACTCGACGGTGGACAGTACGTGGGCCCCCCAGTAGGCGGGGTCGGTCGCCTCCTCGTCGGTGATCCAGTCCCCGGAGACGTTGGAGACGAAGGGGAGGTGCGGGGCGGTCAGGGAGACCTCCGCCACCGCCTTGACGAACTCCTCGACCATGGGCGCCATCAGCGGGGTGTGGAAGGCGTGCGAGGTCGCCACGGGCCGCGCGCCGATCCCGTCGGCCGTCAGGGCGGCGGCGAATTCCGCCACCGGGCCGGCCGCTCCCGCGACCACGCAGTCGGCCGGTCCGTTGTGCGCGGCCAGGGTCAGTCCTTCGGGCAGTCGTGCCTCGACGGTGCTCCGCGCGGCCGAGACGCTCAGCATGGCTCCGGGGGCCTGCTCCTGCATCAGCCTGCCCCGCAGGGCGACCAGCCGGAGGGCGTCCCCGAGGGTGAAGACCCCCGCCAGGCAGGCGGCGACGTACTCGCCGAGACTGTGCCCGGCCATCGCGGTCGGGCTCACGCCCCACGAGGACCACAGCACGGCCAGCGCGTACTCGACCGTGAAGAGGGCGGGCTGGGCGAACGCGGTCCTGGTCAGGAGCTCGGCGGCATCCGCGTCGTCCGGCGGGCAGAGCAGCAGGTCCCGTACGTCCATGCCGAGCGCGTCGCGCAGCCCTTCCGCGCAGCGGTCCACCGCCGCCCGGAACTCCGGTTCCCGCTCGTAGAGTTCGCGGGCCATCCCCGGATGCTGGGACCCCTGGCCGGTGAACAGCATCGCCACCCGCGCGGAGCCTCGGTGCGCCGTCCCGGTCGCCAGCGCGGCGGGGTCACGGTCCTCCAGCGCCCGGGCCGCCTCCTGCGGGGACGAGGCGACGACGGTCCGGCGGTGCCTGAACTCCTCGCGCCCCCGCGCCAGGGTGAAGGCCACGTCGACGAGCGCCTGAGGCTCCCGGCGCAGGTGCTCCGCCAGGCGGTCCGTCACCCGTTCCAGCGCCTCGGGTGTACGGGCCGAGAGCACGAGGAGCTGCGAGGGGCGCGCCGGCTCGGTGACCGGTCGCTCCGGTGCCTCCTCCAGCACCAGGTGGGCGTTGGTGCCGCCGAACCCGAACGCGCTCACGCCCGCCCTGCGCGGTCCGTCGGGCGACTCCCACAGGGTCAGGTCGCGCTGGACGTGGAACGGCGACCGGTCGAAGTCGATCTGCGGGTTGGGCCGGTCGAAGTGCAGGGTCGGGGGGAGCATGCCGTGCCGCAGCGACAGCGTGGTCTTGAGGAGGCCCGCCATGCCCGAGGCCGCGTCCAGGTGGCCGACGTTGGACTTGACGGAGCCGATGGCGCAGTAGCCCGTACGCTCGGTGCTCTGGAAGAACGCCCTGGTCAGTGCCTCGATCTCGATGGAGTCGCCGATCTGCGTACCGCTGCCGTGCGCCTCCACGTAGCTGATGCTGTCGGCCTCGACGCCCGCGACGTCCAGTGCCTCCAGCACGACGGAGGACTGACCCGCCACGGCCGGTGCGGAGAAACTCGCCTTCGTGGCGCCGTCGTTGTTGACCGCCGTGCCCTTGATCACGGCGTGGACCGTGTCGTTGTCGGCCAGCGCGTCGGCGAGCCGCTTGAGGAGGACGACGCCCACGCCGTTGTTGAAGACCGTGCCGCGGCTGTCGGCGTCGAAGGGACGGCAGTGCCCGTCCGGCGACATGATGCCGCTCTCCTGGAACCGATACCCCTTCTGCGGGCTGACCTTGAACGCCACTCCGCCCGCGAGCGCCATACCCGATTCGTGGTTGAGCAGGCTCTGGCAGGCGAGGTGGACCGCGACCAGTGAGCTGGAACAGGCGGTGTGCACGGGGATGCTCGGCCCCTGGAGGTCGAGCTTGTAGGAGACACGGGTGGTCAGGAAGCCCAGCTCGTTGCCCAGTCCTACGTTGGAGGCACCGATCGCGGCGCCGTCCGCGAGGTTGGCGAAGACATGGGGCAGGTAGGCGCTGGTGCCGGCCCCGCCGAAGACGCCGACGGTGGTGTCGATCCGGCGCGGGCTGTACCCGGCGTTCTCCAGGGCCTCCCACGCCGTCTCGAGGAAGACCCGGTGCTGCGGGTCCATGATGGTGGCCTCGCGCGGCGTGTAGCCGAAGAACTCGGCGTCGAAGAGGTCGATCCCCTCGGTGCGGGCGCCGGCTTTGACGTAGTCCGCCTGGGAGAACTCCTCGACGGGGACACCGGCGGAGATCAGTTCGTCGTCGTCGAAGAAGCTGATGGACTCCACGCCGTTGCGCAGGTTGTGCCAGAACCGGTCCAGGTCGGGGGCACCGGGGAAGCGTCCGGCGACACCGATGATGGCCACGTCGCAGCCGAATTCCTGCATCGCGCTAGCGTCTTCCACCGGCTTGCCCAATCTGTCGCAGGACCACGCTGCTTCGCGACGCCGCACCACGAGTGCAAGGCGGCAGCGGCGGCTCCCACTCAGGGGCGGCCGCGAGGAGCCGTCGGCCGAGCGCGGAGCGGAGGCGGTCCGAATCAGGAAAAGAGAGAAGGGAGTACGCGCCGACAGGAGATCCGACTCACTGCGGATATGCGTCACACCCGGGCCGAAGCGCGCAGCTCAGCCACTATGAGATACATATTCTTAGCCGATCCCGACCGTGTCAAGAGGGATCCTCTCGCGGTCTCCGCGGTTCGCGGACCTGCCGCAGGCCGGAAGCGAACGGCCTGCGGCAGTACGGACCGTCAGGGCGCGGCCACGTCCTCCAGGAGTGCCAGGAAACGTGCGCCCAGCTCCGCGGCGAAGGAGCCGGGAACCTGATGGGGCCGGTAGCTGACGGTCAGCCGGGGTCCACCGCGTTCGTGCGGGCGCACCTCGGCGACGAGTTCCGTCGGCAGGCCGAAGGGCGCCGGACGGAAGAACTCGGTCGCCGCCCCCGCGAGTTCCAGTTCCGCCGGGGCGTTGTTCTGCAGCGCGAACATGTTCTGGAACAGCGGCGCGCGCGGCCCCCGGGGCGGGTTGACCAGCCGGACGACCTCACTGAACGGGATGTCCTGGGCGGCGAAGGCGCGGCGGACCGTGTCCGCGACGCGTGCCGGATCGATCCTCCCCGCCCCCTCCCCGGAGAACCGCATCCGGATGCACAGCACGTCGACGAGGCAGGACACCGCGCGGTCCAGCCGCTCGTCGCCGCGCAGGGCGTACGGAGTACCGACGGCGATGTCCTCGTCACCCGACACCTCCGCCAGCGCCGCGCCATAGGCCGTGAGAAGGAGGACGAAGGGCGTCACGCCCAGTGCGGCCGCACGCTCCTCCACACGTGCGAGCGTCTTCTCCGGCAGGGGGAAGACCTGGCATTCCGGTCCCGTTCCTCCGTCGACAGGCAGGCCGGCAGGGGGTTCGGGAACCGTCAGGCTGGGGACACCGGTGAGTTCGCCGCGCCAGTACGCGCGCTGCTGCTCCAGGGCCCCGGACGTGAGGCGGGCCCGCTGGGCGGCCGCCACCTCCCGCAGTGTCGGCCCCGGCTCTCCCGGGGGGACGGGGCCGAGCTTCGACGCGTTGTAGGCGTCGGCGAGTTCCTCCGTCAGGATGGACTCGGACCAGCCGTCGAAGGCCACGTGGTGCACGGCGAGACCGATGAGGTGGGACGCGCCGGGTCCGACGGTCACCATGACCACCCGCCAGATCTCGCCCTCCTCCAGCCGGAAGGGCCGGCCCAGCGCCTGCCTCAGGAGGGTGTGGGCCTCCTCGGGGCCGGGTGCCCACAGCACCGCGGGCCGGGGCGGCGCCCCGTCGAGCGGGACCGCGGCCGGGCCGGGCTCCGCGTCGAATCGGTAGGAGGAGCGCAGGGCCTCGTGCCGGCGGTGGACGTGTTCGACGGCTCGGGCCAACGCCTCCGCGTCCACTTCGCCGTCCGCCCGCCAGCCCATCGTGCAGTGGTGCACGAGGTCGTCCGGGGCGAAGACATGACGCATCAGCATGTCGCTCTGCTGCGGGTTCAACGGTACGGGGCCGCCCTCGGGCCGGACGTCCGCGGCACGGAGCTCGTGGCCCGCCTGTTCGAGCCATCGGGCGATGCCCGCGGGGGTGGGACTCCGGTAGACCTGGGAGAGCGGCAGGGGCTGTGCGTGGCCGCTCTGGAAGACGGCCCGTACGCGGTTCTGGAGGCCGATGGCCAGCAGGGAGTGCCCGCCCAGCTCGAAGAAGTCGTCCTGCGGGCCCACTTCCTCCTGTTCGAGGAGTTCGGCGAAGAGCGCGCAGAGCTCCGCCTCCGCGGCCGACCGCGGCGCCGGCGCGGACCGGCCGGGTGTCACCACCACGTCCGGCAGGGCGGACCGGTCCAGTTTGCCGTTGCCGGTCAGCGGCATGGCCTCCAGCAGGCCGATCGCGGAGGGGATCATGTAGTGCGGCAGCACCTCGGCGAGGTGCGCGCGGATCTCCGCGACGTCCGGCTCGGCGCCCGGCTCCGGGACCACGTGGCCCACCAGGGTGGCTCCCCCGGTGGCGGATTCCCGTACGGTGGCCGCCGCGTGGCGGACGGCGGGATGGCCGGCGAGGGCCGCCTCGACCTCACCCAGTTCGATCCGGAAGCCTCGGATCTTCACCTGGCTGTCGGCGCGGCCCAGGTACACCAGCAGCCCGTCGGGGCGCAGCCGGGCGAGATCGCCCGAACGGTAGCCCCGGACCGGCCGGCCCGAGGAGTCCTCGACGGTGACGAAGCGCGCCGCCGTGAGATCGGGCCGCCCGAGGTAGCCCCGGGCCACGCCGGGACCCACGACCACCATCTCGCCGGTCTCGCCCGGCGCGACGCGGCGGAGGTTCTCGTCGACCAGGAGGAGGTCGAGGTCGGGCAGCGGGCGGCCGATGACGCTGTCACCGTCGTGCAGGTCCGACGGGCGCACCCGGTGGTACGAGGTGTGCACGGTCGTCTCGGTGATCCCGTACATGTTGACGAGAACGGGCCGGTCGACACCGTACTTGGCGGCCCAGGGCCTGAGATCGGAGAAGCGCAACGCCTCCCCGCCGAAGACGACGAACCTCAGCGGGAGGCGTTCCTCGTGCCGGCCGTCCTCGGTCACCAGTTGCTGGAAGGCCGAAGGTGTCTGGTTCAGCACCGTCACCCGCTCCCGCGTGAGCAGCCGGTGGAAGGACGCGGGGTCCTTGGCCACGTCGGCGGGCACGAAGACCGCGCAGCCGCCGTGGAGCAGGGCGCCCCACATCTCCCAGACCGAGAAGTCGAAGGCGAAGGAGTGGAAGACCGTCCAGACGTCCTCGGCCGTGAAACCGAAGACGGGGGCGCTCTCCGAGAACAGGCGGAGCACGTTCCGGTGGGTGACCTCGACCCCCTTGGGCCTGCCGGTCGTTCCCGAGGTGAAGATCACGTAGGCCCGTGACTCGGGTGCCACCCGCTCCGGCAGGGGTACGGCGTCCGGCGGCGCGGTCGGCGGGGCGTCGACCAGGCAGCGCTCGATGCCCGCCGGTACCCGTTCCGCGAGACTCCTGGAGGTCACCACGGCCACCGGCGCGGCGTCCTCCAGGATGACGGCGTTCCGCGCGGCCGGGGCCTCGGGGTCCAGCGGGAGGTAGAACGAGCCCGCCTTCAGTACGGCGAGCGCCGCCACCGCCATCTCGGCCGACCGGTCGAGCAGGATCCCGACGGGACGCTCCGAGGTCCGGGTGAGGGGCGGCAGCCGCCTCGCGAGGTGCGTGGAACGCCGGTCGAGCTCGGCGTAGGTCAGGCTCGCCGTGCCGCACTTGACCGCGGTGCGGTCCGGGTACGCGGCCGCGGCGCTCCGGAACGCTTCGACGAGGGAGGCCGGGGCGATCGGTTCTGGTGGTTCGTGCATGTCTCACTCGCTCATCCGGAGGGAGCCCGGCCGCATGGGGCCCGGGCCTGCGGTTTCGATGCGTCGCTGCGTGCGTGGACTCAGCCGACGGACGCCAGCACGTCCGCCTTGGCGTAGTAGACGCGGCGCCCGTTCGTCCGCCGCCGCCAGCTGTTCTCCGAGGCGAGCCGATAGACGTTGCTCATGGAGATGCGGCACAGTTCCGCCACGTCCTTGGCGGTGAGCCACGGCAGTCCGGTCTGGTGCCGGTCACTCACGCGGCGGTCCAGCTCCCGCCACTCGTACGCCGACCAGGCGTGCCCGGGGTCGTTGTCGCACCGGACCTCGCTGGGCAGCCGGCCGTCCGCCTGGATCACCGCGATCAGCGATCCCCCGCACTCGTGCTCGATGCAGGCCCCCACCCGGAAGCGTCGCACCCGCTCCGGGCTGACGACGCGCCGGGCCATGGTGGCGGTCTCGGCCATCTCGCTGATGGCGTCGCCCGCTGCCGGGTGGTGGCACAGCCAGCGTGCGTGCTGGTGGAGGAACTCCGCCAGCCCCTCCATGGACTGCCCGGCGGGAACACACCCGTGTTCCGCGTTCACCAGGTCGCACCATGCCCGAAGGCGGGCCCGCAGGGTGTCGCGCGCTTCGAGGGCGACGGCGTTGAGCTTGATTCCGAACGACCGGGTACCGGAAACCCGCTGCCCGTCCCAGGGCGTGGTGGCGAGCATGCTCTCGCATTCCCGGTAGAGGTCCGGAATGGTTTTCAGATCATGTTGGAACCGCTCGAAACATCCCGTGCAGACACGCATGCCGCCGGGCGTGGGACGCGGATCGCCGGCCTCTCGGTCGCGGATGTAGGGACACGCTGCGTTGTGACAGCCGTTCACTTGAAAAATACCTCGCAGTACATGTCCGGCAGGAGCCGGAGAAGATCAGCTAGTTTTTGTGGGAACCGGCGGACGGGGATCGGTCACCCGTCGCGGGGACGGTGATCGCCGTCACGAGGAGCCCGTGCCGGGCTGCCCAGCGGCCCCGCAGCTCGGTCAGCCTGATGTCGTTCACCAGGGGGCCGGGTGCCAGCAATCGGGCGGTGAAGGTCTTCGTTTCCGGTTCCAGGACCACGGCGGCGTGCTCGAAGCCCAGCCAACGACGGGCGAGCGGATACCACGCCTTGTAGACGCATTCCTTGGCGCTGAACAGCAGCCGGTCCCAGGCGATGTCCGGGTGGCTCTCGGCCAGCGCGGCCAGCATGGCCAGTTCGTCCGGCCCCGCGATCAGCTCCCGGATTCCTTCGTCCGGGCAAGCCTCGTCGGGTTCCGCGTCGACCCCGATCAGGGCGAATTCCTCGGCCCTGGCCAGGACCGCCACACGGTATCCGGCGCAGTGGGACATGCTGCCCACAAGGCCGGCGGGCCACAACGGCTCACCCCGGGTGCCGTGCAGGACGGGCGCCGGCGCGAAGCCCAGCCGTCCCATGGCCTCCCGGGCACACGCCCGCACCGTACGGAACTCCGCACGCCGTGAGATCAGCGCGCGCTCGACGAGAGCGGCCTCCTCGGCGAACACGGGAGGCGTGAGCTCCGGGTCCCCGAAGGACTGAACGGCCGCCACCCCGGCAGGAACCAGCTCCGCTATCACGGCGGGGAGCCGGCGGCGGGCCGGCCCGACAGAACCGGCACGAGCTGCCCGGGCCGTGCGGCCCGCGCTCTCCACTCACGCGGATATCCCAGGGACACCTCGTAGTGCGGTATCCCGTCCTCGCGCAGGAATCCGGGAATGTGCAGGTGCCCGTAGACGACGGCGGCGGCACGGAATCTCCGCGGCCAGTCCTCCGTCGCCGAGGTGCCGCACCACAGCGCGAAGTGCGCATGACGCAGCATCCGCGTCGGTTCACGGATCAACGGGAAATGATTGACGAGTACGGTCGACATGCCGTCCGGGAGAGCGGACAGACGCGCCTCGGATTCGGCGAGCCGCGCAGCGCACCACGCCTCCCGGCTCGGGTAGGGGTCGGGGTGCAGCATGAATTCGTCCATGCACACCACGCCCGATTCCTCTGCCCTCGCGAGAGCCTGAGCCTTGTCGTGGATACCGGCGGCCCGGAACGAGTAGTCGTAGAGAACGAAGAGCGGGGCTATCGCGACCGGACCCTCCGCGGTCTCCCAGACCGGGAACGGATCCTCGGGCGTGAGAACCCCCAGGCCCCTGCAGAGTTCCACCAGGGACCGGTACCGCTCTTCACCGCGTGCCGCGAGCGGATCGTCCGGGCGAGTCCACAGCTCGTGGTTTCCCGGCGCCCAGACCACTCGCGCGAAATTCCTGCTCAGGACCTCGAGGCCCCATCTCACGTCGTCACTGTGGTCGCCGATGTCACCGGCCACCACGAGCCAGTCCTCGTCCGATGTCGGCCGAAGCCTTCTGACCAGCTCCTTGTTCTCTTCGTAGTGCACATGCAGATCACTGATGGCCAAAAGATCGCCCACTGGTACACACCCAAAAACTCTTGAGACCGGAGGATCGGCTGGGCGGGTGGCGCCGCACACGGGACGTGGCAGCACCTCGCCGGTCAGCCGGGTGAGGGGTGTCCGGGGCGGCGTCTCGTCGGCAGCGGCGCCGCAGGGCCGCTTGCCCGTTCCATGGTCCGCAGATCAGCCGGTGGCTCTTCGAGCGACTTCCCGGCTGTAAATCCATACACCTGTGTATTCACAGACACCCCCGTGCCTTGATCGATGCGAGTCGCGAAGTATGCGTTCGGCGACTCTCTCGGTAGGGATCTTCAAGCAGATCCCGAACGAGTCGCAATGGATCATATTGTGAGATGGATCACTGGTGCGCGTGAGCGAATTCTGTGCGAGGCGTCGCGTGCCCGGCCACATCACAGCAGGTAGACCGGGGTGTGGCGGCAGGCCACGAGGGTCGGTCCCGCGCTGCGCGATGCACGAATATCAGCCGACGTGCATCGATATTCGGACGTCTTGAAAAGTGCGATCGCGCCGCCGACGCGCACGCGAAGTTCCTTCTGCAAACCGAGAGCCCTCCGCCGCACCGCCCAGAAATCCCTCCCGAGAACGGGATGCGGTGACGGATCGCAAACCGCCGCCGGCCTGGGGCGACCTGTCACAGGAGCGGAAGCACGGGGATCGAACGGGGTCGGTGTCGTAGGCTGGAGGCGGACTGCCGGTACGCGCTCACCCCTCGACCACCAGCCGGGAACGGGTGCCGCGCGCAGCCGATGTGACCCTTGGGGAGGGATCATGACCGACCGGAAGCCGCCTGGTGTGGACTTCGAGTCCTGGGTGGACCGCCAGATCAGGGAGGCCGGCGAGCGCGGCGACTTCAAGGACCTGCCGGGTCTGGGCAAGCCGCTGGCCTCGCTGGACGCCCCCTACGACGAGCTGTGGTGGGTCAAGGGAAAGATGCACCGCGAGGGGTTCGCCGGCCTGCCGCCCGCACTCGCGCTGCGCAAGGAAGCGGAAGACGCGATGGAGGCGGTCCGCGCCGCGCGTTCGGAGCGCCAGGTGCGCGACATCCTCGCCGAGATCAACGAAAAGATCAGCGCCGCACTGCGCATGCCCCCACCGGGCCCGCCCCTCCGACTCTCGGTGTTCGACGTCGAAGACGTGGTCACCACATGGCGCGAGGCCCGCACCTCGTAGAACCCCGGCCGCACGGTTGCTCCGTACGGATCCGAGGTCCTGCCGTGACTCCGGCGGGCCGGTTCGGGGCTGTGTCCGCCAGGGAGTTCGCTGACATCGGTGGCTTCCGCCCGCTCCTCGTCAGGGGTGGGCCGGAGCCGTTGGTTCGTGGGGGCCCGGGTCCAGGCGGAAGGGGGGATAGGTGTCGGTCATCAGGGAGGCGTAGGCCAGGACGCGGAGGGTCCAGCGGAGCAGGCCCATCAGGAGGTCGAAGAGGCCGCGGGGGTAGCGGCCCGTGAAGGTCAGGGTCAGGACCGCGACCAGGGAGAGAAGGCCGATGAGGCCCGAGAACGGGCTGTAGTCCTCCATGAAGCGGTAGGCGCTCCAGCCGCTGGTGACCAGGGTGGCGACCACCAGCACCTGCGGGATGACCAGAAGCCATTTGACGAGGACCAGCCCGCGGGACAGGCGCTCGGGGTAGTCGACGTCCAGGCGGACCGGGTATTCCGGATCGTCCTTGAGGGTGAACGGCGGGTACTGGTCGGTGGCGAGCACCATGGAGCAGTAGTACTGGACGCGGGTGGACCAGCGGATGACGCCCACGCTGAAATCGAAGAGCGGCCGGGGATAGCGGCCGGTGGCGAGGATGCAGAAGAAGGCCGCCACGCTCACCAGGACGAAGCCGAGCTGGAGGAACAGCAGCGCGATGTGGTGGGGGATGGCGAAGATCCATTTGACCAGCCACATCCACCGGGTGAGCCGGGGGTCCGGCGTCGCCTGGACGCGCAGGGGGTAGGCGGTGGAGAGCATGACGGTCACATCCGTTCCGGGGAGGGGGGCTGGGGCGGGGAATGCTTGTCCCGCCATTAGGACCTCTGGTGCGGAGGGGCGTCATGACACGGGAGTGCGTGGCTTGACAGGGGTGGGAGTGGGGGTGGGTGGGGCGTGAGGAGGCCCCCGGCCCTCACGGGGCCGGGGGCGGGGTGGGGTGGGGTCAGGGGCATTCCGTGATGTGGTCCATGTGGTCGGCTCGGCAGGTGTCTGTCTGGGGGCCGCCTCGGGCGTAGTCGTTGCCGGGGATTCCGTCGACCGTGTCGATGGTGTCCCTGCCCGTGCCCCCGTCCAGGAAGTCGTTGCCGGGGCCGGCGATCAGGTGGTCGTTGCCGTCGCCTCCCTCCACGACGTCGTCGCCCGCGCCCGCGTCGATGACGTCCGAGCCGTTGCGGCCCTCGATCCGGTCGTTGCCCGCGCCGCCTAAGATGCGGTCCCGGCCGCTGGAGCCGATGAGGAGGTCGTTGCCGGCTCCGCCCGAAAGGAAGTCGGCGCCCTCGCCGCCTTCCAGGGTGTCGTTCGCGCCACCGCCGTAGAGGGTGTCGTCGCCCGGCCCGCCCTTGAGGGTGACGGCCGTGGTCGTGAGGTGGGAGTTCACCTCGTCCGCCGCGTCGCCCGCCTCGACGACGAGTTCGGTGAGGCGGCCGGCGCCGGGGCACAACGCCTCGTCGACGGCGATACGGATACAGCCTCCGGTGGCCACCACGCGGTCTGAGGTGTCCCGGACGTGGATCGCGTCACCGGTGCGGCGGAGGGTGAGGGTGTTGGCGACGCCGGGCGCTGCGGTGACCGTGACCGAGGTACCGGACATACGCACCACTGTGCCCGTCGCGGCGTCGCCCGGATGCTGTGCGGCGGCCGCCGGTGCGGCGAGGGCCAGGGCGAGACCGAGTGCCACCGCCGCGGCGGCGAGGCTGTTCCGGTGGGTCGTTGTTGTTGCTGCGCTGCTGTTCATCTGGTTCCTCCTGAAGGCGTGGGGCGTTGAGCGCCGGGTTTTCCGCAGGGTCGCCGCCGCCTCGCGGTGGCGGTCGGCCGCGTAGTGGGAGAGGGCCCGGCCCGAGCGCACCGCCGTGTGCAGCGCGCCCACGTTCTCCGCCGGCGGGGTCCCGGGGTCGTAGCGGTGGGAGCAAGAAGACGTCCACGTACTCCAGGCCCATGCACCGCAGCGACGACTGGTCCGATGTCCCTGCGCGGGTTGGTAGTTGTCGTCGGGTGTCATCTGCGGGCGACATCGAATCCCTGGTCCGTGCCGTACTTGGCGCTCGCCGCCGCCCATGCCTCCAGGCCCTGCGAGAGGGTGCCCGAGGCGACGTACGCCTTGCCCGCGGTGTCGTTGAAGACGGAGTTCGCGTACACCTGGTACGGCAGGTACGACCAGCCCGGCGCGACCTCGCGGGCCGCCGCGGCCAGGATCCGGTTGGCCTGCTGGCCGCCGAAGTACGGGAACGCGGTCTCCAGGAACGCCGGGGAGTCCAGCTCGGCCCGGGTGGCGGGGAAGGCGCCCTCGGCGACGCGGGCGGCGGCGCCGGGTCCCGTGGTGGCGTACTCGACGAAGGCGTAGGCCAGCGCCGTGTTCTTGGACGCCTTCGGCACGGCGAGCGAGCTGCCGCCGTTCTCCGCGCCCGCCGCGGCGCCCTCCGTCCACTGCGGGAGGGGCGCCACGCGCCAGTCGCCCGAGGCGGCCGGGGCCCCGGACAGCAGGTTGGCTGGCATCCAGGCGCCGGTGGCCAGGGTGGCGATGCTGCCGTCCGCGAGGCCCTTGTACCACTCGTCGCTCCAGGAGGCGACGGGCGCGAGCAGCCGCTCGTCGATGAGCTTCTGCCAGGTCCCCGCGTACCGGGCGGTGCCCGGGTCCCCGAAGTCGATGCCGAGCCTGGTGCCCTCCACGCGGTAGGGGCGGCCACCCGCCTGCCAGATCAGGCTGGTCGTGGCACCCGCCTCGCCGGTGTCGTTGGTGATGTGGAGCTTCGGGTCCGCCGTGTGCAGGGCGCGCGCGGCGTCCACGTACTCGGCCCAGGTGGTGGGGACGGCGACACCGTGCCGGTCGAAGACCTTCTTGTTGTAGAACAGCGCCATGGGCCCGGAGTCCATCGGCAGGGCGTAGATCCCCTTGCCGTACCGGACCGCGCTCCAGGGCCCGGTGGTGAACGCCTGGTCGTGGGCGGCCGCGCCGTAGGGGGAGAGTTCTTCCAGCGCTTTGCCGAGGGCGAACTGGCCGACGGCGTAGTACTCGACCTGCGCCACGTCCGGCGCTCCCGAGCCGGCGGCGACGGCGTTCTGCAGGGCGGTGTACTGCTTGTCGCCCGTCCCCGCGTTGATCAGCTCGATGTCCACCTGGGGGTACTTCTTCTCGAAGTCGGCGGCCACCTTCTTCAAGGTCGGTTCCCAGGCCCACACCGTGACCTTGCCCCCGGCTTCCAGGGCGGAGGCGACATCCTTCGCGGCGGAGTCCGGCGAGGGCTCCGGCCCGCCGCAGGCCGTCGCGCCGAGGCCGAGGACGCACGTCGCCGCGACGGCGGCGAGGATCCGGCGGCGGCTGTTCGTTCTCATCGGTGGTGCTCCTGATTCGTGTACGGACGGAAGGTGGCGGGGCGGAGACGGGCAGCGGGCGGCAGGCCGAAGGCGGCGGCGCGTCACTCCTTGACGCTGCCGGCGGCCAGACCCGACTGCCAGTGGCGCTGGAGCAGCAGGAAGATCACGACGATCGGTGCGACGGTCAGCAAGGAGCCGGTGATGACGAGATCGAACACCGGCTCGCCTCCCGCCGTACGGGCCTGCGCACTCCAGGCGTTGAGGCCGAGGCTGAGCGGATACCAGTCCGGGTCCTTGATCATGATCAGCGGCAGGAAGTAGTTGTTCCAGGTGGCGACCATGGTGAAGAGCAGCACCGTCACCGTCCCCGGCATCAGCAGCGGCAGGGCCACCCGGAAGAAGACGCGCAGTTCGCCGGCGCCGTCGATGCGGGCGGCTTCGAGCAGTTCGACGGGCACCGCTTCGGCGGTGAACACCCACATCAGGTAGAGCCCGAAGGGCGAGACGAGGGAGGGGATGATCACTGCCCACGGGGTGTCGGCGAGGCCCATGCCGCTGAACATCAGGAAGGTGGGGACGGCGAGGGCCGTCCCCGGAACGGCCACGGCGCCGATGACCACGGCGAAGACGGCCCGGCGGCCCGGGAACTCGTAGACGGCGAGCGCGTATCCGCCGAGGACGGCGAGCAGGGTCGCACCGCCCGCGCCCGCGGCCACGTACAGCAGGGTGTTCAGTGTCCAGCGGACGAAGGCGCCGTCGTCGTAGGAGAGGGTGCGGGCGATGTTGTCCCAGAGCTGGAAGTCCTCGCCGAACCAGAGGCCGAAGGATCCGAGCAGGCTCTCCTGGTCCTTGGTGGCGTTGATGACCAGCCATACGAGGGGCAGCATCGTGTAGACGAGGACCAGGCCCGCCAGCACGGTCAGCGGGATGCTGCGTCGCGGGTCGAGGGGGGTACGCGCCGCTCTGCGCGGGCCTGTCCGCCCGGTGGCCGGTGCCTTCCTCGACGCGGCGGGCTCCGGGGCGGGGCGGGCGCCGGGCTCCACGGTGTGCGGGGAGGCGTCGGTGGGGTTGGTGATCATGCGCTCAGCCTTTCCGCATGCCGCGGAGCTGGACCGCGTAGGCGATGAGCGCGGTGAGGGCGCCCATCACGAGGGCGATGGTGGCCGCGTAGTTGTGCTGCTGTCCGGAGAAGGCGAGGGAGTACGTGTAGAGGTTCGGGGTGTAGTCGGTCGTGATGGCGTTCGGGGCGAGGCTCTGCAGGATGCTCGGCTCGTTGAACAGCTGGAAGCTGCCGATGACGGAGAAGATGGCGGCGATGACCAGCGCGCTGCGGATGGCGGGCAGTTTGACCGATCTGATGACGCGCCACTCCCCCGCCCCGTCGATGGCGGCCGCTTCGTAGAGGGAGCGGGGCACCACTTTCAGCGCGGCGTAGAAGATCAAGGTGTTGTAGCCGACGAACTCCCAGGTCACGACATTGCCGATGGAGGCGAGTACGAGGGAGGGTGAGAGCGGGTCCGGCAGGGACAGGCCGAAGCTCTCGTTCAGGTTGCCGACCAGGCCGAAGCGGGAGCCGTACAGGAACCCCCACATCAGGCCGGCGACGACGGCCGGCACGGCGTAGGGCAGGAAGACGGCGACCCGGAAGAACGCCTTGCCGTACAGGCGGCCGCTGTCGATGGCGAGCGCGGCCAGCAGGGCGATGCCCAGCATGACCGGCACCTGGACCAGCAGGAAGAGCCCGACGCGGCCGGCTCCCTCCCAGAACCGCGGATCGCCCAGCACCTGGCGGTAGTTGTCCGCGCCGACGAAGGAGGTGCCGCCGATGAGCCGGTCGCGCAACAGGCTGAGGTGGAAGGCGTAGACGAGCGGGGCCAGGAAGACGAGGGCGAACACGGCTGCGAACGGTCCGGCGAATCCCCAGCCGGCCAGGGCTTCACGGCGGGCGCGTGGTCCGCGGCGGGGTGGGGGAACTGCTGTTGCCGGTGCCGGCAGGAGCGTCATGGTGGGGTCCTTGTGTCAGTGACGTCAGTGACCAGGGGGTCCCGCGCAGGGGTGTATAGGGGGCCTCCGGGGCCGAGTCGGCCTCCAGGAGGGCGGGATCCGACGAGCGATGTTTACGTAATCATCGGTAGCGCGATCGTGGCACCGCCCCGCCGGGACCGTCAAGCGTCTTGTGGCCAACCCCTGGCCGGAATCGGACCGGCGTCACGATTCCCGTCCCTGTCCTTGACAGGCCACGGCGCGGCTTCCACACTCGCAGCCAGCCCCCGGAATGTTTACGAAAACATAACAGGGGCGACACAGCGGCTTCATCCACTTCCGCAGCTTCCGCTGCTTCCCCGACTTCCGCAGCTTCCCCGGCTCCCTCGGCTTCACCGGCGCACCTCTCCCCCACCCGCCAGCCACCTGAGGTACCCATGCGACGTCATCACCCGCCTCCCGCCGCCCTCTTGACCGCCCTGACCCTCCTCGCGGCCCTGCTCGCGAGCCTCCTCGGCGGCCCCGGCACCGCCGCGGCCTCCCCCGCCCCCGTCACCGTCACCAACGCGACCCAGTTCACCGACCCCACCGGCCGGCCCGTCCACGCCCACGGCGGCGGGGTCATCAAGGTGGACGCGCACTACTACTGGTTCGGCGAGGACCGGAACCCCGACAACAGCTTCCGCTACGTCTCCGCCTACCGCTCCACCGACCTCAAGAACTGGGAGTTCCGCGGCCATGTGCTCTCCCAGGCCACGGACCCGGAGCTGGCGACCGCCAACATCGAGCGCCCCAAGGTGATCTACAACCGCGCCACGGACCAGTTCGTCATGTGGATGCACAAGGAGGGCGCCGCCACCGACTACAGCGAGGCCCGCGCCGCGGTGGCCGTCTCCTCCACCGTCGACGGCGCCTACGCCTGGCGCGGCAGCTTCCGGCCCCTCGGGCACATGTCCCGCGACATCACGGCCTTCGCGGACACCGACGGCACCGGCTACATGATCTCGGCGGCCAACGAGAACGCGGACCTCCACGTCTACCGCCTCAGCCCCGACTACACCGCCGTCGAGGCCCAGGTGCAGAAGCTGTGGCCCGGTCAGTGGCGGGAGGCGCCCGCCCTGTTCAAGCGGGACGGCGTCTACTTCCTGGTGACCTCCGGCGCCACGGGCTGGTCGCCCAACCAGCAGAAGTACGGCACCGCCGACAGCGTCACCGGCACCTGGAGCCAGCTGCGGGACCTCGGGGACAGCAGGACCTACGGCTCGCAGACCGCCTACGTCCTGCCCGTCGAGGGCGTCTCCGGCCTGACGAGCTACCTCTACATGGGCGACCGCTGGGGCAATTCCATGGGCGGCACGGTCAACGACTCGCAGTACATCTGGCTCCCGCTCGCCTTCCCCACCCGGACGAGCCTGTCCATGGACTACTTCCCGCAGATCGCCCTCTCCACCGAGGCCGGCACCGTGCGGGGCCTCGGGGACTGGAACACCCTGTCCGCCGCGCACAGCGGCAAGTGCGCCGACGCCGCCGACTGGTCGGTGGCCGAGGGCGCCCGGCTGCTCCAGTGGAGCTGCGCCCCGGGCAGCTTCAACCAGCACGTGTGGTTCCAGGGCGCTGGGGCCGGTACGGTCCGGATCGTGCTCCGCCACAGCGGCAAGTGCCTGGCGGTCCAGGACGCGGCCTCCCACGACGGGGCCGCCGTCGTCCAGACCGCCTGTACGGACGCACCCGGCCAGAAGTGGAAGCAGGGCCGCGCCGACGCGAGCGGAATGCGGCTGGTCGCCCGGCACAGCGGCAAATGCCTCGACGTGACCCACCAGGCCCGGACCGACGGAGCGCCCCTCATCCAGTGGACGTGCACCGGCGGCGACAACCAGAAGTGGCGGCGCTCGGCGGCCTGACCTGCCCAGGCAAGAGCCTCCACGAGCCCCGACGGCCGTGCGTACCCCCTCCGTACGCACGGCCGACGTACGCACGGCCTCCGTACGCACGGCCGTTTGCGCCCGCCGGGCCGGTCAGCCCTCCACCGGCCCCAGATCCGGCGCCTCCCGCAGGGCGACCCGCCTGCCGCGCCCCGGCGCGTGCAGCTCCAGTACGACGAGCTCGTTCAGGCCCTCGCGCAGCACGGGCCCCGGCACGTACAGGGAGCGCTGCGGTCCGCGGGACCAGTGGCGGCCGAGGGCGAAGCCGTTGACCCAGGCGTTGCCCTTCGTCCATCCGTCGAGGTGGAGGAAGGTGTCGGCGGGCCGGTCCACCGCGAAGGTCCCGCGGTACAGGGCCGGGCCGGTGGGCGGGGCCGGCGAGGGCGCGAACGGCACGTCGTCGAGCGAGGTGAGCGGCAGCGGGCGGCTGGTCCATCCGTCGAGCGGCGCGCCGTTGAGCAGCACCTGGCCGAGCAGGCCCTTGCGGTCGTGGATGCCCTGCCCGTAGTTCACCCGGCCCTGGTTCTCCACGAGGACGGCCAGGGCGGCGCCCGGCCGGGGGACGGCGAAGGTGAGGGAGTGCTCGTGCCCCTCCCGCTCCAGCACCCCGACGGGCTGTCCGTCGAGGAACACCTGCGCCCGGTCGCGGACCTGCTCCAGCTCCAGCAGGGCCGGTCCGGCCTCCGGCAGGTCCGTTTCGTAGAGGACGAAGCCGTAGTCCTGGCCCAGTTCCTCCATGGTCAGCGGCCGGCGGGAGGCGACCGCGTCCCCGAGGGCCGGCGCGGCGTGCAGCAGCCCGGCGCTCTCCGTCAGCTCCAGCGACTCCAGGGCGAACCGGGCGCCGCGCGCGGGCGGGCATTCCGTCGGAACGGGCGCGTACTTGGCGATGACCGCGCGGAAGGCGGCGTACTTCTCGGTGGGGTCGCCGGCTTCGTCGAGGGGGGCGTCGTAGTCGTAGGAGGTGACCGTGGGGCGGTAGGTGTGCTTGTCGTTGGCGCCGTTCATGAAGCCGAAGTTCGTGCCGCCGTGGAACATGTAGAAGTTCACGGACGCCCCGGTCGCGAGCAGGTCGTCCAGCTCCCGCGCCGCCTCCCGCGCGTCGCGGACGGTGTGCTCGCCGCCCCACCGGTCGAACCAGCCGATCCAGAACTCCGTGCAGAGCAGCGGCCCGGACGGCCGGGCGGCGCGCAGCGCGGTCAGGTTGCGGGCGGATCCGCTGCCGAAGTTGGCGGTCGCGAGCACGCCCGGCAGGGAGCCGCGCTCCAGGTCGGACGGCTGGTCGCAGGTGAAGAGGGGTACGTCGGTACCGTGGCGGCGCAGCAGCTCCGCGAGCCCTTCCAGGTAGGCGGTGTCGTCCCCGTACGCGCCGTACTCGTTCTCCAGCTGTACGGCGAGCACCGGCCCGCCCCGGGTGGCCAGCCGGTCGTGGAGCGGGGGCAGGAGCTGCCGGAAGTAGTCGTCGACGGCGCCGAGGAAGCCGGGGTCGCCGCTGCGCAGGCGGATGTCGGGATCGGCCAGCAGCCAGGAGGGCAGTCCTCCGCCCTCCCATTCGGCACAGATGTAGGGGCCGGGCCGCAGCAGGACGTGCAGCCCCTCCTCGGCGGCGAGGTCGAGGAAGCGGGGCAGGTCGAGGCCGTGGTCCAGGCGGAAGGTGTCGGGCTGCGGCTGGTGGAGGTTCCACGGTACGTACGTCTCGACCGTGTTGAGGCCCATGAGGCGCGCTTTGCGCAGCCGGTCGCGCCAGTGGCCGGGATGGACGCGGAAGTAGTGCAGTCCGCCGGAGAGGATGCGGAAGGGCTCGCCGTCGAGCCGGAATCCGTCGTCTTCGATCTGGAGAAGGGGCATACGCGTGCTCCTCGGTCGAGCGGGACGGGCGCGCGGGGCGCGCACCGGACACCTGTGCATGTTTACGTAAACACACAGGGCGTGGCAAGTCCGTACGGGGCATGCCCTGCCCTGCGTTACGCCTGGGTCCTACCCAGGATCAGCTGCCCCACCGCATCCCGCAGGACGGCGCACGCCTCGGCGTCGAGGCCGTCGTCCGAGACGAAGTAGTCGATCTCCGGGAGGGCGATGAACCGGCTGAGCCCCACGACGCCCCACTTGGTGTGGTCCGCGACGACGGCGACCCGGGTGGCGCACTCGATCAGCGCGCGGTTGGTCTGGGCCTCGGCCAGGTTCGGGGTGGTGGCCCCGGCGCGCTCCGAGACGCCGTGGGCGCCGATGACGAGCAGGTCCACCTGGAGGGAGCGGATCGTCTGGTCCGCCAGCGGGCCGACCAGCGAAGCCGACCGGGTGGGGGTGCCGCCGGTGAGCAGCAGGGTGTGCCCGGCGGGGGCGAGCTCGGTGCCGGTGGGCCGCAGGAGCTGGGCGACCGGCAGGGAGTTGGTCACCACCGTCAGATCGGGGACCTCCTTGAGCCGGGTGGCCACGGCGTAGGAGGTGGTCCCGCCGGAGACGGCGACGACGCTGCCCGGTTTCACGAGGGCGGCGGCCGCCTCGGCCACGGCCGACTTCGCCCGGGACTCCAGAGCGGCCTTGGTCTCGAAGGGAGGCTCGTCCGCCGTGGTGACGGCGGCGCTGATGGCGCCGCCGTGCACCTTCGACAGGGAGCCGGTGCGGGCGAGGGCGTCCAGGTCGCGGCGGATGGTCATATCGGAGACGCCGAGCTGTTCCACGAGGTCGGCCACGCGCACGGCACCGTCGCGGCGCACGATCTCCAGGATCAGGGCCCTGCGCTGGGGTGCCAGGGGTGCTGCCTCGGTCACGACCTGTTCCCCGTCCTCCGCGCGATGTCCGGGTGTGCCGTCACGATGCCACGGCAATCCCCCATAATCCAACAGTCTACGTCGCGGCCCGCCGCCTCATCCGGTCGTCCGGTGCTCAC
Organism: Streptomyces sp. NPDC047014; assembly: GCF_040644195.1. Classification (NCBI taxonomy): domain Bacteria; kingdom Bacillati; phylum Actinomycetota; class Actinomycetes; order Kitasatosporales; family Streptomycetaceae; genus Streptomyces; species Streptomyces sp. NPDC047014. The sequence continues at coordinate 106,775 of NZ_JBEYVX010000001.1, read as the reverse complement.
CCCACCCGCCGGGCGCCCGCCGCCGGGGAGACGGGGAGCAGGTGCGGGTCCTGGTGGCCGGCCTTCCGGAAGGCCGTGGTGACGGCCTCGCCGATCCAGTCCACCCGGTCCTCCTCCGCCAGGACGATGACCGAGCCGCCGAAGCCGCCTCCGGTCATCCGGGCCCCGTGCGCCCCGTGCGCCAGCGCGGTGTCCACCACGAGGTCGCTCTCCGCGCAGGAGATCCGGAAGTCGTCCCGCAGCGAGATGTGGCCGTCGGTGAGGATCGGGCCCAGCACCGCCACCCGCCCGGCCCGGAGATGGGCGACGGCCCGGGCCACCCGCGCGTTCTCCGTCACCACGTGCCGGACCAGGGGCAGCAGCGCGGACGGCAGGAGCTCCGCCGCGCGGGGCAGGTCCTCGGGGCCGAGGTCGCGCAGCGCCGCCACGCCGAGCAGGCGGGCGGCTCGCTCGCAGCCGGCCCGCAGTCGCGCGTAGGCGCCGTCCCCCAGGTCGTGCTTCACGCGGGTGTCCACGGCCAGCAGGCTCATCCCCTGGGCCTCCGGCGCGAACGGGACCTGCTCATGGGTGCCCGCGCGGAGGTCCAGGTGGAGGGCCGCGCCCTCGGTGCAGCAGGCGGAGGCCAGTTGGTCCATGGCCCCGCAGGGCACTCCGGCGAAACCGTTCTCCGCCCGCTGGGCGATCAGCGCCAGGGCGGGTGCGTCCAGGCGCAGCTCGTACAGGTCGTTGTAGGCGAAGGCCACCGCGCACTCCAGCGCCGCAGAGGAGGACAGCCCGGCGCCGGCGGGCACCGTACTGTCGATGTGCAGGTCGGCGCCGCCGACCGGGTGTCCGGCCTCGCGCAGCGCCCAGACCACCCCGGCGGGGTAGGCGCCCCAGGTGGTGACCGCCCCCGCGGTGAGGCGCTCGACGTGCAGGTCGAGGACGGGGCCGTCGCCCTGGGCGCTGTGCAGGCGCAGCCGCCCGTCCTGCCGCCGCCGGGCCGCGACCAGGGTGTGCTGGGGAAGGGCGATCGGCAGGGCGCAGCCGTCGTTGTAGTCGGTGTGCTCGCCGATCAGGTTGACCCGGCCGGGCGCCGCCCAGATCCCCTCGGGGTCGGTGCCGTGGACGCGCCGGAAGGCTTCCCTCACGGGGTCACCTCGCGTACGAACTCCCAGGCATCGGCGACGATGCGGTCCAGGCCGGTGCGGTGCGGCCGCCAGCCCAGGCGCTCGCGCGCGCGGTCCGCGGACGCGATCAGGACGGCCGGGTCACCGGGGCGGCGCGGGCGCACGGCCTCGGGGACGGGGTGTCCCGTGACCCGTCGCACGGCCTCGATGACCTCGCGGACGGTGAAGCCCTCGCCGTTGCCGAGGTTGCAGATCAGGTGCTCACCGGGCCGGGCCGCCGCCAAAGCCAGGAGGTGGGCGTCGGCCAGGTCGGCCACATGGAGGTAGTCGCGTACGCAGGTGCCGTCGCGCGTCGGGTAGTCGTCGCCGTGGACGTCGACGTGCGCACGCTGCCCGAGGGCCACTTGGAGGACGAGCGGGACGAGGTGCGACTCGGAGTGGTGGCGCTCGCCCCGGCCCGCGTGGGCGCCCGCGACATTGAAGTACCGCAGGGACACGGCGGCCAGCCCGTGGGCGGCGGCCGCACCGGTGAGCATGTGGTCGACGGCGAGTTTGCTCGCGCCGTAGGGACTGGCCGGTGCGGTCCGGGCGTCCTCCTGGATCGGTGTCCGCTCGGGCTCCCCGTACACGGCGGCGGTGGAGGAGAACACCAGGGTTCCCACCCCGTGCCGGCGCATGGCGGTGAGCAGCGCCAGCGAGCCCACGACGTTGTTGCGCCAGTACTTCTCGGGGTCGCGCACGGATTCCGCCACCTGGGAGGAGGCCGCGAGGTGCAGCACCCCGGCGTATCCGCCGTCCAGGACGGCGGCCGCCTGCGCCACCCCGCCGACGACGAAGTCGGCCCTCTCCGGTACGGCCTCCAGCGCGCCGGTGGACAGGTCGTCGAGCACGGTGACGTCGTGGCCCTCGGTGAGGAGCCGGGCCGCGACCACGCTGCCGATGTAGCCGGCGCCACCGGTGACGAGGTAGCGGCTCATGCCGCTACCTCGCGGAGCCGGTGGGCCGCGTCCTCGGGGGCGATGTCGTTGACGAAGGAGTCCATGCCGGATTCCACTCCGGCCAGGTACTTGAGCCTGTCCGCCGAACGCCGGACCGTGAACAGCTCGAGGTGCAGGGCCAGTTCCTCACCGCCGCTGCGCGGTGCCTGGTGCCATGCGGAGATGTAGGGGGTCGGAGTCGGCTGCTCCGCCGGTCCTTCCGGACGGAACAGCCGGTCGAAGCGGCGGAGCAGGTCCAGGTAGAGCCCGGGGAACTCGGCGCGTTCGGCCTCGGTGAGGTGGGTGAGGTCGGGCACGCGGCGATGGGGGTACACGTGCACCTCGTACGGCCAGCGGGCGGCGTACGGGACGAAGGCCGTCCAGTGCTCCCCCGCCAGCACCACGCGGGAGGCGGCGGCCCGCGCCTCGGCCAGCAGGTCCTCGAAGAGGTTCCCGCCGGTGACGGACCGGTGGGTGCCGGCGACGGCGATCATCTTGGCGGTCCGGGGCGGGACGAAGGGGAAGGCGTAGAGCTGCCCGTGCGGGTGCGCGAGGGTGACGCCGATCTCCACACCGCGGTTCTCGAAGCAGTACACCTGCTCCACGCCCGGCAGGGACGACAGGCGTGCGGTGCGGTCCGTCCAGGCGTCGAGGACGAGCCGGGCGCGCTCCTCCGTCAGATCGGCGAAGCTCGCCGCGTGTTCGGGTGTGAAGCAGACGACTTCGCAGCGCCCGAAGCGTCCTGTCAGGGAGGGGAAGCGGTTCTCGAACACGACCACTTCGTAGTCCGCCGCCGGTATCTCGCTGTGGTGCCCGTCCGCCGAGGGGCAGAGCGGGCAGGCGTCGGTCGGCGGATGGTGGACGCGTCCCTGCCGGTGGGAGGCGATGGTGACCCAGTCGCCCGTCGTCAGATCGAGGCGCAGTTCGGGGCGGCTGTCGACGGGATCGAGGGCGCGGCGGTCGACGGAGTCGCGTGCGGCGCTCTCGTCGAGGTCGTAGTAGGTCAGCTCGCGGCCGTCCGCGAGCTTCGTCGTGGTTCTCTTCACGGAAACGGGCCCGTCTCTCGGAGTACGGAACAGCGGCGGTACAGACCACACGCCGACAAGAATAAACAGAAAGCAACGAAAGTCAACGCCCATGCTGGGGCAGGGGCGGACAGCTCACGCCACTGGGGAACCTGCGCACCGGAGAGCGCCGGTGAACGCATCAAGAGGCCGACGCACACAGGCCGTTCGAGGAGGTGGAGACGTGCGGCCCCGGGGCCGGAGCCGGAGCCGGAACCGCAGAGGCTCAGGCCCCCTGGGTGTCCGCCAGGATCAGCCGGCCGACGTGCTCTCCGAGGACGCCGCGCGCGTCCTCGGAGAGGCCGTCGTCGGACACGAAGTAGTCGATCTCGGACAGTCCGGCGAACCGGCTCAGCCCCACGACCCCCCACTTGCTGTGGTCGGCCACGACGGCCAGCCGCGTGGCGGCGGCGATCAGGGTGCGGTTGGTCTCCGCCTCCGCCAGGTTCGGCGTGGTCACCCCGGCGCGCTCCGAGACCCCGTGCGCGCCGACGATGAGCAGGTCCACCTGGAGGGAGCGGATGGCCTGATCGGCCAGCGGCCCGACCAGGGAGGCGGACTTGGTGGGCGCCCCGCCCGTGACCAGCACCGTCGGGCCCGCGGAGGTGCCCTCCGTACCGGAGGAGCGCAGCAGGTCCGCGACGGGCAGGGAGTTGGTCACCACGGTCAGGCCGGCGATCTCGCGCAGCCGGTGGGCGACGGCGTAGGTCGTCGTGCCGCCGGAGATCGCCACGACGCTGCCGGGCTGCACCAGTTGGGCGGCGGCCTCCGCGACCGCCGCCTTGGCAGCCGACTTGAGGGCGAACTTGGTCTCGAAGCCGGGCTCGTCGCAGGTGGTCCCGGACGTGCTCACCGCCCCGCCGTGCACCTTCTCCACCGAGCCGGCTCGGGCGAGTACGTCGAGATCGCGGCGGATGGTCATGTCGGAGACGCCGAGCTGTTCCACGAGAGCCGCCACGCGGACCGCCCCCTTGCGGCGCACGGTTTCGAGGATCACCTCTCGCCGCTGGGCCGCCAGCGGTGCCGACTCCGTCACAGTCCCACCCATTGATCTCTAGCGAATCCAGACGGAGATCAATTGTACACCGAGTCAAATAAGCGGGGGCGGGGAGGAGGAAAGGCACCCGCTTGAGGTATTCGTCCCCCCTGTCAGTGCGGCAGTCCGACGGCTCGTTCCCCGCTGCGGCGTTGCTGGATGACGACCGCCGCGACGAGCAGGGCGCCCTGGGCGACGTTCTGCCAGAAGGTGTTGATGCCCTCCACCGTCAGGCCGTTCTCCAGTGCCCCGAGCAGTGCCACCGCCAGCAGCGTGCCGCCGATGCCGCCCTTGCCGCCCTTGAGGGCGCAGCCGCCGAGCGCCGCCGCCGTGATGGCCTTGAGCTCCAGGCCCTCGCTCCCGGAGACGGGCTGCCCCGAACCGGTGCGCGCGGTCAGCAGGATTCCGGCGATGGCCGCGACGACACCGATCAGCGCGTACACGGCGACGAGGTACTTGTTGATGTTGATACCGGCCAGCCGTGCCGCGGTGTCGTTGCCGCCGATCGCGTAGATGTTCCGGCCGATGTCGGTGTATTTCAGCATCACGTGCACCGCCAGGGCCACGACCACCAGGATCCAGATCATCACCGGTATCCCGGCGATCTTCCCCCGCCCGAGGAACACGAACAGCGGATCGTTGAGTACGTAGCCCTGCGCGCGGCCGTCGGAGACCAGCTGGGCCACCCCCTTGTAGGCGGCCAGCCCGGCGAGCGTGGCGATCGTGGGATTGACCCGCCCGTAGACGATGGCGACGCCGTTGACCACGCCGACCAGGATCCCGATGCCGATCGCGGCGGCCATGCCCAGGTAGGGGTTGGAGCCGCCGGAGGTGAAGACCATGGCGCTGACCACGGAGGCCAGGCCCGCCTGGGAGCCGACGGAGATGTCGAGCCCGCCGCAGATGATCACCACCGTCTGGACGATGGCGAGCAGGCCGGTGATGGTCACCGCCTCCCCGATGACCTGGATGTTGGCGAGGCTGAGGTAGTTGTCGTTGAGGAACCCGAACAGGGCGAGGACGAGGACGAGGGCGCCGATCAGGCTGAGGTTCTGCCCGCCGAGCGAGGAGAGCAGGGCTCCCGCGCTCTTCCGCGCCGGGGCGGGGAGGGCGGTCTCGGCGGGGGCCGGGGTCTGGGTGGTGGTCATCGGACGTCTCCATCGGCGGAGTCGGTGAGCGGTCGGTCGGATACGACGGGCGCGAGGTCGTCGGCCATGGCGAGGTGGAGGACGGCCTCCTCGGTGGCTTCCGAGCGGTCGAGTTCGCCGGTGATGCGGCCGTTCTGCATCACGACGATCCGGTCGGCGAGCCCCAGTACCTCGGGGAGTTCGGAGGAGATCACCAGCAGGGCGACCCCGTCCCGGGCGAGGTCGGCGATGATCCGGTAGATCTCGGCCTTGGCGCCGATGTCGATCCCGCGCGTGGGCTCGTCCAGGATCAGGACCTTGGGCTTGCGCAGCAGCCAGCGGGCGAGCACCACCTTCTGCTGGTTGCCGCCGGACAGTTTGCGCACCTCGTGCTCGATCGACGGGGTGCGCACCCGGAGCCGGTCGGAGAAGTCCTGCGCCACCGCCTTCTCCTGGCGGCTGCGGACGAAGCGCCAGCGGCGCAGCCGGTCGAGGCTGACCAGGGAGGTGTTGTCCCGGACGGAGCGGTGCAGGAACAGCGCCTGTGCCTTGCGCTCCTCCGGGGCCAGACCGATGCTCGCGCGGATCGCGTCCCGGGGGCCGCGCAGGCGCAGGGGCGTGCCGTTCACGGACACGGTCCCCGAGCGGAGGGGCCGGTCACCGGCGAGGGCGAGGGCCAGCTCGGACCGTCCGGCGCCCATCAGCCCGGCGAGGGCGACCACTTCGCCGGCGCGGACGTGGAGGTCGATGCCCTCGACGTCGTCGGTGGTGACACCTTCCAGCCGCAGGACGACCTCCTCGCGGGTGACGTCCTGCCGTACGAAGAGGGAGGAGAGGTCGCGGCCGACCATGAGGCGGACCACCTCGCCCTCGTCGGTCTCGGCGGCCTCCAGCACCCCGGCGACCGTGCCGTCGCGCAGGACGGCGATGCGGTCGGCCAGGCGGAAGATCTCCTTCATGCGGTGGGAGACGTAGATGACGGCGATGCCCTGGTCCCGCAGCCGGTCGATGAGGCCGAAGAGGGCCTCCACCTCGTTCTCGGAGAGGGAGGAGGTGGGCTCGTCGAAGGCGATGACCCTGGCCTCGCCGGTGAGCGCGCGCAGGATCTCCACCAGCTGGCGCTGTGCCGGGGTGAGTTCGGATCCCAGCTGATCGGGGTGGATGACCTTCTCGAAGCCGAGCCGGGCCAGGTCCGCGGTGATCCGCCGGCGCAGCTCGGTCCGGTCGAGCCGGCGGCCCGTACGGCGCGGCAGCGCTCCCGCGTAGACGTTCTCCGCGACGGAGACGTGCGGGATGATCTCGGGTTCCTGCGGGATGATCCGGATCCCGGCCTTGTGGGCCTCGTGCGGGGAGGCCAGGGGCCGTGGGCGCCCGTCCCAGAGGATGCTTCCCTCGGTGGGCTGGTGGTCACCGGTGAGGATCTTGAGGAGGGTGGACTTGCCGGCGCCGTTCTCGCCCATCAGGGCGGTGACGCGGCCCCTCGGGAAGCTCAGCGTGACTCCGCTGAGCGCCTGTACGGCACCGAAGCGCTTGGTGATGTTCTCTACGGAGACCTCCGCGCCGGGATCCTGCGCGGAAGGGGGCGGCTCTGTACCTGCCGTGGTCATGGGGCCTCGCAAGCTGGAGGGGGGGTACGTGGGGCTTCGGGCCGGCGGCGGCGCCGCCCGGCGATGGCCGGCAGGGGCGGGTACGGCCGCCGCGGGGGCCGTCATACCCGCCCGTGCCGCGGGCGCGGGCTCAGCCGCAGGTGACGCCCGCGTCCTTCCAGTTGGCGGCGTCGACCATCTTCGTCGGGGCGAACGCCTCCTTCGGGAAGTCCTTGCCGTCCTTGAGCTTGTCGAACATGGTCTGGACCGCCAGGGCGCCGACGTCCTTGCCGTTGATGAAGAGCGCGGCCTTCATGCCGGAGGGCTTGCCGGAGCTCCAGTTCTTGCAGGCGAGGTAGGCGCCGAGGCCCACGCCGATCACGTTGTCGGCGCTGAATCCGGCGTTCTCCAGGGCGGTGACACCGCCCTGCACGTTCTCGTCGTTGCAGCCCCAGACGACCCAGTGCTTCACGGAGGCGTTGGCGGTGACCGTCGCCGCGATCTTGTCCTGCGCGCCCGTCGGGGAGTTGTCGGTCGGCACGTCGATGTTCTGTACGGGGGCGCCCGCGCCCTCCGTGAACGCCTTCTTCGCGGCGTCCACGCGGTCGGTGCAGACGGTGACGTCCTGCTTCCAGGCCGAAATGGTCCGCGTCTCGGCCGGGTTCCAGCCCGCCTTCTTGAACTCCTCGGCGGCCCGCTTGCCCACCTCGCCACCCATCTGCCGGCCACTGAACCCGATGCGGGGCACCAGGTCGTCGGCGCCGCAGGCGGCGGGGTCGGGGCCGGTGCCGCAGATCTGGTCGTCGGAGGTCAGCAGCGCCACCTTGCCGCTCTTCGCCAGCTGCACGACCTGGGGGCCCACGGCCGGGTCCGGGACGACCACGATCAGTCCGTTGCTCTTCTGCGAGATGGCCGCCTGCGCCTCGCTGACGGTCTTGTTCGCGTCGTTGCCCAGGTTCACCACCTTGAGGTCGACGCCGAGCTCGGCCGCCTTCGCCCTGGCACCGGCCGCCTCCCCGATGAAGTACTCCTGGTCGCCCTGCTTCTGCAGATAGGTCAGGGAGATCTTCCCGTCGACCTTCCCCACATCCGCGGCCCCGCCGGTCGTCTCCTGGCCGCTGGAGCAGGAGCTGAGGACGAGCGTCGTGGCGAGGGCCAGGGCCCCGACGGCCACCGGACGGCGGTGCTGGTGGTGAATGAGCATGTCGATCCCTTTGCTTGGACGGGTCGCGAGCGGCGACCGATGGGGCACGTGCGATGCGGGGTGCGGGGCCGGCCGTCCTCGTGGGCGCCGCCCGGGCCGCGGGCCGGAGGACTGCTGTCGAGGGAGGGGTGCCGGACCCAGGACCTCGGCCGGCCAGCCCTGTCGAGGCGCCCCCTTCACCAGGGAAATCCGCCACAGTCGGCCGCGTTCAAACTTGATGCAACAGAGAAAAGCGCCATTTCCTTCACAAGTCAACAGCGTGAAGCGTGGGTTTCGGATTGATGCGCCCCCGTGACCTCTCGCAGCACGCCGGATCCCCCAAAGCCCTTGCTACGTCTGCGATTGGCCTGGCCTGAACCTGCCCGCGCCGCAGGCCCGGGGCGCGGGAGGCTGCCGCTCCGCCCCGGGCCGGGCATGTTGGAATCTGTTGACTATCGGGTGGTGGTTGTCGCTCCAGCGGGCTCGGTCCACTGCTGCTCGGCCGCCGGACCGGTGCGGCCGAAGGTGAGCGCGGCCCCCGGTACGCCGCCGGACGCGGTCACGGCGTACCCCGGGGCCATGCGCGGCTTGATGCGCCCTGTCGCGTCCATGGAGAACACGAGATTGTCCCCGTCGCTCCTGCCGTGGGACGAGCAGGTCCAGATGCCCACGCCCCGGTGGGCCGCGCCCCGCGAATCCAGGCAGAAGCGCGGGTCCGCGGCGTTGCGGAGCAGCCCCTTCTTGTCGAGGCGCCACTGCTGGACCGCGTCGCCGGGGCGGCAGCGCGCGGTGACGACATCGGTCCCGCTGGCGAAGGCTCCTCCGCGGACGTCCAGGCACAGCCCGGAGGCGGAGTTGACGGCCGGGACGAAGGTGGCCGCCCGGAAGGGGCGGACGGCCTCGGGGGTGGCCGTGGCCTCCGCCGTGGGGCCGGATGTGGGGTCCTGGCTGGGCGAGGGGCCCGTGGCGGTCGGCGAAGCGCTCGGTGAGGGCCGGGCCGAGCCCGATACGGAGGGCCGCGCGCCGCTCCTGGTGGGTGAGGGCGAGCCCGCGCCCTCCCCCACCTCCACGCGCAGGACCGGTGCGTCGGCCTGCACCGCGCGCGGCGGCCGGGGGTCGCCCTCCGGCCGGAGGGCGAACGCGACCGTCGTCCCCGCGGCCACGATCACCGCCGCGCCGAGGACCACGCGCCCCGCCGGCCGCCGGACGAAGGCGGTCCGCCGCCGGCCCGTGCCTGCCGCCTGCGGCGGCGGGGCGAGCGGCGGTACGACCGGCAGCGGCAGGGTGTCCTCGCCGTCCGCCCCGGTACGGACCCTCTCCTCGGCGTACCGGCGCCCCGGCTCGCCCAGCAGCGCCCCGGCCAGCAGGGGGCCGGGGGCCTCGCCGAGGGCGACCAGGCCGCGCAGGGCGGACGCGCAGCCGGGGCAGCCGCCGAGGTGCTGGGCCAGACCGGGGTTGCCGCGTACGTCGGCCCGCGCGGCCGCCGCGTCGAGCATGCGCGCGTAGCGGGGGCAGTGCGGTGCGGACGGCGCCCGCAGGTGCGCCCGCAGGAAGGCGTCCCGGCAGGCGGAGAGCGCCCGCCGGGTCAGGTCGGGTACGGCCTCGGGCCGGTCCCCGGTGATCGCGGCGACGCGGTCGTCCGGCTCCCGCTCGACCACGGCGTGCCAGAGGAGGGCCTGCGTACGGAAGGGCAGGGAGGTGAACCCCTGCCGCACGACGGGCCGGAGGGCCGGATCGGACGCCTGGTCGGCTCCGGAACCGGCCGCGGAGTCGGGCTCGGTCTCGGGGGCGGAGGGCAGCAGCATCAGCAGTGACAGGCGAGGCGGCCGTTCCGCGTCGTCGGCCCCGGTGGCCCGCAGACGGAGGAACCGCTGCGTCGCGTGGTCCGCGGCCTGCGGGGCGAGCGCGGGGTCGCCCCCGGCCGTCCGGGCGAAGGCCATGACCCGCGGGCCGTGGCGGCGCAGCAGTTCGGCCTCGGCCGCGGGGGCGGCCGGGGCCCCGGCGCGGAGGGCGGCGCACAGGTCCTGGTCGGTCATGCGACTCTCAGCGGGCAATTCATTCGTCGACACGTGAGACATCCTGAGTACGGAGTGGAAGTCGCCCCATTGTTCAGGACATGACACCCCCGCCGACAGTTTTCCGAGAGGAATTCCGCCAACTCCTCCCAGGGAAAGGAAAGTCCGGCGGCATGCCGAGGAAGCCCCTGACGAGGCACCTGCGCGACGAACAGAATCAGACACGCACGCAAGGAAGTCAACACACCGCCCCCGCCCCACCGAGCGGCACCGACCCACCGGTACGCCCGGATCCGCACGGCAGGCGGTCTTCTTCCGCGCCCCACCACCCCCCGGCTTGCCGATCGTTATCAAACAGAACCCAACTGGGCTGGCTCTCAGGCTTGTTGCACAGTAGGTTCACCGTTCATTCCCTGCTTTCCTCATTCCCTCAGGGCATCAGCCTGCCGTCGGCTGTTCCGGACCATTCCCAAGTCGCGGGCCTCACAGCAGCGAAGGCCCTTTTCCGCATTTCCCGGAACACTCGACTGGAGTTCGGTGAGCACCCCTTTCTGCGCACGATGCGGAAATCCCGCGCGCTGTGCCTGCGCCCCCTCGCAGTTCGACCAGGAATGGATCCGCCCCTACGTCGTCCTGCCCGCACCGGCGGCAAGCCCCGAACCCGGCACCCCCGCCCCGCCGATGGCCCGGTACATGTCCCAGCCCGGGCCCCACGGCCCCGCGCCCGAGGCCCACGCGTTCCCCGCCACCGTCGTACTGTCCCCGGCGGGCGGCCACCGGGCGCGCAAGCCCCGCAGGCGGCACCGCCCGCTCCGCCTCACCGCCGCCCTGGCCACCCTGATCGGCTCCGCCACCCTCGCGGGCGCGTACGCGCTCTCCCGTGACCAGGACACCCGGAACACGGCCTCCCCGCCCCCGGCGAGCCGGCTCGACGTCACCGACGCGGAGGAACCGGCCGCCGAGCCCCCGGCGCAGAGCCCGCCCGGTACCGGCGGCCCCACCGAGGCGCGGCCGAGCGCGCCTTCGGCCACCCGTACCGGTCCGACGGGCCGGCGCTCCCCCGTACCGTCGGCCCCTGCCCCGGCCGCGCCCGGGGTCCCGGCGGTCACCTCCGGGCCGCCGAGCGCTCCGGCGCAGGAACGTCCTGGCGCGGCTCCCTCCCCCGGCACCTCCCCCGGCACCCCCTCGGCCACGCCCGCCGCGCCGACGCTGCGCCGGCACGACAGCGGGCCGGAGGTCGCGGAGTTGCAGCGGCGTCTCGCCCAGCTCGGGGCGTGGAGCCTGCCCCAGCGGGGCCGGTACGACCGGCATGTGCAGGAGGCGGTCGCGCGCTTCCAGGCGGGGCACGGTGTGCGCGGTGATCTGCCCGGGGTCTACGGGCCGGCCACGCGCAAGGTGCTCCAGTCGCTGACGTCCTGACGGCGCGTGCCCCGGCCGCCGCCCCTCACCATTCGGCGAGGGAGCCGTCCGTCCGCCGCCATACCGGGTTGCGCCAGCGGTGGCCCGCCTCGGCGGCGCGTTCGACGGCCTTCTCGTCCACCTCGATGCCCAGCCCGGGCGCCGTGAGCAGCCCGACGTGGCCGTCCTCGTAGCGGAAGACGGAGCGGTCGGTGAGGTAGTCCAGCAGGTCCGATCCGGCGTTGTAGTGGATGCCCAGACTCTGTTCCTGGATCAGCAGGTTGGGCGTGGCGAAGCCGACCTGGAGGCAGGCGGCCAGGGCGATCGGGCCGAGCGGGCAGTGCGGTGCCAGGGAGACGTCGTGGGCCTCCGCCATCGCCGCGATCCGCCGTACCTCGGAGATCCCGCCCGCGTGCGACAGGTCGGGCTGGGCCACGGCGATGCCCTGTTGGAGCACCGGTTTGAAGTCCCAGCGGGAGTAGAGCCGTTCGCCGGTGGCGATGGGGATGCTGGTGGAGCGCACCACCTCACCGATGTGCGCGCTCATCTCCGGCACCACCGGTTCCTCGACGAAGTACGGCAGCGAGGGCTCCAGCAGGGGCAGGACCCGGCGCGCCATGGGCAGGGTGAGGCGGCCGTGGAAGTCCACGGCGATGTCGAAGGCGTCCCCGACCTCCGCGCGGACGCTCTCCACCCGTTCGACGATCTCCCGGACCGCCCGGGGGGTGTCGATGAGTTCCAGTTGCGGCGAGGCGTTCATCTTGATGGCGGTGAAGCCCTCCGCCTTGCGCGCCGCAGCCTGCCGGGCGACATCGGAGGGGCGGTCGCCGCCGATCCAGCTGTACACGCGCGCCCGGTCCCGGACCCTGCCGCCGAGCAGCTGCCACACCGGCACGCCCAGCGCCTTGCCGGCGATGTCCCACAGGGCCTGGTCGATGCCCGCGACCGCGCTCGACAGGACGGGGCCGCCCCGGTAGAAGCCGCCCTTGGTGAGGACCTGCCAGTGGTCCTCGATGCGCAGCGGGTCCTGCCCGACGAGGTAGTCGGACAGTTCCCCGACGGCGGCGGCAACGGTGTGCGCGCGGCCCTCGACGACCGGTTCGCCCCAGCCCGTGATCCCCTCGTCGGTGTCGACGCGCAGGAAGCACCAGCGGGGGGCGACCAGATAGGTCCGCAGGGAGGTGATCTTCACTTGGACTCCTTCTTCACGGTCCAGCCGCCGTCCACGGTCAGGTTCGTGCCGGTGATGTACGAGGCGTCGTCGGAGGCCAGGAAGGCGACGGCGGCCGCCACCTCCTCGGGGCGGCCCAGCCTGCCGAGGGCGGTGGCGCGGGCGGAGAGCCGACGGCCCTCCTCGTCCACGTCCTGCCAGTTCTCGGTGAGGATGGGGCCGGGCAGCACGGAGTTGAAGCGCACGTCCGGCCCGTACTCGACGGCGAGCTGGCGGACGAGCGCGCACAGGCCGCCCTTGGCGGCGGCGTAGGCCGGATAGCCGGGCAGTCCGCGCAGCGCGTGCACGCTGGAGGTGGCGACGAAGGAGCCGCGGGTCTCGCGCAGGTCGTCGAGGAAGGTGCGGACCGCCAGATAGGGCGCCTTGAGGTTGACGGCGAGGTCGCGGTCCCAGTCCCCGCCGGGCAGTTCGTGGGCGGGGGCGTGCGTGTGGGTGAAGGCGTTGCTGTGCACGAGGGACACCGGCCCGAAGAGCAGATGGGCCCGGACCTTGAGGCTCCACCAGTCCTGTTCGGAGCCGACGTCGCAGGGCACGAACTCGGCGCGCCCGCCGTCCTCGCGGATCCTGCGGGCGAGGGCGGTGCCGCCCTGGGGGTCGATGTCGGCGAGGACGACGGCGGCGCCTTCGGCGGCCAGGCGTACGGCGCTCGCCGCGCCGATGCCGGAGGAGGCGCCGGTGACGACGGCCGTCCGCCCTGTGAATCGGTTCATGGCTGGTCTTTCGTGTGGTGGCGTGGGGGTACGGGAGGGGGCGGCGGGGTGGGCGCCCCGGCGCCCCGGTCAGCGCAGGACGTCCTCGCCCTGGAGGAGGCCGAGTTCGGCGCGCCGGGGCAGTCCCTCCCAGTCGCCGGGCGAGGCCACGGCGAAGGCCCCGCAGGTCGCGGCGAGCAGCAGCCGCCCGGGGAGGTGCGCCCCGTCGAGGTGTCCGGCGAGGTATCCGGCGACGAAGGCGTCGCCGGCGCCGATCGGGTTCACCGGGGTGACGGGCACGATGCCCTGTACGGCTTCGGTGTCGTGCGTGGCGGCGACGGCTCCGCGCGCCCCGAGTTTCAGGACGGCCTCGCGCGGCCCCCGGGCGAGCAGGGCGCGGGCCATGGCGGCGGGTTCGTCCTCGGGGACGATCAGGGTGGCCTCGTCGGCGCCGGCGAAGACGATGTCCGCGCGGGCGACGAGGTCGGTCAGTTCGGCGGCGGCCTCCTGCCGGCTCCACAGCCGGGCGCGGTGGTTGAGGTCGAGGCTGACGGTGATGCCGGCGGCGCGCGCGAGGTCCACGGCGTGCCGGACGGCCGCGCGCGGTCCGGCGCCGAGGGCCGGGGTGATCCCGGTGATGTGCAGGACGCTTGCGGCGGCCACGAGTTGGGCGTCGATGTCCTCCGGTACGAGGCGTGCGCCGGCCAGTCCGTGGCGGTAGTAGGTGACGTGGGTGTGGTCCGGTGTGCGGCGTTCGCGCAGCATGAGCCCGGTCGGGGCGGTGTCGTCGACGCGGGCGCGGCTGACGTCGACGGACTCGCCGCGCAGTCCGGCGAGGATCGCCGTTCCCGCGCTGTCGGCGCCGACCCGTCCGGTCCAGGACGCCGTATGGCCGAGGCGGCTGACGCCGATGGCGACGGTGGCCTCCGCGCCGGCGAAACCCATGCGGAGGAAGGTGCCGGAGTCGAGCCGTCCGGGCCGGTCGGCGGCCAGTACGGCCATGGTCTCCCCGAGGGTGACGAGCGCGCTCATCGGCGGATGCCGTCCAGCAGGGTGGCGCAGCGTTCCCGGAGGGCGTCCAGGTCGCCGCCCTCGCAGGCGTCCCCGATGAGCGGGCCGCCCATGCCGAGGGCGCTCGCGCCGGCGGCGAACCAGGCGGGGGCCCGGTGGAGGCCGATGCCTCCGGTGGGTACGAGGGGGACGTGCGGCAGGGGCGCGCGGACGGCCCGCAGGTACTCCGGGCCGCCGGTGGCGGCGGGGAAGAGCTTGACCATGGTCGCCCCTTCGTGCCAGGCGGCCACGATCTCGCTCGGGGTGAAGGCTCCGGGGATCACCGGGACGCCGAGGCGGCGGGCCTCCCGGATGACGTCCAGGCAGGTGGCCGGGGTGATCAGGTAGGTCGCGCCCGCCTCCACGGCCCGCATCGCGTCGGAAGGGGTCAGGACGGTGCCCGCGCCGAGGGCGGTCCCGGCCGGTTTCGTCCCGGCGTACTCGCGCAGCGCGTGCAGGACTCCCGGGGTGGTGAGGGTGAACTCCATGGCCCGGACGCCCGAGGCGTGGAGGGTGTCGGCGGTGGCGGCGAAGTGCCGGGGTGATCCGGAGCGCAGGATGGCTATCACGGGGGCGACGGCGAGGGCGCGTGCCAGGTCGGTCGTCATACGGAACCTCGGGCTCGATGCGGGCTGGTGGGGTACGGGGAGGCCGGCGCCGGGCCGTCCGCGAACGGCGGGACCGGCAGGCCCCGGACCCCCGGCCGGCAGACGAACAGCCGCCCGGCGTCCGGTTCGGCCGCGAGCTGCCGGGCCGTCAGCCCGTCGGCCGCGGTGGTGATGACCAGGAGGTCGAGCTCCGGTCCGGCGAAGGCGCAGTTGGACACCTGGGAGGCGGGGACCGTCACGACGGTGTGGAGCGTGCCGTCGGGGGTGTAGGCGCGGACCTGCCCGGCGCCCCAGACGGCGACCCAGACGCGGCCCCCGGTGTCGACGGCGAGGCCGTCCGGCACGCCGGCGGGCCCGGTGTCGGCGAAGGCGCGGCGGCGGGAGAGGGCCCCGGTCGCGGGGTCGTGGTCGAAGACGTCGACGCGGCGGGTCGGGCTGTCCGCGTAGTACAGCAGCCGTCCGTCGGGGCTCCATCCGAGGCCGTTGGAGATGGTGACGGGGCTCAGCAGTGTCGTCACCGCGCCGTCGGGGTCGAGCCGGTACAGGGCGCCCGCGCCCGGAGTCGCGTCGTGGGCCATGGTCCCGGCCAGCAGCCGGCCGCGCGGGTCGCACTTGGCGTCGTTCATCCGCCGGGGGATCCCGTCGTCGGGCAGGGCGGGGGCCGCGTACTGCGTGACCACTCCGGTGTCGTCGATCCGTACGAAGGCGGTCCCGGCTGCGGCGAGCAGCCCGCCGGAGGCGCAGGGCGCGACGGCTCCCACGGGCCGGTCGAGCGCGACGGTGGCCGTGAGGCGCAGGTCCGGCAGACCGCTGTCGTCGTCGCGGGCCACCAGCTCGCCCCGGTGGACGAGGCCCGCGCTGATGTCCACCCACAGCAGGTCCCCGTCGGCGGCGTGCCAGACGGGGCCTTCGGTCAGGCGGCCCGGCCGGGGCGCGCAGGGCAGTGCGGTCAGGTGCATGGGGTCGCTCCTTTCTGGGCGGGCCTCTGTTGGCGGGCCTCTGTTGGCGGGCCTCTGTTGGCGAGCGAAACTCTAAGAGTTCTTCTAACCCCTGTAAATACCCATCCTCCAACGCATGGAATAAGCTCGGCCCGCACAGGACGGCCCGTACGAGCAGGGGAAGGGGACGTACGCCGTGGCGCGACGCACCGCCCAGGACATCCGCAGGCGCAACCGGTTCGACGCCCTGCGCCGCGTCTTCGCCGCCCCCGGCCCGGTCAGCCGGCAGGAGATCGCCGCGGCGACCGGGCTGTCCTTCGCGACCGCCGCCAACCTGGTGGCGGAGCTGCTGGAGGCGGGAGTGCTGCGCGAGGCCGGCCGGGAGGACTCCCGGGGCGGACGCCCGAGGGCCCGCCTCGCGGTCGATCCCGGACGCGGGGCGCTGGTCGGGATCGACGTGGCGGAGACCTCCGTGCAGGTCGTGCTGTTCGACCTGGCGCTGACCGAGCTGAGCAGCGTACGACTGCCGCTCCCGGCGGCCGACGTGCGGCCGGAGCACGTGGTCGACACCATCGCGGCCGGGGTGGAGGGCTTGCTGGGCGCGGAGGGAGCGCCGCCGCGCGTCCTCGGGGCGGGTGTCAGCGTGCCCGGTCTCGTCGAGCGCGAGGGCGGGGTGTCCGTCTTCTCGCCCTACTGGTCGTGGCGCGACGTACCGCTGCGCTCACTGCTCGCCGCACGCCTCGCGATGCCGCTGTACCTGGACAACACGCTCAAGGCCGGCACCGTCGCCGAGATGTGGTTCGGCGCGGGACGGGACGTCGACGACCTCGTCGTCCTCACCCTGCGGGCCGGTGTCGGGGTGGGCATCGCGATCGACGGGGCGCTCTACCGGGGCGCCGGCAACAGCGCCGGGGAGTGGGGGCACACCTGCCTGGTACGCGGCGGCCGGGAGTGCCGGTGCGGGCGGCGCGGGTGCGTGGAGGCGTACGTCAGCTCGCGCGGCGTGGCCGCCACCCTGCGCGCGCTGGATCCCGCGAGCCCGCTCCTGGAGGCCGACGAGGACACCGTCGTCACCCGGGTCGCGGAGGCGGCCGAAGCGGGCGACGCCACGGCCGCCGAGACCGTGGCCCGGACGGCGGCCTACCTGGGCGAGGCCGCGGCCGATCTCCTCAACCTGTTCAACCCGCAGGCCCTGGTGCTGGGCGGCTGGGTGGCCGACCGGCTCGGCGAGCCGCTGCTCCGGCAGACCCGCGAGGTCGTCGCGGAGCACGCGCTCCCGGCCACGCTCCAGGCGGCCGCCTTCCAGCGGAGCACCGTACGGGGCAACGCGGTCGCCCTCGGAGCCGCCACCTTCGCCCTCGAAGGCTTCCTCGACGACCGCGAGACCTTCGGCACCGTGGCCGAGGGGCGCCGGGCCGCCCGCGCGGCGAAGACCCGGACCGTATGAGGCGGTCTCAGCCGGCCGGGGGCGGCGCGGTGCTCTCGCGCACCACGAGGACGGGCGCCACCGACGCCTGACGCGGGCCGCCCGCCCCGCCGCCGATCTCCTCCAGGAGCAGCGTCACGCAGTGGCGGCCCACGGCGTCGAAGTCCTGGCGCACCGTGGTGAGGGGGGCGGGGAAGTAGGCCGCCTCGGGGATGTCGTCGAATCCGGTGACGCTCACGTCCTGCGGCACGCGCCGCCCCGCCTCGCTCAGCGCCCGCATGACGCCGAGCGCCATCTGGTCGTTGGCCGCGAAGACCGCGGTGACCTCGGGCCGCCCGGCCAGTTCCCGGCCCGCGCGGTAGCCGGAGGCCGCGGACCAGTCCCCGTAGAGCAGCGGCGGGGCGGCGGCGCCCGCGTCGCGGAGGGTGCGGTGCCATGCCTCGGCCCGGCGGCGGGCCGCGTAGGAGTCGCGGGGGCCCGCGAGGTGCCAGACCGTGCGGTGGCCGAGACCCAGCAGGTGCGTCACGGCCTCGCGGGTGCCCTCGGCCTGGTCGATGTCGACATTCGCGTACCGGTGGCCGGTGTCCCCGTCCGCGAAGACCACGGGGACGCCGGAGGGCAGGCGCAGCTCGGGGGTGTCCAGGATCTGCGACTCGATGAGGATGATGCCGTCCACCGACTGCACCATGAGGTGCTGGAACGCCTGGCGCACGGCGGCCCCGGTCTGGGCCCGGGCGCCCATGAAGTTCACCAGCAGATCGGCCTCGCGGGCGGCGTCGGAGATGGCGGCGAAGGTCCGGGCGTTGCCGTAGGCGCTGATGTCGAAGCTGATGACGCCGAGGGTGCCGAAGCGTCCGGTGACGAGTGCCCGCGCGGCCGAATTGGGCCGGTAGCCGAGCATCTCCATCGCGGCGAGGACCCGCTCGCGGGTGGACGCGTCCACGTTCTCGCGGTTGTTGGCGACGCGGGAGACCGTCTGCGAGGAGACCCCCGCCATCGCGGCGACGTCGGCCATCGAGGGCGACTGGCGCAGCGGACGGGAGCGCGGTGTTCTTGCTCCGGCTTCGCGCGGCATGTGAACCGGGCCTCCCGACATCTTCCGAGGCGACTGCGTGGTGCGTTCCGTACGGATGGTAGCGCTGCCGTGGCGCGCCGCTCCGGGGGGACCGCTCGCAGGAGGCCCTGCCGTATCCCTTGACACCCTCGGGCGCCGCTTCGACACTCACCCCACCCTCCGCTTGTTAGCGCAAACATGAGCCAGGCCCGGCCCCGCCCTCGGAGGCCCACCCGCATCCGCCCTCTCCCCGTCAGGAGAACCCCGTGTTCCGGACCAGCAGCCCGCCCGGCCCCGCCGCCCGCCGGCGCGGACGTACCGCGCTCAGGGGCCTCCTCGCGGCCCTCGCCGTACTCCTCGTCGGCGCGGCCTCCTTACCCCCGGCACGCTCGGCACGCTCGGCCGAGGCGGCGGTCGCCATCCGCCTCGACCCCGGCTACCAGCAGGCACCGTTCGAGGGGTGGGGCACCGCCCTCGCCTGGTTCGCCCAGGTGACCGGCGGCTGGCCCGAGGCGCAGCGCGACCGCCTCGCCGACGCCCTGTACGGCTCCGACGGCCTCGGCTTCACCGTCGCCCGCTACAACATCGGCGGCGGTGACAGCCCGGAGACCGCGCCCTACATGCGGGCCGGGGCCGCCGTACCGGGCCACTGGAAGCGGCCCGGCCCCGAGGCCCCGGACTGGTGGGACCCGACCGACCCCGCCCACTGGGACCCCTACGCCGATGCCCATCAGCGCTGGTGGCTGCGCGCCGCCAGGGCGCGGGGCGCCGACACCTTCGAGGCGTTCTCGAACTCCCCGCCCTACTTCATGACCCGCAGCGGACTCGTCTCCGGCGCGGCCGACCCCTGGCAGGACAATCTCCGGCCCGGCCAGTACGAGCGTTTCGCCGCCTACCTCGTCGGCGCCCTGCGGCGCGTGCAGCACAGCACGGGGATCACCTTCGGCTCCCTCTCCCCCGTCAACGAGCCCGGTACGGGCTACTGGCGCGCGGGCGGCGGCCAGGAGGGCTCGCACTGGTCTCCCTCCTCCCAGGCCGCGATGATCAAAGCGCTGCGCGCGGAGCTGGACCGCGAGGGCCTGGACACCCGGATCGCCGCGATGGACGAGACGGACCCGCACCTGTTCCGCGCCCACTGGGACAGCTACGACGGCGCGACCCGCGCCGCCCTCGGCCGGCTCAGTACGCACACCTACGGGACCGGCGGCCGGACCGGCGTCCGGGACATCGCCAAGGGGACGCGTACACCGCTGTGGATGTCGGAGGTGGACCTCGGCGGCTCCGTCCCGCAGAGCTTCACCGACATGCGCCCGGCCCTCGACCTCGCCGACCGCATCACCGACGACCTCACCCAGCTCGAACCGCGCGCCTGGGTGATGTGGCAGGCCGTGGAGGACTACGAGAACATGACCCCGGCCCATGAGAACTCCAACTGGGGTCTGATCCAGGCCGACTTCACCCCGGCCGACGCCGCGACGGAGCCGCTGCGCCGGAACAAGAAGTACTGGACGATGGCCCAGTACAGCCGATTCGTCCGGCCGGGCTCCCGCGTCATCACCACCGACGACGGCGACACCCTGGCCGCCCTGCGGCCGGGCGGACAGGGGGCGGTAGTGGTGCACACCAACTCCACCGGGGCGTACCGCACGGTCGAGCTGGACCTCTCCGCCTTCCGGTCCCTCTCCCCCGCGCCCGTGCGGCGCTACACCACGGACGCGACCCGCAATCTCCAGCGCGGGGCGGACGTACCGGTGTCCGGGCGGCAGGTGACCGTCACCCTGGCTCCCCGCTCGGTCACGACGCTGGTGATCCCGGGCGCGTCCGGTGTCGACGCCGGGAAGGTGGCGCCCGCGCCGGTGCCCCGGCTCCTCGTCAGCGACCACAGCGGTCTGGCCCTGACCGCGACCGCCACTACCGGGTACGGGGACCCGCTCGTCCAGCGCCCGGCCCACGCGGCCGATCCCGCCCAGCAGTGGACTCTCACCAGGTCCACGCCCGGGGACTGGAGCAGCACGGCCTCCTACCGGGTGACGAACGCCGGCAGCGGCCAGGTGCTCGGCGTGGCCGACGGCCGGCTCGCCCTGCTCCCGCCGGGGCCCACGGCGGCGCGGCAGTGGATGCTGTCGACCTCCGGGGACGGGCACCACACCCTGGTCCACGCCGAGACCGGCATGCTCCTCGACGTCACCGGCGCCTCCACCACGGACGGCGCCGGGGTCGGGGTCCACCGCCCCAACACGGGCCGCAACCAGTCCTGGAGGCTCGCCGCGCCCTCGTAAGGGCCTCACACGGGCAGGGGGAGGGTGTTGCCCGGCATTCATCCGCGGGCCGCATTGATTGCGTAATCATGACGGGCCCCTCCCCGGGCCGCCCGACCGGGCGGCCCGTCTCCGGCGGAAGGACCCCACCCCATGCATCGCAGGTCTCTGCTCACCGCGGCGGCGGGCGCCGCCGCCCTCGGCGCCGCGAGCCGGTCACCGGCTCGGGCGCAGCCGCTCGGGCCCGCACCCGCCCGGCCCGTCAGTACGTTCAACGTCATCAGCGACATCCAGGGCGACCTGGGGGACTTCGCGGTCGCCCTGCGCGACATCCGGGCCACCGCGCCGCACGGCGCGGGGCTCGCGGTGGCCGGCGACATCACCCCGCGCGGCTACGATTTCGAGTACGCGGCGGTGCGGGAGGTCCTGGACCGGGGCCCGCGGCCGCGCGAGATCGCGTGGGCCATCGGGAACCACGAGTTCTACGTGCCCAAGTACGCGGATCCGCAGACGCTTTCGCTGTCCACCTGGCCCAACGGCACCACGGAGGACTCGCTGTTCCGGAGCTTCCACCGGTTCGCGGGGCGCGGCACGGTCTACGCGGAGACGACCTTCGACGGCATCCCCGTGCTCTCCCTCGGCACCGAGCGGTACATGCACTACCACGACGCCCGGCTGTGGGACGAAGTGTGGCTGAGCGAGGCACAGTTGCGCTGGCTGGACGAGCGTCTGCGCCACTGGGCGAGGTGCCGCAGGCCGGTCATGGTGATCACCCACCACCCCCTGCCCGACACCGTCTCCGGCTCGCGGAACACGCTCTACCTGAACGACTACCTCCAGGCGGACGCCCTGCTCGGCCTGCTGGGGCGCCACCGCGACGTGTTCCTGTTCAGCGGGCACACGCACTGGAACCTGGCACTGTCCGACTGGTATGTGCGCCGGGTCGTACCCGGCACGGCGAACCTGGACGGCTTCTCGGCGGTCAACACCGGGGCCGTGCAGACGGGTTTCACCGACAACGGCCACGGGGGCGAGAGCCCGGTGCCGGGCACCTTCAACCAGGGGCTCCAGGTGGAGGTGTACCGCGACCGCGTGGTCATCAGGGCCCGCGATTTCGCGGCCGGGACATGGCTCAAGCAGGTCTCCGTCCCGCTCGCGACCACCCTCTGACCGGAAGCCCGTAAGTCCCCATGGTTTACCAGCTGTTGACATTCGCCACGGCCGTGCACCAACCTCTGCTCTAAATTGTTGGTTCACGCGCAAAAATGTTGGTTCCTGTGTGCATGCGGGGCGGGACCCGCATGCACACAGGGCCCATCTGCGCGCGGTGACTTCAAGGATCCGCATGCGAAGAATGCGAGCCGTCCTCGTCGGCCTGAGCCTGCTCCTCCCGGTCCTCGGGGGAGCGCCGACGGCGCTGGCGGCGCCCGTCACCACCGAGACCGGCACCCAGTTCCCCGACACCACGGGGCAGCGGGTGCAGGCGCACGGTGGGGGCGTACTCAAAGTCGACGACTACTACTACTGGTTCGGGGAGGACCGCGGCGACGACAACACATTCCGCTACGTCTCCGCCTACCGCTCCAAGGACCTCAAGAACTGGGAGCCCCGCGGCCATGTCCTGACCCAGGAGACCGATCCCGAGATCCGCTCCGCCGTGATCGAGCGGCCCAAGGTGCTCTACAACGAGAAGACGAAGCAGTTCGTCATGTGGCTGCACAAGGAGGCGGACGACTCCTACGCCGAGGCGCGCGCCGCCGTGGCGGTCTCCTCCACCGTGGACGGCCCCTACACCTGGAAGAGCTCCTTCCGCCCCCGGGACGCCTCCGGCGCCGAGCACATGTCCCGTGACATCACCGTGTACGAGGACAGGGCCGCGGGCAAGGCGTACATGGTCTCGGCGGCCAACCACAACGCCGACCTGCACATCTACGAGCTCTCCGAGGACTACACCCAGGTCAAGGACCTGGTGGCGAACCCCTGGCCCGGCCAGCACCGGGAGTCGCCGGCCCTGTTCAAGCGCGGCGACGTCTACTTCATGCTCACCTCGGGCACCAGCTACTGGGACCCCAACCAGCAGAAGTACGCCACCGCCCCCAGCCCGACCGGACCGTGGTCACCGATGAAGGACGTCGGCAACCACAACGGCCACCACTCGCAGACGGCCTTCGTCCTGCCCGTGGAAGGCAGCGAGACCACCTCCTACCTCTACATGGGAGACCGCTGGGCGGGGGTCTGGTCGGACCCGAGGCACGTCAACGACTCCAGGTACGTCTGGCTTCCCCTGGAGTTCCCGACCCCCACGACCATGATCCTTCCCTGGTACCCGCAGGTCTCCGTGGACACCGCGACGGGCCGCATGGCCGGCGCCGGGGGCGATCCGCTGCACACGATGACCAACAAGGGCAGCGGCGCCTGTGCCACCGTGCCCGGCAGCTCCTCCGACAACCAGGTGCCGGTGACCCAGGAGACCTGCGCCCCGGCCCTCAGCAGCCGGTGGCGGTTCACGGACAGCAGCAACGGCTATGTCAGGGTCCTCGCGCAGCACAGCGGCAAATGCCTCGATGTCGCGGACCGCTCGACCGCCGACGGCGGTGCGGTGAAGCAATACGACTGCGGCTGGGGGGACAACCAGCGCTGGCGCTTCGAAACCCTCCCCGACGGTCCCGAAGGGTTCGTGCGCATCGTCGCCCAGCACAGCAGCAAGTGCCTGGCCGTGCGGGACGGATCCACCGCGTCCGGCGCCGGGCTCGTCCAGTCCGCCTGTGACGGGTCGCCGGGCCAGGCGTGGAAGGTGACCTCTTCCGCCACCGAGCCGGGGGATCCGAGCGGTCCCACCGACCCTGCCGACCCGTCGGCGCCTGGTACGGCGGAGCGGCGGCTCACCGCATCGGTCGGCGCCGGGGTCCTGACCATGGCCACCACGGCGGATCCGGTCCCGCTCCCCTCCGTCGACTTCGGTACCGGCGGCGCCGCGGCCGGACAGCTGGGCGCCGTCACCGTCAAGGACTTCCGCGGCGGCACGGCCGGCTGGTCGCTCACCGGCAAGGTCACCGACTTCGCCGGACCGCGCGGGAAGATCGGCGCCGACCGGCTGCGGTGGACGCCCGCCTGCACCACCCGTAGCGACAGCCCCAGCACCTGCGCGGCGGGATCCCCCGGAACGGTCGGCAAGGACGGTGCCACGCTGGCCTCCGCCCCCGCCGGCGGCGAGCTCACGGGCGGGGAGTTCACGGCCGATGCCGCCGTGTCCCTCGACATCCCCCGGTACACGCCCGTCGGCAGCTACACCGGCACGCTCACCCTGACCCTCCTCTGACCTCCTCTGACCGCGCGCGCGTGCCGGGGGCCCGGCGTCCGGCACGCGCCGCCCCGAAAGCTGACGGCCCATGCGCACCGCGTACGCAGTACTCCTTCTCCTCCTCCTGACCGCTCTCTCCCCCGCACCGGCCCACGCGGCGGACAACGGCGAATGGTCCGTCAGGCCCGCCGACTCCCCGCTCACTCCGCGGGCTGCCTTCGAGCTGCCGGCCCGGCCGGGAGCGAGCCTCACGGACCGCGCCATCGTGACCAACACCACCGACGGGGAGCTGACGTTCCGCCTGTACGTCGCCGACGCCCACAACACCGAACGCGACGGCGGACTGGCCGTGCGCGGGATCGAGGAGGCCCAGCGCGGCATCGGCGCGTGGGGCCGGCCCGAGCGGGACACCGTCACCGTGCCCGCGCGCTCCTCGGTGACGGTCGGCCTCACTCTCGACGTCCCCGCCGACGCCCAGCCGGGGGACCACGTGGGTGCCCTCGTCGCGGTGGACACCCGGGTGCGGCCCGCCGACGGCTCGCACGTCGGCATCCGGCGCGCCGTCGGAGCCCGTGTGTACCTCCGCGTGGAGGGGCCGGAGCGGCCCGCGCTCGCGGTGGAGGACGTACGGTTCACGGCACGGCACCCGTGGCTGCCGTGGCCGGGCCGGGGTGCGTCGACCGTGTCGTACACCCTGCGCAACACGGGGAACGTGACGCTCTCCCCGCGCGTGTCCCTGCGTACCGAGGGGCTGATCCTGGGAGGCCCGGACGGGCGGCGGCCGTCCGGGGTACCGGCCGAACTGCTGCCCGGCCAGCGGGTACGGCTGACCGGGACCTGGGCGGGCGCTCCGCTCGCGGGCTGGGGCCGGATCACCGTCACGGCGAGCGCGGGCGCCGTCCACGGCACGGGATCCGACGGATTCCTCCACGTGCCGTGGCTGCCGGCGGGGGCTCTGGCGCTCCTGCTGTGGGTGCCGCTGGAACGGCGCCGCCGCAGGCGGGGGCGGGAGCGGGAACCCGGGTCTCAGGGATGGATCCGGAGAGCGGTGTCGTCGACGAGGAAGTAGGCCGGGACGGCCATGTCCTCCTTGGTCGCCGCCGAGGACGGGGAGTTGGGCGGAGGTGCGGTCGTAGCGGGTGGGCAGGGTGCCGTCCGGGTCCCGCGCGGCGGAGGTGCGGACCAGCGCGTCCTGCGTCCCTGAGCCCAACGCCGCGCCCCCGAACATCACGAGCGGATCTCACCGGCCCCTCTGGCCTTGACGCGGGATACCGGCTGGGATGTGATGTGCCATCACGTGCGAACCTGTTTGGTTTCGAGCGATTGTGCGGCATGCGCACGACATCGCAGCCCCTCCCTTCTCAAGGACAGTCCATGCTCCAGACGCACAGCCGCCGACGTCGCGTCGGCACGGTATCGGCGGCCGTTCTCGTGGTGTCCCTCACGCCGTTCGAAGCGGCGGCCGACCGCCTCAACCCCGTCCCCTTCCGGGACGGCTTCGAGTCCGGCACCACCTCCGCGTTCCCCCGCAAGGGCATCGACGGCACGGGCACCGTGACCGTCGCCCCGGCACCCGGCGCCCGGGGCGGCAAGGCCGTGCGGTTCGCGATGCCCGACGACGGCAACTCGTACCGCACGGAGATCGCCACCAACCGCCTGCCGTACGGCAGTTACCGCTACACCTTCGCCAACTACCTGCCCGCCGAATGGATCTCCTACGAGAACCAGACGATCGTCTCCCAGTGGCACGGCGGCACGGGCACCATCCCCGCGGTCGTCCTGGCCGTCCGGAGCGACCGGTGGATGATGCTCGTGCACTGGAAGACGGGCTCCGGGCAGGTGGACGAGGTGAAATACGACCTCGGGCCGGCCCGCCTCGGGCGCTGGAACCAGTGGTCCTTCGACATCACCTGGTCCACGGCCACCACCACCGGCTCCATCACGGCCGGCCTCGACGGCCGCCAGGTCGGCTCGCACCGCGGCCCGAACAGCTACCACCAGGACACCGCCCCGTACCACAAAATCGGCCTGTACCGCCCCAACTGGCAGGCGTGGAAAGGCCACAAGGCAGGCGGCGGCTCGGCGGTGGTGAACTACTACGACGACATCACCATCACCCCCCTCTCCGGGGCGTCCGCCGCCCAGCCCGCACCCCCCTCCCCCCAGCCCACGACACCCCCGACCACATCTCCCTCCCCCTCGGCCACCCCGGCCCTCTCCGCCACCGGCCCGGCGACGCGGGCCCCTTCCCCCGGCTCCTCCGACGTCATCCCCCTGGACGCCGCGGACACGGACACCGACAACAACGCCCTCCAGTCGGCCGACTCCCCCACCCCCGACCGCACCACGATCGCCCTCGCCCTCGGCAGCGCCCTCCTCGCAGCCGCCCTCACCCTCACCCTCCGCCACCGCACAAGGGCGGCCCGCCGCCGCACGAACAGCCACCGGGCCTGATCGGGACCCGGGGGCCCGGCGCTGCGTACCAGAGCCTGTCGCTGCGCTCGCTACGGGGTCGGCAGCGGTGGGGTCAGCTGAACACGACCGAGCGGAGCTTGAGGCGCGGGCCCAGGTGCTTGCCGGGGGGCATCACGTAGAAGACGTCGCCCGTGCAGTCGAAGTCGAGGTAGACGGTGGCCGTGCTGTCGGTGAGGTTCCCGGGTGCGGAGCCCGGCGTGAGGTCGGTGGTGTACGGCAGGTTGACGCATTCACCGCTCTCCGGGTCGGAGAGGTGGCGCGGGAGTCCGAGGCTGCCGCGGTAGGTGAACTCGCCTTGGGCGGCGTGGGCGGAGTTCGTCACCGACGTGGCGATCAGCAGGGCGCCGACCAGGGCCAGGAGGGTGCTGCGGAGGCGCATCGTGTGTCCTTGGTTCGAGGGTGCCGGGCGGTCCGGCCCGGCCACGTTTTCGCCCCGCGCCCCCGCGTGAGTACTTCCCTCACCTGGTGAGGGGGCAAGATCACCCGGGCGGCGTACGGGCGCTCCGCGCGCGGTGTCGGCCGGTTGCCGCACGGGGACCGGCCGTACAGGGCACGGTAGACCACCGAGAAGCTGCCCGGCTTCGCGAAGCCCCAGCGGCGGGCCACGCCCTGCACCCGCACCCCGCCGTGCGGCTCGGCCGCCAGCAGGTCGGCGTGCGCGCGTGCCAGGCGTACGCGGCGCAGGGCGGCGCGGCGGACGGTGTCCCCCGGCCCCGCGTGCGGCGGATCGGTCATCGTGGTGTTCGGGAACGCGGTGAGCGCGACCGAGGCGTTCAGCAGCGGCTGGGGCGGCGGGGCGGTGCCGCGGCGGTCATCGGCCCGCGGATGTAGTAGTCCACGGTCGCCCGCCAGATCGCTGCGAGGCGGCCGGACGACGTCGAGGCCGGGCTAGCGCGAGGACGTCGCCCGCGAGTTCGTTCAGGACGTAGCGGGCCGGCCGCTGCGGGTGGAGGAAGGACGAGCCCGCCGCCACCCGGTGCTCCACGCCCAGCGTGCGGACGGTGATCGGGCCCGTCCGCAGGGAGAACCCTCACTCGTGCTGTGCAGCAGCGCACCCACCCCGATGAACCGGGCCTCCGTACGCCGGCGGGCGCAGCAGCGTGGGACCGTGCAGCGCGGCGATCGCCGCGCTGGGCTCTGCGGCGTCGGAGATCTGCCGGTACCGCCTCGCCACCGGCAGAGCGGCCGGTTCGCCTCGCATGCCCGCTTTCTCCAGCCCGCTCCGCTGCGGCGGTCCTGCTCGTCGCACCCCAGCCCGCCCCGCAACGCTCCGCTCAGGGGGCGATCTCCGGTCTCAGACGGCTGGTGACCTGTTCCGCGGCCGTGCTCAGGCCGGCCAGGGCCGTCTGGAGGCGGCGTACGGCGTCCTCGGCGTCGGCGAGTTCCGCGGGCGTCGGGACCACCGTGCCGAAGGACTGGCCCGGTCCGGCGGTCAGGGTGCGCCAGTGCAGGACCGGGGCCAGCGCCTCGGCGTTCTGCGCGAGGAACCAGGCGAGCTGGCCGTGCGTACGGGCGATGGCCATGGCCACGTGCGCGAGGGCTTCCCGCAGCCGCTCCAGCCGTTCGATGACGGGCAGTCCGCGCTGGTCGGCGGGCGGGCCGACGGCGTGTGCCAGGTGCTCGGCGGTGAAGCGGGCCAGCTCCGTCTCCGACACGGACAGCTCCCACTGGCCGTCCTTGACCTGGCGGGCCGCCTCCACCGCCAGGGCCTCGGTCCGCGCCCGCATGCCGATCACCTCCGGCCGCGCCAGGCGGGGAGCGTGTGCGACGGTGCGGCGGTCGCCGCGCCCGGTAGCGGGGCGGCGGTACGTGGACCGGGCGGCGTCCGGGGCGGGCGTGCTCGGCAGCACGTCGAAGGCGGCCTCGGTGCCGGTGAGCTCCAGCAGGCGGGCCACCTGCCGGTTGGGCGCGGCGAGCCGGAAGGCGGTCCCGGCGGCCCCGGCGGCCCGGCGGACGCGCAGCAGCTCGTTCAGCCCGGCGCAGTCGCAGAACTCCAGGCCCGAGCAGTCGACGACCAGTATGCGCGGCAGCGGCAGGGCGGCCAGTGCCTCGTTCAGGGCGTCCGCGAGCCGGGGCACGGAGATGAGGTCCACCTCACCGGCGAGTGCCACCACCCGGGTGCCCGGAGGCGCCGGACGGTGGCTGATCCTCAGTTCCCTGTCCATGTCCGCCGCTCCTTCCCCCGCACGTATGGGTCCCGCATCGACCCTCACACCTCCGTATCGCCGGACGCAGCCCCGGGAACGAAGCCGCACGGCCGGAGAACGAACTTCGCGCAGCTCCGACACGGGTGAGACGCCCGGCATCCCCCTCCGGCGTTTCGTTTCGCGGGCATTGAGCGTAGCGTCGGAGGTGTTCCGGGGCAGAGCCCTGTGCGGCGCGAATCCTCCGGCGAGGCGGGACTGAGGCATGGACTTCCGGCTGACGGTGAAGCGCTACGGCCCGACCGTGCACCTGGCTCCGAGCGGCGAGCTCGACCTCGACACCGGGCCCGCGCTGGACGGCGTACGGGCCGAGTACAGGGACGCGGACGTGGTCGCCTGCGACATGCGGCGGCTGACCTTCCTCGACGTGGCCGGCCTGCACGCGCTGCTCGGCCTCGCGCACCGGCTGGAGGCGTACGGCACGGCGTTCTTCGCGTACAACTGGCAGCCGCAGCCACGCCGCCTGCTCGACCTCGTCGACCAGGTCGAGCTGATCGAGGGCCCCGGCCGCGCCGGGCACCGCGCCGCCGCCACCCGCCTCCTGCGCCGCACCCTCCAGGACTCCGCGACGGCCGCCCGCTCGGCCAGGGCCTCCCGCACCCGGCGTACCGCATCGCCGTACCGCTGACGCCGAAAGCTAGGGTGGGCGCGATGAGCGAGATGACGAAGCCCGAGATCGCGCGGCCGGAGGGCGAGGCTCCGGAGGAGCTGGCCGTCCGTGACCTGATCGTCGGCGACGGGGCCGAGGCGAAGCCGGGGCGGGTGGTGCGGGTGCACTACGTGGGGGTGACCTTCGCGTCCGGGGCGGAGTTCGACGCCTCCTGGGACCGCGGCGAGCCGTTCAAGTTCGCCGTGGGCGGGGGCCGGGTCATCAAGGGCTGGGACCGCGGCATCCGCGGCATGAGAGTCGGCGGCAGACGCGAGATCACCATCCCGCCCCGCCTGGCCTACCGCGACCAGTCCCCCTCCCCGCTGATCCCCCCGGGCTCGACGCTGGTCTTCGTGGTGGACCTGCTCTCCGTGGTCTGAGCCCCGTCCCTCCCGGGCCCGGGCCGGTGCGGGCAGTTTTCCCCCGCGATGCGCCCCAGAAGTACCCCGGAAGCACCCCCAGAAGTACCGACCGTATACATCTATCCCCATTTCGTCACCCTGCGTGACCGGACACGCCCGTTTGGCGCGGCGTCCGGCACGTTTTGCCGCGTTGTCATTCCGCGTTCGCTCAGCGGAACCTCAGATCCGAATAACGATCCAGTCATCACACAAGGGTCTTTGGACCTGGTCGGGGGCGTTCAGTGGTTTTGCCCGTGATGTACCCCACGGTCCGAACTCGGATGACGTGATACATCTTCACGACCGCCTGCCGGACACCACCCACGTCCGTCGCAGGGGCGCTGGAGCCGGCCGACCGCCGGCAGCAACTCCATCAACCATCCGGGGGATCGGAACCCGATCCGCAGCCGAGCGCGGCGCGGTTCGGCATGGAGCGGAAAGGCGCACCACGGCATGACCTCGACGCACGTCGAACAGCAGCACGGCGACAACGGAGCGACCAAGGGCGATACGCCCGGGGAGGGCTACGAGCGCGGACTCGGCAGCCGCCAGGTCCAGATGATCGCCATCGGCGGCGCCATCGGCGTCGGCCTCTTCCTCGGCGCGGGCGCGAACATCGCGAAGGCCGGGCCCAGCCTCATCCTCATGTACGCCCTCGCCGGCGTGATCGTCTTCTTCATCATGCGGGCCCTCGGTGAGCTGCTGCTCTACCGGCCCGTCTCCGGCTCCTTCGCGGAGTACGCCCGCGAGTTCCTGGGCCCCTTCTTCGGGTTCGTGACCGGGTGGACGTACTGGCTCATGTGGGTCGTGACCGGTATGGCGGAGCTGACCGCCGCGGCGATCTACATGAACTACTGGTTCCCGAGCGTGCCCCAGTGGACGACCGCGCTGATCTTCCTGGTGGTCCTGTACGCCGCCAACCTGATCTCGGTGAAGATCTTCGGCGAGATCGAGTTCTGGTTCTCGATGGTCAAGGTCACCGCCCTCATCGGCATGATCGTGATCGGTATCGGTGTCGTCACCTTCGGTTTCAGCCAGGCCGGTGACACCGCCGCCGTCTCGAACCTGTGGGCCTTCGACGGCATCTTCCCCAAGGGTGTCGGCTCCAGCCTGATGACCCTCCAGGGCGTCATGTTCGCCTACCTGGCCGTCGAGCTCGTCGGCGTCACCGCGGGCGAGTCCGAGAACCCGGAGAAGACCCTCCCCAAGGCGATCAACACCCTGCCCTGGCGCATCATCGTCTTCTACGTCGGTGCCCTCAGCGTGATCCTGATGGTCGTCAAGTGGACCGAGTTCCAGCCGGGCGTCAGCCCGTTCGTGGCGGCCTTCGCCAAGATCGGCATCCCGGCCGGCGCGGCCATCGTCAACTTCGTGGTGCTGACCGCGGCCCTGTCCTCCTGCAACTCCGGCATGTACTCCACCGGCCGTATGCTGCGCGACCTGGCCGCCAACTCCGAGGCCCCGAAGATCCTGGGCCGGCTGAGCTCCACCAAGACCCCGGCCGTGGCCATCACCCTCTCCGTCGCCCTCATGGGCATCGGCGTCGTCCTCAACTACGTGGTCCCGGAGAAGGCGTTCGGCTACGTCATGTCGGTGGCGACCGCGGCCGGCATCTGGACCTGGATGATGATCCTGGTCAGCCACATCCGCTACCGCCGCGCGGTGGTCGCCGGCAAGCTCCCGGCCTCCTCCTTCCCGGCCCCCGGCGGCACGGTGTGCAGCTGGATCGCCGTGGCCTTCCTGCTGCTGGTCACCGTGATGATCGCCATCGACCCGGACAGCCGCGTCTCCCTGTACGTCGGTGCCGGCTGGGCCGTCTGCCTGGCCGTCGGCTGGGCCGTGCTCAAGTCCCGCAACCCGCAGATCGCGGCCCGGACCTCGGTGTCCGGCCCGGAGGCGGACCCGGAGCCGGAGCTCGCTGGCCGCTCCTGAGCCGTTCCCGGCCGGGGCACCTGCCCGGCCGGGGCCCGCTCGCGGCCCGGGGCCCCGCCCCGCGCCACGCGCACTCCCGACGGGGGCGCGCCGGTCCACCCGACCGGTGCGCCCCCGCGTCGTTTCCCGGTCCGGCCGCGCGCGTGCGGCACCGTAGGGCGGGTGAGCGAGACAGCGCGGCGCACGGTCGGGGCCCCGCCCAAGGGCATGGTCGCCGTCCCTAGCGGGACCTTCCTGATGGGCGCGGAGGGCTTCTATCCGGAGGAGCGGCCGGTGCGTCCGGTGACGGTGGACGGCTTCTGGATGGACGAGCGTCCCGTGACGCTCGCCGCCTTCCGGCGCTTCGTCCGGGCCACCGGCTACGTCACCGTCGCCGAGCGGGAGATCGACCCCGCCGACTACCCCGGCGCCGACCCGGCGGCCCTCGTCCCCGGGGCGCTGGTCTTCCGGCGGACGCCCGGCCCGGTCCGTCTGGACGACTGGCGGCAGTGGTGGGAGTACGCGCCCGGCGCCTGCTGGCGGCGCCCGCGGGGAGCCGGGGGCGCGGCGGGCGGCCGGGAGCTGCATCCGGTGACGCAGGTCTGCTACGAGGACGCGCACGCCTACGCGACCTGGGCGGGCAAGGCGCTGCCCACCGAGGCGGAGTGGGAGTTCGCGGCCCGGGGCGGGCTGGAGGGGGCGGTCTTCCCCTGGGGCGACGAGTTCACCCCGAGGGGCCGCCGCATGGCCAACACCTGGCACGGCGAGTTCCCCTGGCAGTACCTCCCCGCCTCCCCCGCGCGGCCGGAGCCCGGCACCACACCGGTGGGCTCGTACCCGCCGAACGGCTACGGGCTGTACGACATGGTGGGGAACGTCTGGGAGTGGACGGCCGACCCCTACACCGACCACCACCCCGATCCCGCCCCGCGCCCCTGCTGCGCCCCGCCCGGCCCACGCCCCGAGCCGCAAGCGCAGCCGCAGCCACAGCCACAAGCGGAGCCCCCGCCCGGCCCGGCCACCGGCGAGCGCTTCCCGCGCCGCGTGACCAAGGGCGGCTCGCACCTGTGCGCGCCGAACTACTGCCTGCGCTACCGCCCGGCGGCCCGTACCGGCCAGACGGAGGAGACCGCCACCTGCCACCTCGGGTTCCGCTGCGTGCTGCGCCCCGGGGCGCGCGTCACCCGTACGTACGACAGCGCGGGCGCCGCCCGGCCGCACTCCGCAGACTGCTGAGTGCCGCCGCCGCCCGAGGCCGTACCGGACGCTCTCGGCGGGCGGCCCGTGCAGGAGGGACGGCCCATGTCCGACACGTTCCAGGGCGTGATCAGCCTCGATGTCCGCGACTCGGTGCCGGACTGGTCCCCGTACGAGCAGCCGAAGGCGCCCGAGGGCGCGCCGAACATCGTGTACGTGGTCCTGGACGACGTCGGCTTCGGGGCGCTGAGCTGCTACGGCGGCCCCATCGAGACCCCGAACATCGACCGGGTCGCCGCGAGCGGCCTGCGCTACAGCCAGTGGCACACCACCGCGCTGTGCTCCCCGACCCGCGCGGCGCTGCTGACCGGCCGCAACCACACCACCGTCGGCATGGCCTGCATCAGCGAGGCGGCGATCGGTTTCCCCAACGCCAACAGCCATATTCCCGGGAGCTGCGCGACCCTCGCCGAGCTGCTGGTGGAGCGCGGCTGGAGCACGTCGGCGGTCGGCAAATGGCATCTGTGCCCGGAGGACGAGGCCACCCTCGCGTCCACCCGCCGCAACTGGCCGCTGGGGCGCGGCTTCGAGCGGTTCTACGGGTTCCTCGGGGCGGAGACCAGCCAGTGGTACCCGGACCTGGTGCACGACAACCACCCGGTGGAGCCGCCCGCCACGCCCTCCGAGGGCTACCACTTCGGGGCGGACATCACCGACCGGGCGATCCAGTTCATCGACGACGTCAAGGCCATCGCCCCGGAGCGGCCGGTCCTCCTCTACTACGCGCCCGGCTGCGCGCACGCCCCGCACCAGGCGCCCCGCGAGTGGATCGACCGCTACCGCGGCCGGTTCGACGAGGGCTACGAGGTGATGCGGGAGCGGATCCTGGCCCGGCAGAAGGAGCTGGGGCTGGTCCCGGAGAACACGCAGCTGCCGCCGGTCAATCCGATCGGTACGCCGCGGACGCGCAGCGGGCCGGGCGGTGAGCCCTTCCCGGACCTGGACCGCACCCGGCCGTGGGCGGAGCTGAGCGAGGACGAGCGGCGGCTGTTCGCGCGGATGGCCGAGGTGTACGCCGGGTTCGTCTCGCACTGCGACGACCAGTTCGGGCGGCTGCTGGCCTATCTGGAGGACATCGGGCAGCTCGACAACACGATCTTCGTGATCGTCTCGGACAACGGGGCGAGCGGTGAGGGCGGCCCGAACGGCTCGGTCAACGAGAACAAGTTCTTCAACAACGTCCCCGACGACATCACCGAGAACCTGGCGATGCTGGACCGGCTGGGCGGGGTGGAGACGTACAACCACTATCCGAACGGCTGGGCCATGGCCTTCAACACGCCGTTCAAGATGTGGAAGCGGTACTCCTTCAACGGCGGCACCTGCGATCCGTGCGTCATCTCCTGGCCCGCCGGGATCGCCTCGCGCGGTGAGGTCCGCACCCAGTACCACCACGCGGTCGACATCGTGCCCACCCTGCTGGACTGCCTCGGCATCGGGCTGCCGGAGACGGTACGCGGCCATACGCAGGTCCCGCTCCAGGGGGTCAGCATGCGCTACTCCTTCGACGCGCCGGGCGAGCCGTCCGCGAAGAGCACGCAGTTCTACTCGATGCTCGGCACGCGGGGCATCTGGCACCGGGGCTGGAAGGCCGTCACCACCCATCCGGCGATCAGCGGCTGGAGCCGGTTCCCGGAGGACACCTGGGAGCTGTACCACACCGACGAGGACCGCTCCGAGCTGCACGACCTGGCCGGGGCGGAGCCCGGGAAGCTGCGGGAGCTGATCGGGCTGTGGTTCTACGAGGCGGGCGTGAACCAGGCGTTCCCGCTGGACGACCGCTCCGCGCTGGAGATCCTGTCCACGCCGCGCCCGCAGCTCACACCGCCCCGGAACCGCTACGTCTACCGCCCCGGGGGCTCCGAGGTGCCGGAGTCGGTGGCGGTCAACATCCGCAACCGCTCCTACAGCATCGGCGCCCTGGCCGACCTGCCCGGACCGGGCTGCTCCGGGGTGCTGTTCGCGCACGGCGGCCGCTTCGGCGGGCACGCGCTCTTCGTCCGCGAGGGCCGGCTGACGTACGTGTACAACTACCTCGGCAGCGAGGTGCAGGTGGTCACCGCGGGCGAGGACCTGCCCACCGGGGAGCGGCTGATCCTGGCCGCCTCCTTCGACAAGGACGGCGAGGTCTCGCCGGGGGTGGCCACGGGCGTGCTGAGCCTGTACCACGGCGACCGGAAGGTCGGTGAGGGGCGGATCCGGACCCAGCCGGGCCGGTTCACCCTGGCGGGCGAGGGCCTGACGGTGGGCCGGGACTCCGGCGAGCCCGTCACGGAGCTGTACACCGGCGCCCCGCCCTTCACCTTCTCGGGCGGGACCCTGCACCGCGTCGCGGTCGACGTCAGCGGGGAGCCGTACATCGACCTGGAGGCCGAGGCGGAGGCCATGCTCGCCCGCGAATAGGCGGGCGGGCGCGGACCGGGGCCCGGGCGGGTCCCGGTCCGGGGGCGATCTTGTGCGGTCGCGCCCAGAATGACGACGAGAGGCCCCGTCCCGGCCCCCGGCCGGCCCGTGGTCCCGTACCCGGAGCGGAGAGGGGCTGGCCCCATGGCGGACGCGAGAGCCGAACGCATCGCGGAGTTCATCGAGCCGCTGCGGGTGCGCCCGGGGTCGAAGGTGCGGCTGGACCGGGACTTCGACCCCCGGTACAAGGCGGACCTCCGGAAGCGGGACGGGGCCGAGCTGCTGCGGACCGGGGTGGCGCTGCTCGCGGAGTACCAGGAACGGCTGGCCGCCCAGGACACGTACGGGGTGGTGCTCTGCCTCCAGGCGCTCGACGCGGGCGGCAAGGACGGCACGATCCGCCATGTGATGAGCGGGGTCAATCCGCAGGGCGTGAAGGTCAGCAGCTTCAAGGTGCCCTCCGCGGAGGAGCTGGACCACGACTACCTGTGGCGCTACGCCAAGCGGCTGCCCTCGCGCGGGGAGATCGCCATCTTCAACCGCTCGCACTACGAGGAGGTCCTGGTCGTCCGGGTGCATCCCGAGGCGCTGCTGCGGCAGAAGCTGCCGGAGCGGGGGCTCGGGCCGGGCATCTGGGACCGGCGCTACCGGGAGATCAACCGCTGGGAGCGCTATCTCACCGACAACGGTTTCAAGGTGGTGAAGATCTTCCTGAACATGTCGAAGGAGGAGCAGCGCATCCGCTTCCTCAAGCGCATCGACCGGCCGGAGAAGAACTGGAAGTTCTCCGCCGCCGACGTCCGGGAGCGGCGCCGCTGGGACGACTACCAGCACGCCTTCTCCGAGATGCTGTCCGCGACGAGCACCCGCTGGGCGCCCTGGTACGTGGTCCCCGCGGACCGGAAGTGGTTCGCGCGGATCTGCTCGGCGGCCGTCCTCGCGCACACCCTGATGGAGATCGATCCGCAGTTCCCGGACGTGGGCGAGGAGGCCCGCAAGGACCTCCAGGTGACGAGGCGGCGGCTGGAGCGCGAGGCCCCCGCCGGGGCCGAGGCCGATCCGTACGCGAGCCGGCACCGCCCGCCGGAGGAGACCGGCGGACGCGGGTCCGAGTAGGAGGCGGCGATGACGGTACGGTCGGATCCCCCGGCGGGATCGCCCGGAACACCCGGGGCCGAGTGGTACGCGCGCTCCCCCGAGGAGGTCGTGGCGGCCTTCGGGGTGGACCCCGCGGCCGGTCTGGCGGCGGACCGGGCGGCCGGGCTGCTCGCCGCGAACGGCCCGAACGCGCTGCCGGAGGAGCGGCGGACGCCCGCCTGGCAGCGGTTCCTGGCGCAGTACCGCAGCTACATGCAGCTGGTGCTGCTGGCCGCGGCGGCCGTCTCGATGCTCATCCGGGAGTGGACCACCGCCGTCCTGCTGATCGTCCTGACCCTGCTGAACGCGGTGGTGGGGCTGCGTCAGGAGGGCAAGGCGGAGAGCGCGATGAACGCGCTGAAATCGATGATGAAGGCCACGGCCCGGGTCCGCAGGGACGGCGCGGAGGCGGAGATCCCGGCGGAGGGGCTGGTGGTCGGGGACGTGGTGCTGGTCTCCGCCGGGGACCGGGTGCCGGCGGACGGGCGGCTGATCGCGGCGAGTTCGCTGCAGATCGACGAGTCGGCGCTGACCGGGGAGAGCGTTCCGGCGGCGAAGGAGACCGGCGCCCTGGAGGGCAGCGGGCTGCCGCCCGGCGACCGGACGAACACGGCGTTCATGAACACGCCGGTCACCCATGGCAGCGGGGTCATGGTGGTCACGGCGACGGGGGCGGACACCGAACTGGGCAAGATCTCCGGCATGCTGTCCACGACCGAGAGGGAAGTACCGCCCCTCACCCGGGAACTGGACCGGCTGACGCTGTGGATCACGGCCGCGGCGGGCCTGACCATGGTCGTGATGTTCGCGCTGGGGCGCCAGCGGGACCAGGCGTGGGACGCGCTCTTCGTCAGCGCGGTCTCGCTGGCCATCGCCGCCATCCCGGAGGCCCTGCCGACGGTGACGCAGGCGATCCTGTCCGTCGGCAGCCTGAACCTGGCCCGGCGCAACGCGATCGTGAAGGAGCTGCCGTCGGTGGAGACCCTGGCCTTCACCTCGGCCATCAACTCCGACAAGACCGGCACCCTGACGATGAACCAGATGACGGCCGTCGAGGTGCTGAGCCCCACCGACCGCTACACCGTCTCCGGCACGGGCTACGGGCTGGAGGGCAAGGTCCATCACGCCGCCGGGTCGGCGGCGGGCATCGAGGACGCGATCCTGCCCTATGTGGTGGCCAGCGACGCCCGGCTGGTGGGCGGCGAGCTGGTCGGGGACCCCACCGAGGGCGCGCTGCTCGTCCTCGCGCACAAGGCCGGTCTGGACACCGAGGCCACCCGCGACGCCCTCCCCCGGCTGGCCACCCTGCCCTTCGACCCCGGCTACAAGCTGATGGCCACCTTCCACGCGGCCACCGACGCCGACGGGCGCGAGGTCGTGCGCTGCTTCGTCAAGGGCGCGGCCCCGGCGGTGATGGGCCGGGCGGCCACGGCCCTCGCGGCGGGCGGGACCGTCCCGTGGGACGCCGCGCTGCGCCGCCGCGCGCAGGAGGAGAGCGAGCGGATGGGCGGCGAGGGCCGCCGGGTGATGGCCGCGGCCACGCGTGATCTGGACCCGGCCGGCTTCGATCCGGCGGGCGACCTGCTCGCGTACGTCACGGAGCTGCGGATGAGCAGCCTGGTGGGCATGGTGGACCCGCCCCGCGAGGAGGCGAAGGCGGCGGTGGCCGACGCGCGGGCGGCGCACATCCGGGTGCGCCTGGTCACCGGCGACGACGTCACGACGGGCGCGGCGATCGCCCGGCAGATCGGCATCCCCGGGGAGGCCGTGCTCGGCGCCGACTTCGCGGCGCTGAGCGAGGAGGAGCGGCTGGCCCGGATCGACGCGATCGGCGTGGTGGGGCGGGTGGCGCCGGAGCACAAAGTGCTGCTGGCCGACACGCTCAAGAAGAAGGGCGAGGTCGTGGCGATGACCGGGGACGGGGTCAACGACGCGCCCGCCATCAAGGCGGCCGACATCGGTATCGCGATGGGCAGCGGGACGGACGTGGCGAAGAACGCCGGCCGCATGATCCTCTCCGACGACAACTTCGCGACGATCGTCTACGCCGTGGAGCAGGGCCGGACGATCTACGACAACCTCACCAAGTACATCCGGTTCGTGCTGCTCCTGCTGGTCACCTTCGTGCTGACCTTCCTCGGGGCGACGGTGTTCAACATCGCGGCGGGTGAGCCCTTCACCCCGCCGCAGGTGCTGTGGATCCACTTCGTCGTGAACGCCTCCTTCGGCTTCGCGCTCGGCTTCGACCGGGAGAGCCCGGGGCTGATGCGGCGCCGGCCGAGGCCCCGGGGGGAGTCCGTGCTGACCCGGTCGGTGCTGCTCACGGTGGGGCTGGGCGGGCTGGCGATCACGATCGTCCTGCTCGGCCTGATCGAGCTGGGCCGGTCCCACTTCGGCAGCGTCGAGGTGGGGCGGTCGGTGGCCTTCACGGCCTTCGCGCTGTGCCTGATCGTGGCCGCGTTCGAATGCCGCAGCGAGACGGAGTCGGTGCTGACGACCTCCGCCTTCGACAGCAAGCAGATGAACTGGACGGCGCTGGCGCAGTTCGTGCTCGCGGTGATGGCCACCCAGATGGACGGCTTCCGGCGCATGCTCGGTACGACCGACATCGACGCGGGGCAGTTCGGCTGGGCCGTGCTGTCCGCCGTCGCGCTGCTGCTCGTCTGGGAACTGGGCAAGCTCCTCGCCCGCCGGTCGCGGGCCGCCTGAGGGAGGCGGGGCCGTGAGCACACGGGGGTCCGGCCGGTGGGCCCCTTCCCGGCTGCGGGCCCTGCCCGGGGTCGCGGCGGTGGCCGGCTACCGGCGGGAGTGGCTGGCCAAGGACCTGGTCGCGGGGGTCGTGCTGACCACGCTGCTGGTGCCGCAGGGCATGGCCTACGCCGAACTGGCCGGGCTGCCCGCCATCACCGGCCTGTACACCACCGTGCTCTGCCTGCTCGGCTACGCGGTGTTCGGGCCCTCCCGGATCCTGGTGCTGGGCCCGGACTCCGCGCTCGGGCCGATGATCGCCGCGTCGGTGCTGCCGCTGGTGGCCGCGGACGGGGACCCGGGCCGGGCCGTCGCGCTGGCGTCGATGCTCGCGGTCATGGTGGCGGCGGTGATGATCCTGGCCTCGGTGGCGAAGCTCGGGTTCATCGCGGACCTGGTCTCCAAGCCGACGATGATCGGCTACATGAACGGCCTGGCCCTGACCATCCTGATCGGCCAGCTGCCCAAGCTGCTGGGCTTCGGGGTCGAGGCCGACAACCTGATCGGTGAGTGCGCGGCGCTCGTACGGGGGCTCGCGGACGGGGCGGTGGTGCCCGCGGCGGCGGCCGTCGGGCTGGGCGGGATCGCCGTGGTCCTGGTGCTGCAGCGGTTCCTGCCGAAGGTGCCCGCGGTGCTGGTGATGGTGGTCCTGGCGATCGCCGCCGTCTCCGCCTTCGACCTGGGCGAACACGGGGTCGGCCTGGTCGGGGTGCTGCCGGAGGGCTTCCCGCCGTTCACCGTCCCCGAGGTGCGGCTCGCGGACCTGGGGCCGCTGCTGGCCGGCGCGCTGGGCATCGCCCTGGTGTCCCTGGCCGACACCATCTCCAACGCCTCGGCGTTCGCGGCCCGTACGGGCCAGGAGGTGCGCGGCAACCAGGAGATGGCGGGCGTCGGCGCCGCGAATCTGGCCGCCGCGCTGTTCCAGGGCTTCCCCGTCAGCACCAGTGGCTCCCGTACGGCGGTGGCCGAGCGGGCCGGGGCGCGCAGCCAGCTCACCGGGGTGGTGGGCGCGGTGCTGATCGTGCTCATGCTCGTCCTGGCCCCGGCCCTGTTCCGCGATCTGCCGCAGCCCGCCCTGGCCGCCGTGGTCATCACCGCCTCGCTGTCGCTGGCGGACATCCCGGGGGCGGTGCGGCTGTGGCGGCAGCGGCGGGCGGAGTTCCTGCTGTGCTGCGCCGCCTTCGCCGGAGTGGCCCTGCTGGGGGTGCTCCAGGGCATCGCCATCGCCGTGGCGCTGTCCGTGCTCAATGTCTTCCGGCGCACCTGGTGGCCGTACCGCACCGTGCTGGGGCGTGTGCCCGGGCTGGAGGGCTACCACGACGTCCGCTCGTACCCGGGCGCGCAGCGGCTGCCGGGGCTGGTGATCCACCGGTTCGACGC
Organism: Streptomyces sp. NPDC047014; assembly: GCF_040644195.1. Lineage (NCBI taxonomy): Bacteria > Bacillati > Actinomycetota > Actinomycetes > Kitasatosporales > Streptomycetaceae > Streptomyces > Streptomyces sp. NPDC047014. The sequence continues at coordinate 66,160 of NZ_JBEYVX010000001.1, read as the reverse complement.
CCCGCTGGTCTTCGCCAACGCCAAGACCTTCCGCGACGCGGTCCGGCGACTGGCGGCCGCGGACCCCCGGCCGCGCTGGATCGTGGTGGCGGCCGAGCCCATGACGGATGTGGACACCACCGCCGCCGATGTCCTGGAGGACCTCGACGAGGAGCTGAACGCCGAGGGCGTGCACCTGGTGTTCGCCGAGCTCAAGGACCCCGTACGCCGCAAGATCGAGCGGTACGGCCTCACCCGCACCATCGACCCGCGCCACTTCTTCCCCACCGTGGAGGCCGCCGTCGCCGCCTACCGGCTGCGCACCGGGGCCCGCTGGTCCTCCCCCGGGGATCCCGCCGGACCGCCGGAATGAGCCGTCCGCGGCTCAGCCCGAGCGGTGTCCGGCCGCCGCCCGTCCCATCGTCAGCGCCATGGTGCGTACGCGGCGCCAGTCCATCGGGGGCGCGCTGCGCGGCACCCCCGGGCGGTGCCGGGGCACCCGGACGCGCAGGGCGCGGGGGGCGATGCGGCAGTGCACGGGGGTGGCCAGGGTCAGGGCCTCGCCGTCGACGCCGACCGGGATCTCGGGGGCGTCGGCGTCGACGACGAGTTCCCGGATGCTGAGCTCGGTCAGGCCGCGGCCCTGGCCGCCGCGCACCAGCAGGTCGGCGGCGTCGGCGGCGCCCGTCACCTCCACGCCGAGGACGCCCAGTTCGCCGGAGTCCAGCCGCTCGCGGCGGCCCAGGCCGGCCGTGTCGCCGCGCTGGTAGGGGTTGTTGCTGACCAGCACGGCCTGCGGGCCGTCCAGGGTGACGGAGCCGGCGCGGACGGTCAGCCGCGCGCCGCTGTCGTGGCTGAGGAGGTCCGGCAGCAGCTCCAGGGTGGTGCGGACCTTGTCGTCGCGGTAGGCGGGGCTCTGCACGACCTCCGCGTACACGCCGAAGGAGGCGCTGTTGACGAAGACGCGGCCCGGGGTGCGCTCCGGCGGGCCTCCCGCGTGCAGGTAGCCGAGGTCCACGCGGAGTTCGACACCGTCGGTGAGGGCGTCCAGGCAGGTGGCGGGGTCCTTGCGGTCCAGGCCGAGGTCCATGGCGAAGTGGTTGCGGGTGCCGGCGCTGATCACCAGGAAGGGCAGGCCGTGTTCGACGGCCACGGCGGCGACGAGCGCCTGGGTGCCGTCGCCGCCCGCGACGCCGAGCAGGTCGGCGCCGTCGCGGACGGCCTGCCGGGCCAGTTCGGCGACATCGCGCGGCCGGTCCGGGTCCAGTACGTACACCTCCGCGCCCAGCTTCCGGGCCCGTTCGGCCAGGTCGAACCGGCCCACCTTCCCGCCGCCGGAGCGCGGGTTCATGATGAGGAACGGCCTTCGCGGGCGGGCGGTACGGCGCTCCGGCATACCGCGCGCGTCGCCGTCGGCGAGGGCGGCCCGGCCCGCGGCCACGGCCAGGGCCCACAGGGCGGCCGAGAGCAGGACCACCCACAGCAGCCCGGCGGAGCTGTACAGGAACAGCACGGCGAGCGGCGCGCCGACCACCAGCAGGGCGGCCAGGGCGCGCAGCCATCCGGTGTGGGTGAGCATCCACCAGACGCCCGCCCCGGTGGCCACCAGCCCGGCCCAGCCCACCGCCATGAGCAGGAGGCTGGCGAGGCCGGCGAAGAGCACCAGCACCACGAGCGCCGCCGCGCCGGCGAGCAGGGCCAGCCGTGCGGCCCAGCGTCCCTTCATCCTCGGACCTCCCGCCGTTCGCCCGACGCCGGACGGATGTCGGGCACCGGTCCCAGGCTACGGAGGCGGCCCGCGCGCGGCACGTCCGCCACGGGCCGGGGCTCCGATGGCGGGGCGCGGCGGGCCCTGGGACCATGGCCCCCGGAGGTGTGACATGGCCTCTCCCCCGCCGGAACCCCCTGCCGAGGAACCGGCGCCGCCCCGGCGCCGCCGGCCCCGGCTCACGCTGCCGGGATGCTGGGGCGCGCTGCTGCTGGCGTGCCTGTCGTTCACCCCGTCGCTGCTGCCGCGCGGCGGTGTGCTCCAGGGTCTGATCTGCGGGATCAGCGCGGCCATCGGCTATGGGCTGGGTGTTGTCGCGGCCTACGTGTGGCGGGCGTTCGCGGACCGGGAGGCGCGCACCCCCTCGCGCCGGTCCTGGCAGGTGCTGCTGGTGTGCGCGGTGCCGCTGTTCGGCCTGGCGTTCGGGCTGGGCCAGTACTGGCAGCACGGGATCCGCACGCTGATGGGCGTCACCGACTACAACGTGGCCACCGCCGTCGCCTGCCCGTTCATCGCCGCGGCGGTGTTCCTGCTGCTGCTCCTGGCCGGGCGCGGGATCCGGGCCGTCTACCATGCGGCGGCCCGGCTGCTGGGGCGCTGGATCGGTGCGCGGGCGGCGCGGGTGGTCGGCTGGATGCTGGTGGCGGGGCTGGCGTGGGCGGCGTTCTCCGGGCTGCTGCTGGGCGGGGTGGTCAACGCCGCGAACGAGGCGTTCTCCGTACGCGATACGGAGACCCCGGAGGGCGCGCACCAGCCCGTGTCGGTGCTGCGTTCGGGCGGGCCCGGTTCCCTGGTGCCGTGGGACTCGCTGGGCCGGCAGGGCCGGGCCTTCACCGGCATGGGGCCGACGGCGCGGGAGATCGGCGCGTTCACCGGCCGTACGGCGCAGGAGCCGATCCGGGCCTACGCCGGGCTGGCGACCGCCGACACGGCGGAGAGCAGGGCGGCGCGGGCCGTCGCCGATCTCGAACGGGCCGGTGGTTTCCGGCGCGAGAACCTGCTGGTGATCACCACGACGGGCAGCGGCTGGGTGGATCCCGCCGCCGTGGACTCCTTCGAGTACCTCGCCGACGGGGACGCGGCGAGCGTGGCGATGCAGTATTCGTACCTGCCGTCGTGGCTGTCGTACCTGGTCGACCAGTCCAAGGCCCGCGAGGCCGGGCGGGAGCTGTTCGACGCGGTCTACGACACCTGGTCCAAGCTCCCCCAGGACCAGCGGCCCCGGCTGTTCGTGGCGGGCGAGAGCCTGGGCTCCTTCGGCGGGGAGACGGCGTTCAGCGGGGAGTACGACCTGCGCAACCGGACGGCCGGCACGGTGTTCGCGGGGCCGCCCAACTTCAACACCCTCTTCCGCGAGTTCAGCGACCAGCGGGACCCGGGCAGCCCCGAGATCGAGCCCGTCTACCGGGAGGGCCGGACCGTGCGGTTCAGCGAGGACCCGGCCACCGGGATCACCCCCGTGGACCGGCCGTGGGAGGGCACGCGGGTGCTGTACCTGCTGCACCCCTCCGACCCGATCGTCTGGTGGAGCCCGCGGCTGGCGCTGTCCGAGCCGGACTGGATCCGCGAGAAGCCCGGCGCGGACGTGCTGGGCGGCATGTTCTGGATCCCCTTCGTGACCTTCTGGCAGGTCACCGCCGACCTGCCGTTCTCCACGGGGGTGCCGGACGGGCACGGCCACACCTACAAGGCGGCCTATGTGGACGCCTGGAACTCCACGATGCGGCCCGAGGGCTTCACCGCGCAGGACCTGGACCGGCTCAAGGAGATCGTCTCGCCGAGCGAGTGAGCCCGCGGGGGAACCGGTCCCCGGCCGGGTCAGCGCAGCAGATAGCCGACGAGGTAGCCGAAGGCGTTGACCGCCCAGTGCAGGCCCATCGGGGCGAGCAGGCTGCCGCTGCGGCGGCGCAGCTCGCAGAAGAGGACGCCCGCCGCCGCCGTGAACAGCACGGCCCCCACCACGGCCCCCGCCGCGCCGAGTACGCCGCCCACGGCGGGTTTGGCGGCGGCCAGGTGCAGCGACGGCAGCACGTGCCACAGCCCGAAGAGCAGGCTCGACACCGCGGTCGCCCGGAGCGGACCGCGCTCCCGGGCCACCAGCCCGTAGAGCACCCCGCGGAAGGCGGTCTCCTCCAGCAGGACCGTGCCGACGGGCACCAGGACGAAGGCCCGCAGCAGCACCTCGCCGCCGCCCATCGCGGCGTACCGGCGGTCCTCGAACAGCGGGCGGGTCACGGGCAGCAGCGCCCCGGCCAGATAGACCACGGCGACGAGCCCCGCCAGGGCCAGCGCCCAGCGGGCGCCCCGGGCCAGGGTGCCGGGGGCCAGGCCCAGATCGGCGCGGGTGCCGCCCGCCAGACGGAGTACGCCGATCAGGGCGCCGCTGACCACGACGGAGGTCAGCAGGCCCCAGGCGCCGGACCAGCGGTGCACGGCGAGGTTGGCGGCGACGAGGACGGCCACGGTGAGGGCCACGGCCGTACGGGTGCCGAGCACGCGGCGCGGCGGCGCGGGCGGCGGCGCGGCGGCGGGGTCCTGAGCGGCGGGGTCCTGACCGGCCATCGCCCGCCCTTTCCGTCGGTCCGCGGTTCTTCCCGTCCACCCCCGCTGCCACGCTATCCGGCCCGGTCGGCGGGCGCTCCGCGAGCGGTCGCGGCCGGACGGGTCCATGCTGGATGGGTCGTTCGTTCCCGATCGAGGAGAACAGGCATGTCGATGCTCGACAAGCTCAAGCAGATGCTGCGCGGTCACGAGGACCAGGCCAGCCAGGGCGTGGAGAAGGCGGGAGACGCCTTCGACGCGCGGACCCAGAACAAGTACCAGAGCCAGGTGGACACGGCCCAGCAGAAGCTGAACGACCAGCTGCGGCGCTCCGACCCGCCGCCTCCGGAGCAGCGGTAGCCGGCACCCGGCCCGTCCGTGCTGCTGCCCCCGCCTCGGTCGAGGCGGGGGCAGCAGCACGCCGAGGGGAGTTGACGGCCGGTCAGTCGGGGGCGACACGGCAGGCGGTCACCGCCGTCCCGTTGGTCACACCGCCCTCGGTGAGGCCGGACACGCACTGGGTGTGCTCGCCGGTCAGGCCGACGTAGCAGGCCATCCGGACGTAGTCCGGGGCCTCGCCGCCCCGCAGTTCGCGCTCGACCTGGTTGATGCAGGCCGTGACATCGGCGTGGGCGGCGGGGGCCATGAAGGCCGCGCCGCCGAGGGCGAGGGTCAGACCGGTGAGGACACCGGCGATACGGGTCGACGTGCGCATGGGACGCACCTGCCTTCCGGTGGGGGGTAGCCGGGCTGCGCCCGGTCGCCGGGGCGCGCCTCCTGCTCCTTCCACCGTACGACCGGGGTCACCGGCCCACGAGCCGGGCCGGGCGGAGCCCCCGCCCCGGGGCCCCGCCCCCGGGCTTCGTCCGCGGGCGGCCCGCGACCGTACCCTGGTCGGCGTGCCAGCCTCCCGTCTCCACCGCGTCGCCGTCCTCGTCCTGGAGGGCGCGAAACCGCTCGACGTCGGGATTCCGGCGCAGGTGTTCACCACCCGCGCGAGCATGCCGTACGAGGTGCGGGTGTGCGGGGCGGCGCCCGGGCTGGTGACCGGCGGGGACGGCCTCTCGTACCACGTGACGCACGGGCTGGAGGCGCTGGCCTGGGCCGATGTGGTCTTCGTACCCGGCTACCGGTTCCCGGACCGGGAGGATCCGCCGGCGGCGGTGGTCGAGGCGCTGATCGCCGCGCATACGCGGGGCGCGCGGCTCGCGGCCATCTCCACGGGCGCGTTCGCGCTCGCCGCGACCGGGCTGCTCGACGGCAAGCGGGCCACGACGCACTGGCACTACGCGCGGGCGCTCGCGGCGAAACATCCGCGGATCCGGCTCGACGAGAACGTGCTCTTCGTGGACGAGGGCAGTGTCCTGACCTCGGCCGGGGCCGCCTCCGGTATCGACCTGTGCCTGCACATCCTGCGCGGCGACCTGGGCGTGGCCGCCTCGAACCACGCGGCCCGGCGGCTGGTCGCCGCCCCCTACCGCAGCGGCGGCCAGGCGCAGTACGTGCCGCGCAGTGTGCCGGAGCCGCTGGGCGAACGGTTCGCGGCCACCCGGGAGTGGGCGCTGCACCGGCTCGGTGATCCGCTGACCCTGGAGTCGCTGGCGCAGCACGCGGGGGTCTCGCCGCGCACGTTCTCGCGGCGGTTCGCCGAGGACACCGGCTACACGCCGATGCAGTGGGTGATGCGGGCGCGCATCGATGTGGCCCGTGAGCTGCTGGAACGCTCCCAGCGCAGTGTGGAGCAGATCGCGGCCGACGTGGGGCTGGGCACCGGGGCGAATCTGCGGCTGCACTTCCAGCGGATCCTCGGGACCACCCCCACCGAGTACCGGCGGACCTTCACCAAGGGCGAGTGAGCGGCCCCGCCACCGGGTGGCGGGATACTTGCGAACCATGGCGATCTCGCCGCTGTCGCGGGCGTCGGGCCGGAGCGAGGCTGAGGGCGAACGAAAGGGACGCTCATGACTCGCATTGCCATCAACGGATTCGGCCGCATCGGACGCAACGTGCTGCGCGCGCTGCTGGAACGCGACACCGACCTGGAGGTCGTGGCCGTCAACGACCTCTCCGAGCCGAAGACCCTGGCCCGCCTCCTCGCCTACGACACCACCTCCGGCCGCCTCGGCCGCCCGGTGACCGTCGAGGGCAACGTCCTCGTCGTGGACGGCCGCCGCATCACGGTGCTCGCCGAGCGCGAGCCGGAGCAGCTGCCGTGGGCCGACCTCGGTGTCGACATCGTGCTGGAGGCCACCGGCCGGTTCACGTCCGCCGAGGCGGCCCGCGCCCACCTCAAGGCGGGCGCCCGCAAGGTGCTGGTCTCCGCGCCGTCCGACGGTGCCGATGTCACGCTGGCGTACGGCGTGAACACCGACGCCTACGACCCGGCCGTGCACACGATCGTCTCGAACGCCTCCTGCACGACCAACGCGCTGGCCCCGCTGGCCGCCGTCCTGGACGAGCTGGCCGGCATCGAGCACGGCTTCATGACGACCGTGCACGCCTACACGCAGGAGCAGAACCTGCAGGACGGCCCGCACCGCGACCCGCGCCGTGCGCGCGCCGCCGCCGTGAACATCGTGCCGACCTCGACCGGTGCCGCGAAGGCCATCGGCCTGGTGCTGCCGCAGCTCGACGGCAAGCTGTCCGGCGACTCGATCCGCGTGCCCGTCCCGGTGGGCTCCATCGTGGAGCTGAACACCACCGTCTCCCGCGAGGTCACCCGCGAGGAGATCCTGGAGGCGTACCGCGCGGCGGCCGAGGGCCCGCTGGCCGGTGTCCTGGAGTACTCGGAGGACCCGCTGGTCTCCGCCGACATCACGGGCAACCCCGCCTCGTCCATCTTCGACTCGGAGCTGACCCGCGTCGACGGCCGCCACGTCAAGGTCGTCGCCTGGTACGACAACGAGTGGGGCTTCTCCAACCGTGTGATCGACACGCTCACGCTCCTCGCCGCGGGCTGAGCCGACACCCCGATCCCCGGGGCGGCCTCCGGGCGTCCCTCCGCGGCCGCCCCGGTGTCCTTCCCCGCATGCCGCTCAGCGCATGCGGGGAAGGCGGCGGCTGAGCAGCACCGTCAGCGCGATCAGCGCGAGCTGCACCAGCAGGGTGGCCACCGCCGCGTCCCGCAGACCGGCCGCCGGGACCAGGGCGAGGAAGAGACTGCCCAGGGTGGCGACGCCGAGCGCCAGGGACGACTGCTGGGCGGTGATCATGACCCCGCTGCCCACGCCCGCCCGGTCCGCGGGTACGTCGGACATCATCAGCCGCAGCAGCACGGGCAGTTGCAGCCCCTGCCCCAGCCCCGCGAGGAACACCCCCGGGGCGAGCACGGCCGGGCCGAGGTCCGGCCAGCCGTACCGCAGGGTGGCCAGCAGCACGGTGATGCCCACCGCCTGGAGCACGCCTCCGGCGGTGACGATCCGGCTCCCGAAGCGGGTGACCAGGCGCGGCCCGGCCAGTGAGGCCCCGAAGAAGGCCACGGCCATCGGCACCAGCGTCAGCCCCGCCCGCACCGGGCCCATGCCGAGGCCCTGTTGCAGGGTCACGGCCAGCACGAACATGAACCCGCTGAACCCGGCCGAGAACGGCAGCAGCAGCGCCAGCCCGCGCCGCAGCGACTCCAGCCGCAGCAGGCTCGGCGGCAGCAGCGGGGAGCGGCCGAGCCGGTCCGCCCGCCGCTCGACGAGGTAGAACCCGGCGGCGGCCAGCGGGAACACGCCCAGCGAGACCCAGGTCCACAGCGGCCATCCGGCGGCCCGGCCCTCGGTCAGCGGCAGCAGCAGCGACACCAGCGAGAGCGCGAGCAGCAGGGTGCCCGGTACGTCCACGGCCGCGGCCCGGCCGGCCCGGGTCTCCGGGACGGTGCGCACGGCCAGGACCAGCCCCAGCAGCACCACGGGCACGTTGACGAGGAACACCGCCCGCCAGCCCGTCCCGGCGAGGTCCGCGGCGACGAGCACCCCGCCGAGGATCTGCCCGGCGACCATGGACAGGCCCGCGGTGGCCCCGTAGAGGCTCATGGCCCTGGCCCGGCGCGGGCCCTCGGTGGTGGCCTGGATGGTGGCGAGCACCTGCGGCAGCATCAGCGCCGAGGCCGCGCCTTGGGCGACGCGGGCGGCGACCAGGCTCCAGGCGTCGGGGGCGAGCCCGCAGGCCAGTGAGGTGATGCCGAAGGCGGCCATGCCGATGAGGAAGAGCCGGCGGCGGCCGATGCTGTCGCCGATGCGCCCGCCGAGCACGAGCAGGACGGCGTACGCGACGCCGTAGCCGCCGACGACCAGCTCCAGCAGGGCCGGTCCGGCGGCGAGGTCGTGCTCGATGGACGGCAGCGCGACGTAGACGATGAAGAAGTCGATCAGGGGCAGGGCCGCGCCCAGCAGGACGGTGAACAGGCCCGGCCCGCCCAGGAGGGCGGGAGCGGGCGGGGCCGCGGGAACGGCCGGCGCGGCGGGGGTGCGTACTCGGATGTCTGTCACCCCTCGACGGTCGCCCCCGCGCGAGACGGGTACCAGAGTGTCCTTATCCGGGTACCAGGACCACCTGGCAACAGGATCCGCGGTGCGGCAGGCTGGGAGCATGACCATCGTGGCCCCTGGAAACGCGCCCGCCGGCGCCCCCGCCCCCGGAGGCGAGGTGCGCCGTCACGAGCTGGCCGAGTTCCTGCGCAACCGCCGCGAGCGGATCGCTCCCGAGCAGGTCGGGCTGGTGCGCGGCCCGCGCCGGCGGACGCCGGGGCTGCGCCGCGAGGAGGTGGCGCACCTGTCCTCGGTGGGCGTGACCTGGTACACGTGGCTGGAGCAGGCGCGGGACATCCAGGTGTCGGCCCAGGTGCTGGACGCGGTGGCGCGGGCGCTGCTGCTCGACGCCAGTGAGCGCGCGCACCTGTTCGCGCTGGCGGGCGGCCGGGACCCGGCGCCGCCGACGGAGTGCCCGAGCGTGACCCCGGCCGTGCGCACCATGATCGACCAGCTGGGGCCGATCCCGGTGTCCGTGCAGAACAGCCGCTACGACATCCTCGCGCACAACGCCTCCTACGGGATGCTGCTGCGGGATCTGGCCGGGGTGCGGCCGGAGGACCGCAACTGCATGTGGCTGGCCTTCACCGACCCGGAGTTCCGGGCGGCGGTGGTGGACCTGCCGAGCACGCACCGGCTGATGGCGGCGAAGTTCCGGGCGGCGATGGCCGGGCATCTGACGGAGCCCGCGTGGACGACGCTGCTGGCCCGGCTGGAGGCGGCGTCCGCGGAGTTCCGGGCGGTGTGGGCCCGGCACGAGGTGATCGGGCAGAGCTCGAAGTCGAAGTACATCCGCAACGCCCATGTGGGGCTGCTGCACGTGGAGCACACCACGCTGTGGCTCGGACCGGGCACGGGGGCCCGGCTGGTGTCGTACGTACCGCTGGACGCCACCACCCGGGAGCGGCTGGAGCGGCTGGAGGAACTGGCGACGGCGCGCGGCGCGGTGCCCGCGGGGGTCTGAGGCGGCGGCCCGCGGCGGTCCGGCGGATCTACGATGTCCGCCATGCCCGCCCTGTCCGCTCTGTCCGCCTTGCCCGGTGCGGTCGCCGCCGCCGCGCGGGGCCTCTCCCCCGGCGCGCGGTTCCGGTCCGCCGCCCGGCTGGCCGTGTGCGCCGCGGTGTCCTGGTACCTGTGCCTGTGGTGGGGCACGAGCACCCTTCCGGTCCCGGCCGCGCTGCCGGCCGTACTGATCCTGCGCGAGGACGTGTACGCCGCCCCGCGCCTGGCCCGGGAACGGCTCGCCGGGGTGGCCGCGGGGGTGGTGCTGAGCACGCTCGTGCTGCGCTGGCTGCCGCCGTCCTCGCTGTCGTTCCTGGCGGTGCTGGTCTGCGGCTGCGCGGGCATGTACCTGCTGGGCCGGGGCGGTCCGCCCAACCAGCAGGTCCTCATCACCGCCCTCGTCGTCTACGCCACGGCGCTGCCCGGCTATCCGCTGGCCCGGCTGCTGGAGAGCGCGGTCGGGATCGCGGTGGTGGTGCTGCTGGGGCCGCTGCTCTGGCCGCCGGACCCCTACCGCTCGGCGGCGGAGGGGCTCGACTCCTACCGGAGCGGGGTCGTCGGCCTGCTCGACGGGATCGCCACCGGGATGGCCGGGGGCGGCGGACCGCCCGCGGCGCCCGGCGACGGCCTGCTGTGGTCGGGGCCGCAGGTGTGCCGGGCGGCGTTCGAGCGGGCCGAGGGTCAGGTGCGGGCGCTGTTCCGGCCGTTCGCGCCGTTCGGCCCGCTGCGCCGCCGGGCGGCCCGGCCGCCCGGCGGGCTCGGTGAGCGGCTGACGCTCGCCGCCCGCAGCGCCCTCACCCTCCAGTACTTCACCGAGGAGCTGCGGGACCGCGGCCGCGGCACCGGTCCGGGCCCGGCGGGGACCGATGCCGCGCTGCGGGACCTGGCCCCGCTGGTGCGGGCCACCGCGCGGGCCCTGGACTCGGCCCTGCGCGGGGCCGGTTCGGCGGCGGAGCTCGACCGGGCCCGGGCCCTGGACCGCGCCCACCGCGCGGCCCACCCGACCCGGCACGACGCGGTGCTGCGGGCCGGGCTGCACCTGACCCACGAGGCGCTGGCCGATCACCTCGCGGGCCGGGGCGGCTGAACAGCCCCGCGGACGGCCGCCGTTACGGCACGGGCTGCTGCTGGGTGACGCAGTGGATGCCGCCGCCGCCCGTGCCGAGGCGGTCGATGTTCAGCTGCTCGATCACCCGGCCCGGGAAGAGCCGCGCCAGGGTGGCCTTGGCAGCGGTGTCCGCCCGGGTGTCGCCGAAGTGGGCCGAGATGACGGCGCCGTTGCAGACGTAGTAGTTGGCGAAGGAGGCGAGGAAGTCCGGATTGCTGGAGCGGATCTTGTAGTAGTCGGGGCCCTGGAGCTTCTCGGCCGCGATCGGGGCGCCGGACGCGGTCGTGGAGCCGGACAGGATCTGGAACTGCTGCCGGGCGTCCTTGGCGTAGACGTCGTTGTCCGAGGCCAGCGGCATCTGGACGAGGGCCCTGCCGGGGGCGAGGAAGCGGGAGGTGGCGTCGACGTGGTCGTCGGTGATGTCCTGGCCGTAGACCCCGTCGAACCAGATGACCTTCGAGGCGCCGTAGGCGGTGCGCAGCGCGGCCTCGATCTGCGCCTGCGACTTGCCGGGGTTGCGGTTGGAGTTCACCAGGCTGCTGCGGGTGGCCATGAGGGTGCCCGCCCCGTCCTGTTCGACGGCGCCGCCCTCCCCGACCAGTCCGGCCACGGTGAAGGGCACGCCGACGTGCGCGGCGATCCGGCCCGCGACGAGGGCGTCGCGGGAGTGGGTCTGCTTCCTGCCCCAGCCGTTGAAGCTCAGGCCGACGGCGTCGAGACCGCCGGTCCCGTCGGTGCGGAAGACGGGGCCGGTGTCGCGCATCCAGCAGTCGTCCACGGGGATGGTGGTGAGGACGGTGACGGTGGAGCCGCACAGGGAGCGGGCGCGGGCCGCGCTCGCGGAGTTGGCGCAGAGGTGGACGGGCTCGTACTTGGCGATGGTGCGGGCGATGAGCGCGATGTCCGCCTGCACCCCGGAGAGCGCGCTGCCCCAGATGGAGCTGCTGTCCGGCCAGGCCATCCAGGTGCGGGTGTGCCGGACGTCCTCGATCGGTGCGCGGAAGGTCCCGGCGGCCGCGGCGGGCCGGGGCGCCGCGCCCGCCCGTCCCTCGGACGCGGCGAGGGCGGCGGTGGCGGCGGTGGCGGCGGTGAGGCCGGCCGCGGTGAGGAACCGGCGCCTGTTCATGCCCGCGCCGGGCGGGTTGGCTGCGTGGTCGTTCATGAGGGGTCTCCTTGGGTGGTCCCGGGTGCTCCTGGGTCGTCCCGGGTGGTCCAACTGCCCCCTGGCGGAGGGGGATCGACCGGAAACCTAAAACTGACCAAGCGCTCGGTCAATAGTTTGGACAGGATCCCTCCGCGCGGATCGGGGATCGCCGGGTCCGGTGGTGCGGGGGCTCGTTAGAGTGACGCCATGGCAGCTGCGAAGGACGTCCCGGAGCCCGCCGGGCGGGGCCGCTCGGCGAAGGGCGAACAGACCCGGGCCCGGCTGATCGCCGCCGCCCGGACCCTGCTGGCGGGCGGCATGGGCGAACGGTTCACCACCCGCAACGTGGCCTCCCTGAGCGGGGTTTCGCACGGGATGTGCCACTACCACTTCCAGGACCGCACCGATCTGGTGCTGGCCGTGGTCACCGACATCCGCCCCGAGTGGATCCTCCCGCTGGAGGAGGCGGTCGCCGCACCGGGGCCCTTCGCGGAGCGGGCCGACCGGGTCGTGGCCCTGCTCTCCCGGCCCGAGGGCGCCGAACTCTCCCACCTCCACTCGGCCTTGCACTGGCACGCGCTGCACGACCCCCGGGTCCGGGAGGCCCTGGAGAAGGAGTACCGGCGCTGGCGCGACTGCTTCATCGCCCTCTTCCAGGTCCTGGCCGACGAGCGGGGCGGGCGGGTGGACCCGCGCCTGCTCGGCGAGGCGGTGGCCGCTGCCGTGGACGGGCTCGCGGCCGTGGAGTCCCTGGGGGCCGGGGTGGACCCGGGCCCGGTGCTGCGCACCCTGATCCGCACCCTCGCCGCCGGGGCCTGAGACTCCCCCGCCGGACCCCGCCTCACAGGGCCCGGCGGGCCGCCGCGATCGCCTCCGGGTCCCATCCCGGACGCGGTACGGAGTCCAGCAGCAGCCGGGTGTACGGATGCGCGGGCGCGGCCAGGACCTGCCGTGTCGGCCCCCGCTCGACCACGGCCCCGTACCGCATCACCACGATCTCGTCCGTGACGCACCGGACCACGCCCAGGTCATGGGTGATGAACAGGTAGCCGATCCCCGTCTGCTCCCGGATGTCCGCCAGCAGGTTGAGGATCTGCGCCTGCACGGACACGTCCAGGGCGGCGACGGCCTCGTCGAGGACGAGCACGGCCGGCTCCACGGCGAGGGCCCGCGCGATGGCCACGCGCTGGCGCTGGCCGCCGGAGAGCTGCCGGGGCAGGGCGTCGGCGGCGCGGGTGCCGAGGCCGACCTGGTCGAGCAGTTCGCGGATCCGCCGGGTGTGGTCGCGGCCGGGGAAGTGCAGGGCCAGGGTCTCGCGCAGCGCGGCGTCGACGCCGGTGCGCGGATCGAGGGAGAGGTAGGGGTCCTGGAAGACCATCTGCACCTCCCGGGCCCGTGCCAGCCGGGCGGCGCGGCCGCGGGTGCGGGCGGTCCGGTCGCGGCCCCGGACCAGGACCTCCCCGGCGTCGGCCCGGTCCAGGCCCACGACGATGCGGGCGGTGGTGGTCTTCCCGGAGCCGGATTCGCCCACGATGCCCAGGGATCCGCCCTCGGGGAGGGTGAAGGACACCTCGTCCACCGCGCGGACGGCCCCGAAGGAGCGGCGCAGCCCCTTCACCTCCAGCAGCGGGGCGGCGGCGGGCCCGGTGCCGCCGGGTGCGGCGGTCGCGGCGTGCTCAGCGGACATCGATGGTGCTCCCTTCGAGCCGGTCGCTGTGGTGGCAGGCGGCCCGGTGCTCCGGCCGGCCGGCGGCGGCGGACGCCTCCGGCGCCCGCTGGTCGCAGATCTCGGTGGCGAACGGGCAGCGCGGGGCGAAGGCGCAGCCGCGCAGCGGTTCCCGCAGGTCCGGCGGCTGTCCCTCGATGGCGGCGAGCCGGCCCGCGGGGCTGTCCATCCGCGGGGTGGAGGCGAGCAGCGCGGCCGTGTACGGGTGCCGGGGGCGGGCGAACAGCGCCTCGGCGGGGCCTGTTTCGGCGATCCGGCCCGCGTACATGACGTAGACCCGGTCGCTGATGGCGGCGGCGAGGTCGAGGTCGTGGGTGACGAAGAGCAGGCCGGTGCCGAAGCGGGCGCGCAGTCCCGCGAGGAGGGCGATCACCTCGGCCTGGTTGGTGACGTCGAGCGCGGTGGTGGGCTCGTCGGCCAGCAGGAGCGCCGGGTCCCCCATGAGGGCCGCGGCGATGACGACCCGCTGGAGCATGCCGCCGGAGACCTGGCCGGGGTACCGGCGCAGGAGGGCGGTGTCCAGGCCGACGGCCGCGAGGAGTTCCGCGGCGCGGGCGTCGGCCTCGCGGCGGGTCATGGCGCCGGTGAGGGTGACGCCCTCGGTGAGGAAGTCACCGATGCGGCGCAGCGGGTTGACGGCGGCCCGCGGGTCCTGGAAGACCATGGCGGCGGCGGTGCCGCGCACGGCCCGCAGTCCGGCGGAGTCCAGGGTGAGGACGTCCCGGCCGCCGACGCGGACGGCGCCTTCGACGGCCGCGCCGGGCGGCAGCAGGCGCAGCGCGCTGCGGGAGGTGAGGCTCTTGCCGGAGCCGGATTCGCCGACGAGGGCGACGGTCTCCCCGGCGGCGACGGTGAGGTCGACGCCGTCGAGGACGGGGCGGGCGGTGCCGGGCAGGGTGATCCGCAGCCCGTGGATGTCGAGGGGGTGCGCGGCGTTCATCGGTCTCTCCTGGCGACGCGGTCGGCCCAGCGTTCGCCCACGACGTTGAAGGCGACGACGGTCAGCACGATGACGGCGCAGGGCAGGATCGCGGACAGCGGGTACCCGTGCTGGATCGCGGTCTGGCCGTCGAAGACCATGCGGCCCCAGTCGGGGGTCAGCGCGGGGACGCCGAGGCCGAGGAAGGACAGCCCGGCGAGGTCCATCAGGGCGTAGCCGAAGTTGATGGTGGACTGGGCGAGGACGACGGGGGCGATATTGGGCAGGACGTGGCGCAGCCAGATCTGGAGCGCGGAGTGGCCCTGGACCTGGTAGGCGCTGACGTAGGGGCGGGCGCGCTCGGCGAGCACGAGGGAGCGGGTGAGCCGGCTGACGTACGGCAGGTAGGCGACGGCGAGCGCGATCACCGGGGCGACCAGCCCTTCCCCGTACACCGAGATGATCAGGATGGCGAGCAGCATGCCGGGGAAGGCGAAGACCAGCTCGGTGCTGCGGGACAGCAGGGTGTCCAGCCGTCCTCCGCGCCAGGCGGCGGCGGTGCCGACGGCCACTCCGGCGACGGTGGAGAAGAAGACGACGCCGAGCGGGCCGAGCAGGGAGGTGCGGGCGCCGAGGAGCAGCCGGGAGAGGGTGTCGCGTCCGGCGGAGTCGGCGCCGAGCGGGTGGGCGGCGGAGGGCGCGGCGAGGGCGTTGCCGAGGTCGACGGCGTTCGGGTCGTGGGGGACGAGCCAGGGTGCGAGCAGCGCGGCCAGGACGACCAGCCCGACGAGGGCCAGGCAGACGAGGTGGAGCGGGGAGCCGGCGGCGCGGATCCGGGCGAGGCCGGGCCGGCGGGTCAGGACGGCGGTCATGCGGCGGCGCTCCGGGTTCCGAGGGTGACCCGTGGGTCGACGAGGGGCAGCAGCAGGTCCACGACGAGGTTCACGGCCATGAAGAGGGCGACGACGATCAGGGAGATGGCCTGGACGGTCGGGAAGTCCTTGGTGGTGGTGGACAGTTCGAGGAGCTGGCCGATGCCGCCGACGCTGAACGCGGTCTCCACGAGGATGGTGCACACCAGCAGCGTGGAGACGATCAGGCCGCCGGTGGTGAGCACGGTGCCCAGGGAGTTGCGGAACACGTGGCGGCGGATGACCTGGCGTTCGGGGACGCCGCGGCTGCGGGCGACGGTGACGTGCTCGCTGCCGAGGGCGTCGAGCATCGCGGACCGGGTGACGCGGGCCAGCATCCCGATCAGGTAGAGGGCGAGGGCGACGGCGGGCAGGGTGAGGTGCCACAGCTTGTCGACGAAGCCGTCGCCGGCCCCGCTGCTGGGGAACCAGCCGAGCCGGACGGCGAACAGCCCCTGGAGCAGGACGGCCGCGACGAAGGACGGGGTGCCGACGGCGAAGGTGGTGGTGACGAGCACGGCCGTGTCGGTGGCCCCGCCGCGGACGGCGGCGAGCCGGCCGAGGAAGAGGCCGACGGCGACGACCACGACGAGGGACATGGCGATGAGCAGCAGGGTGGTGGGCAGCCGGTCCGCGAGCAGCCGGGACACGTCGGTGCGGTAGGTGAGGGAGCGCCCGAAGTCGCCCTGGACGGCGTCGCCGAGCCAGCGCAGGTAGCGTACGAGGAAGGGATCGTCCAGGTGGTACTGGGCGCTGACGGCGGCCAGCGCCTCCGGGGAGGCGGACCGGCCGGCGAGCAGGAAGCTCGCCGGGTTGCCGGGGGCCAGGTAGAGGGCGCCGAAGACGACGAACGAGGCGGCCAGCAGGGTCACGGCCATCTCCGCCAGCCGGCGCGCGGCGAAGCGGGCGAAGCTCACAGCGCCGCCCCCACGTCGGCGGCCCACGGGTAGTACATGTAGGCGATGGTGGTGGGGGCTCCGGTGATCCTCTTGTTCATGAAGAGCGCGGTGGGCCATTCGGCGACGGGGATCCACAGCAGCTGCTCGGCGGCGTGGCGCTGGAGTTCGGCCTCGATGTCCGTGCGCGCCCCGGTGTCGTAGGCGGCGGTGGCCCGGTCGACGAGGCGGTCGTAGGCGGGGTCGCTGTATCCGGCGAAGTTCAGGTAGGCGCCGGTCTTGAAGTTCGCCAGCAGGTCGAGCGGGTCGGTGATCGAGTCGTAGTAGGTGAGCGGGAACATGTCGATGCCCTCGCGCGCCGCCGGGTCGGTGAACAGGGCGGTGAAGGCGTTGGGGGCGATCGTCCTGAGCCGGATGTCCAGCCCGATCCGGGTGCCGGCCGCCTGGACGGCGGTGGCGAGGAGGGAGACGTCCTGGCCGATGGAGCTGGTGGCCACGGTGAGGGTCTTGCCGGTGGCGCCGGCCTCCGCGACGAGGGCCTTGGCGCGCTCGATGTCCTGGCCGGTGGGCGGCAGGCCGTCGAAGGCGGTTTTCAGGGTGCGTTCGGGTGCGGCGGCCCAGGCGGCGCGTGTGGTGAGGGAGTTGGTGGGGGTGCCGGCCCCGCCGAGTCCGGCCTTGACGAAGCCGGTGCGGTCCAGTGCGAGGGACAGGGCGCGGCGCACGCGGACGTCACCGAGGGGGCCTTGCATATTGGTGACGTTGACGTTGACGGTGCTCAGGCCCTCGCCGAAGTAGAGGGTGCCGGGGCCGTCGGCGCGCAGCCGGGCGTAGCTCTCGGTGGGGATGAGGTAGCCGCCGTCGACCTCGCCGCTGAGCATGGCGTTGGTGCGGGCGGAGGGGTCGGTGAGGATGCGGAAGACGGCCTTCTCGGCCTTCGCCTTGGTGCCCCAGTAGCCGTCGAAGCGTTCCAGTTCGATCGACTGGCCCTTGTTCCAGGTGCCGAGCCGGAAGGGGCCGGTGCAGGCGAGGCCGCCGGTGGTGCCGTAGTCCTTGCCGGCGGCCTCGATGCCCGCCTTGGAGGCGACGACCCCGGCGGCGGTGGCCATGTACTGGGGGAACTGCGAGTCGGGCTTCTTGAGGGTGACGGTGACCTGGAGCGGGCCGGTCTTGGTGACGGAGGCGACGTTCTGGAAGACCTGGGCCCAGGCGGCGGCGTTCTCGGGGTCCGTCTGGCGGCCGAGGCTGAACACCACGTCGTCGGCGGTCATCTCCCGGCCGTCGTGGAAGCGTACGCCGGGCCGCAGGTCGTAGACCCAGGTGGTGGGGTCCGGGTTGGTCGCCTGGCGGGCGAGACCGGGCTCGGTGGTGAGCGCCGGGGTCCAGCGCATCAGGCTTTCGCACACGTTGGAGAGGATGGTGTTCTGCGGGTAGTCGAAGGCCACCGTGTAGTCGAGCGTCGGCGGTTCGGCGTAGACGGCCCAGGTGAAGGAGTCGATGTCGCCGCGGGCGGGCGGCGTGGAGGTCGAGAGCCGTACGTCGGTGACGGCGCCCGCGTCGTTCTTCGGCGGGCCGGAGCAGGCCGCGAGCAGGGCGAGGCAGCTCAGGACGGCGGTGGCGACGGCCGCGGCGCGGCCGCGGGGGCGGTGGGGCCGGCCGGTCCGTCTGCTCGTACGGGAGGGTGAGGGGGTCATCGTCGCGCTCTCTGTTCCGTGAGGGATGCGGGGGAAGGAGCGGGCGGACCGCCGGGGCGGCGGTCCGCCGGGAACGGCGGGTGGATCCGGGTCAGCGGGCGGCGGCCCCGGCCGGGCGGGGCAGGGGGAGCTGCTGGGTGATGCAGTGGATACCGCCGCCGCCGAAGGCGAGGGCGAGGGCACGGACGCCGACGACCTTGCGGCCGGGGTGGGCGGTGGCGATGACCGCGAGGGCGTCCTCGTCCTGGGGCAGCCCGGCGACGGGTACGACCACACCGCCGTTGGCGATGTAGTAGTTGAGGTAGGACACCTCGATGCGGCCGTCGGCGAGGTCCGTGAAGGCCGTCTGCGGTACGTCGATGATCTCCAGGCGGCGGCCGCGCGCGTCGGTGCTGGCCTCCAGCACCGCGCGGTTGGCGCGCATGCGGGCGTAGTCGGGGTGGCTCGGGTCGTCGGGGAGGGAGACGACGACGGTGCCGGGTGCGGCGAAGGCGCAGACCCCGTCGACGTGGCCGTCGGTCTCGGTGTCGAGCAGGCCCCCGTAGGGCAGCCAGATGACCTTGGTGACCCCGAGCCGGGCCTTGAGCTCGGCCTCGATCTCCTCGCGGCTCATGCCGGGGTTGCGGTTGGGGTGGAGCAGGCACTGCTCGGTGGTGATCAGCGTGCCCTCGCCGTCGACCGTCAGGGCACCGCCTTCGAGGATCATGCCGGAGGCGATGCGGTCGATGCCCAGGTGGTCCAGGAGGAGACCGCTGATCCGGTCGTCGGCGTCGTACGGGTGGTGCTTGCGGCCCCAGGCGTTGAAGCGGAAGTCCACCCCGGCCCGGTTGCCGGCCTCGTCGAGGACGAACAGCGGGGCGGAGTCCCGGAACCAGGAGTCGTCCAGGGGCAGTTCGATGACGGTGACGCCCGCGCCCGCCTCCCCGCAGTGGGCGCGGGCGTCGGCTCCGTGGCCGGGCGGGGCGACCATCGTGACGGGCTCGAAGGCGGCGACGGCCCGCGCGACGGCGGCGTACTCCTCCTTCACCTCGGCCAGCACGCTGCCCCACAGGTCCTCGCGGGTGGGCCAGGCCATCAGACAGCCCTCGTGCGCGGACCACTCGGCGGGCATACGGAAATCAGCCATCAGCTGTCTCATTTCTTTGGTTGGCGGAGTCTGACACCCGACTGAAATTTCAGTCAAGAGTGAAGGCGTGCGAAGACGGCTCAGAGGAAGTACAGGCGGTTGAGGGAGACCGAGTCGGCGGCCTCGGAGCGCAGGGGTTCCCCGTCGAGGGTGACAAGACCACTGCGGGCGTCGACGTCGACGGCGCCGACGCGGGAGTTGAGCAGCAGGTCCCCGGGGCCGATGCCGCGGGTGCCGCGTACGGCCACGCGGCGCCGGCGGGTCGGCAGTGCGTCGCCGCCGAGGGCCGCTGCGGCGACGAAGGCCACCGAGAGCTCGGCGGGCGCCGCACCGTGGGCGCCGAACAGGGGCCCGAGGACGAGGGGTTCGCAGGTGTCGGTGGCGGCGTTGGGGTCGCCGGTGACGCCGTAGGCGGGGAAGCCGGATTTCAGGACCAGCTGGGGCTTGGCGCCGAAGAACTGTGGCCGCCAGAGCACGATGTCGGCGAGCTTGCCCACCTCGATGGAGCCGATCTCATGGGCCAGACCGTGCGCGATCGCCGGGTTGATGGTCAGCTTGGCCATGTAGCGCAGCACGCGCGCGTTGTCGTCGCCCGCGCCGTCACCGTCCAAGGGCCCGAGTTCGCCCTTCATCTTCGCGGCCATGGCGAAGGTGCGGCGGATGGTCTCCCCGGCCCGGCCCATGCCCTGCGCGTCGGATGAGGTGATCCCGATGGCGCCCAGGTCGTGCAGGACGTCCTCCGCGCCCATGGTCCCGGCCCGGATCCGGTCGCGGGCCATCGCCGCGTCACCGGGCAGATCCGGCTTGAGGGCATGGACGGAGACGATCATCCCGTAGTGCTCCGCCACCGCATCCCGGCCGAAGGGAAGCGTCGGGTTGGTCGAGGAGCCGATGACATTGGGCACCCCGGCCATCTTGAGCACGTTCGGCACATGCCCGCCGCCGCAGCCCTCGATGTGGAAGGCGTGGATGGTCCGGCCCTCCAGCACCCGGAGGGTGTCCTCGACGGAGAGGCATTCGTTCAGGCCGTCGCTGTGCAGGGCGACCTGGACGTCGTACTCCTCGGCCACCCGCAGGGCCGTATCCAGGGCGCGGGTGTGCGCACCCATGTCCTCGTGCACCTTGAACCCGGAGGCGCCGCCCTCGGCCAGTGCCTCCACCAGCGGCGCCGCGTCCGAGGAGGAACCCCGGGCCAGGAAGCCGATGTTCACCGGCCACGCGTCGAAGGCGCTGAACCCGTGGCGCAGGGCCCAGGGCGAGTTCACGCCGACGCCCCAGCTCGGCCCGATCTCCTGCCCGATGATCGTGGTCACTCCACTCGCGAGCGAAGCCTCCATGATGCGCGGCGACAGCAGGTGGACGTGGGTGTCCACGGCTCCGGCGGTGGCGATCAGCCCCTCCCCCGGGATCATGGTCGTCCCGGTGCCGACGACTACGTCGACGCCCTCCAGGGTGTCGGGGTTGCCGGCCCGCCCGATCGCGTGGATCCGGCCCTCACGGATACCGATCGACACCTTCCGGATCCCCAGCACGGCGTCGATCACGAGCACGTTCGTGACGACGACATCGCAGGTCTCGCGGACGGCGGCGGCCTTGAGGTGCAGACCGTCCCGGGCCGTCTTGCCGAAGCCGGCCAGGAACTCGTCCCCCGGCTTCTGCGCGTCCGACTCCACCCGCACCGTCAGCCCCGAATCCCCCAGCCGCACCCGGTCCCCGGCACGCGGGCCGAAGACAGCCGCGTACTCCTGCGGGTCGATGTGCCGGCTGCCTGGCGCACAGTGGTCGGCGTGGCGGGTCGGGCGGCTCATGGCGCGACCTCTTCCGGGGTGCGGACGCCGAGGTAGCCGAGGGCGGCCGCCCGGCGGAGGGCTTCCTCCCGGGCGCCGGGGGCGTCGAGCGGTCCGTCGACCAGGCCCGCGAAGCCGATGGCGATCCGCGTGCCGCCCATCGGGACGAGGTCCGCCGGGACGGTCGCGCCGGGGTCGAAGCGTACGGAGGAGCCGGCCGGTACGCAGAGCCGCATCCCGTAGGCGGCGGCCCGGTCGAAGTCCAGGCGCGGGTTCGCCTCGAAGAAGTGGAAGTGCGAGGTCACACTCACCGGCACGGCGGCCGTGTTGCGGACCGCGAGGGTGACGGCGGGTACGGGGGCCTCGGCCCGGTCCGGGCCGGGCAGTACGGCTCCCGGCGCGGCGGTGGCCGCCTCGTACGCCCCGAAGGGCTCACTGACGGCCGCGAGCCGGCTGCCGTCCTCGAAGACCGCCTCCACCATCACCTCGGTCACGACGTCCACGACGCCGGGGAGCACATCCCCCGGGCCGAGGACGCCACGGCCGCGCTCCAGGGCCTCCGCGAGGCGGAGCCCGTCGCGGGCCGCCTCGCAGACGGTGTCCGCGATCAGTGCCGTGGCCTCCGGGACGTTGAGCTTGAGACCGCGGGCGCGCCGCGCCCTGGCCAGTTCGGCGGCGGTGAACAGCAGGAGCCGGTCACGCTCGGTGGGGGTCAGGGGCATGGTGTCCTTCCTCCGAAGACGGGAGGGGATGGGGCCGGAGGGCCGGGGGCCGCGAGCGGTGGTGCCGTACGGTGCGTGGCGCGGGCGCTCGGGCGGCGCGGCGGGGGCGAGAAGGGGCGGGCTTCGCTTACCGCGGGTTCGCCCTGCCAGAGCCTCACTCTGGCACTGACTGAAATTTCAGTCAAGAGAGGTGGCGCGAATTTACCCCCGCCCTCTCGGAGCGCGGGGGCCGGGTCCTCAGACCTGCCGCAGAGCGGACAGCTCGACCTCGATCGCGCCGCGCATCAGCTCGCGCGCGTGCCCGATCCGGATCCCGCCACTGAGCCAGCGCATGCTCAGCCCCTCCAGCAGCGCGGTCAGACGCTCCGCGGCGGCGGCGAGGGAGGACGCGGGGGCCATCGGCTGGACCTGCCCCAGCAGTGCGGCGACCTCCTGGACCCATACCAGGGTGGCCCGGGCCAGGTCCTCGCGCAGCACCTCGTCGAAGACGGCGCTGGCCCGCAGTTCGCCCCAGGCCGAGCTGTTCTCCCGTACCTCCACGGTGTCCTGGAGTTCCAGCAGCAGGGTCTCCTCCAGCTCCTCGCGGGGAGTGAGCGGCGGGTCGTCCGGGTCGCGGTCGGTAGTGTAGCGCTCGGCGCGGTCGTTGATGAACTCCAGGGTCTGGCGCAGTACCCCGGTGCGGTCCTTGAAGTGGTAGTAGATCAGGGCGGTGGAGACGCCGGCCTCGGCCGCGAGCTCTTCCACGCGCAGCCCGCGGACCCCGCGCCGGGCGATGACCCGGGCGGCCGCTTCGAGGATCTGAGTGCTGCGAGACGCCATGGGCCGCACCTTACCCGGGGGTTCCGGCAGGGAGCCAAGCGGCCTGTCGGCAGGCGTGCGCTGCGGCGCGGGCCGGCCGGACATCAGCGCGCGGGCGGGGCGACCGGGTGCGACTGGGTGGCGCAGTGGATGCCGCCGCCCCCGCCGGCGATGCCGTCGATGGGGAGCTGGACCACGGACCGGGCGGGGTAGGCGGCCTGGAGGATGGTGCGGGCGAGGTAGTCCGCCCGGCCGTCGCCGAACTGGGGGGCGATGACCGCGCCGTTCGGCGTGTAGTAGCTGGTGTAGCTGGACAGGAACTCCTCCCCCCGGCCCCGGATGAGGCGGCGGTCGGGGCCGGGCAGCTCGGTGACGGCGAGCGGGCGGCCCTGGGCGTCGGTGGCGCTCCGCAGCACGCGTCCGGTCTCCTCGTAGACGGCGATCCACTTGGGGTCCGCGCCCGGTCCGGGCTTGTCGAGGATGACCCGGCCGGGTGCCGTGAAGCGGGCGAGGCAGTCGATGTGGCAGTCGGTGATGTCCGCGCCGGCCAGGCCCGGCACCCAGATGACCTTCGTGATGCCGAGAGCCGTCCTGAGGGCGTCCTCGACCTGCTGCTGGGACCTGCCGGGGTTGCGGTTGGGGTTGACGAGCGAGCTGACGGTGGCGAGCAGGGTGCCTTCGCCGTCGGTCTCCAGGGAGCCGCCCTCACCGACGAATCCGGCGCCGATCCGGGGTACGCCGTACTCGTCCAGGAGGATGCCGGCGGCGGCCGCGTCGTGGGCGAAGGGCTGGGCGTAGCGGGTGCCGGTCTTGCCCCAGCCGTTGAAGTTCGTGTCGACGCCGGCGACGGCGCCGGGGCCCACGAGGAAGGTGGGGCCGAAGTCGCGGATCCAGAGGTCGTCCACGGGGATCTCGATCACGTCGATGGAGTACCGGGCGCCGCGTCCGCACAGGTAGCGGGCGTCGGCGGCCTGTGCGGGGCGGGCCAGCACCACGACGGGCTCGAAGCGGGAGATCTCGTGCGCCACGTCCGCGATGTTGCCGCGGACCTTGTCGAGGCTGTCGCTCCAGACGGAGGACAGGGCGGGCCAGGCCATGTAGGTGCGGACGTGGGGGTCGGTCTCGGCGGGCATGGTGAGCGTGGCCGCCGCGCCGGTGGGGGCGGTGGCGGCCCGCGCGACGGCGGAGGGGAGGGCGGTGCCGAGGGCGGCGAGCGGGAGCGCGGCGGCGCCGAACTGGAGCAGCCGGCGGCGGGAGGTGGTGTACGGGCCGGGCGTGGTCATGAGGGAACTCCCTGGGAGGGGGGGCGAGGGGATGACCGGCATCCTTGCGTTAACTGAAAATTCAGTCAAGCGCTGAGACAGCGATGCGTGCCGGTCAGCCGCGGCGGTACTGGTCGACCAGGATCGTGACGCGGCCGTCCCCCGCGGCCTCCACGAGCCGTACGACGGCCAGCTCGGCGCGGTCCGGGCTGCGGACGCAGAAGGCGCGGCGGTCCGGCGGGGCGCCGAGGGGCAGGACGGAGACGGGCCGGGTGTCCAGGCCGCGCACGCAGTCGGCCACCGTGGGCTCGGCGGTGTCGGCCACGAAGGAGTCGGACTCCTCGGACGGGACGAAGGACGCGCCCTCCCGTGCGAGGTACCAGGAGGCGGTCTCGGCCGGTACGACCTTGCCTGCGCTCAGGTCGAACTCGTAGCCGGAGTCGGGCGCGGTCAGCTCGACCCGGCTGTATCCGGGGACGTAGGACTCGGCGGCGCCGGGGCCGCCGGGCTCGTCCAGGAGGTAGTACGCGGCTCCGCCGCAGGCCAGCAGGGTCGCGGCCACCGCCAGGGCGACGGCCGGGAGCCGTCTGCGGCGCACCGGGGCGGGGTGCGGCGGGGGCGCCGGGTGGGGTACGGACGCGGGCGTCGGGGCGGGAGCGGGAGCAGGCGTCGGGACAGGAGCGGGAGCAGGCGTCGGGACAGGAGCGGGCGCGGGCGTCGGCGCCGGTACGGCGAGGGGGTCGGGCACCGGGCCCGTCACCGTCGCCGCCCCCGCCACGCCCTGGGCCACCGGCGCGGGCAGCCAGCCCTCGGTGAAGTCCGGGCGCGGGCCGACTGCGGGATGGCCCTGGACGTACGCGATCAGTTCGGCGGTGGTGGGACGGCCGCCCGGATCCTTGGACAGGCACCAGCCGACCAGGTCCCGCAGGTCCGCGGGGACCCGCGCGAGGTCGGGGTGCTCGTGCACCACGCGGTAGAGGGCGGTGGACTCCGGTCCGGCTCCGAACGGGGGCACGCCGCTCGCCACGTACGCGGCGAGCGCGCCCAGGGCGAAGACGTCGGTGGCGGCGGTCACCCCGTGCCCCAGGGCCTGCTCGGGGGCCATGAAGGCGGCGGTGCCGATGCGCAGGCCGGTACCGGTCAGGGCGGCGGAGCCGGCCGCGTGCGCGATGCCGAAGTCGATCACCCGGGGGCCGTCCTGCGCCACCAGGACATTGGCGGGCTTGAGGTCCCGGTGGACCACGCCCGCGCCGTGGATGGCCTGGAGGGCTTCGGCGATGCCCGCGACCAGCAGCAGCACCGTGCGGGTGGGGAGCGGGCCGTGGCGGCGTACCACCTCGTGGAGCGAGGGGCCCGGGACATAGGCGGTGGCCAGCCACGGGGTACGGGCGTCGACCCCGAAGTCGACCACCTGCGCCGTGAACAGGCCGTGGATGCGGCGGGCGCTCGCCACCTCGCGGGCGAAGCGCTCGCGGAACTCGGGATCCGCGGCGAACTCGGCGCGGACGACTTTCAGCGCGATGGGGCGCCCGCCGGGGGTGTACGCCAGGTAGACCACCCCCATGCCGCCCGCGCCGAGGCGGGCGTGGAGGCGGTAGCCGCCGATCTCGTGGGGGTCCTCGGCGGAGAGTCCGGCGGGGGCGGACCGGAGGGTGGGAAGGGGAGCGGACATGCGGTTGCTCTTTCGACGAGGCAGCGGTGACCTCCAGGCATCGTCGCCCTAACCAAACTTTCAGTCAACGTGGGAGAATGCGAGACGCGACAGCACAAGGAGGGATCAGACAGTGACAGACGTGACCGTGACCGCCGAGACGGGCGGCACCGGCGGGGCGGGCGGGACCACAGAGGCCGGCGGGACGGAACGCAGACGGGCCATCCTCGAAGGCGCCGCACGGGTCATCGCACGGCGCGGCGTCCGGGGGCTGAGGGTGGCGGAGCTGGCCGCGGAGGCGGGCGTCTCCACCGCGCTGGTCTACTACCACTTCAAGGACCGGCCGGGCATCCTGCGGCATGCCCTGGCCTTCATCGGGGACCGCGCCGACCGCTACACCGCCCTGGCGGAGGGGTTTCCGCCCGCCGACCCGGCCGACCCCCGTGAGCTGCTGGAACGGACCATGCTCCTGGAGTTCCAGGATCTGCCCGAGGTCCGCGAGAACAGCACCGCCTGGGGCGAGCTGCGCGCCCACTCGGTCTTCGACCCCGAGCTGCGGGAGGAGCTGGCGCAGGCCGGTACCGCCTGGGTGGCCGAGGTGGCCGAACTGCTCGCCGCCGCGAGCCCGGCCGCGCCGGGCCCCGCCGTCGGCGCCGCCGCCGAGCGGCTGACCGCCCTGCTGGAGGGGCTGAGCGTCCGCTGGCTCAGCGGGCTGCTGCCCCTGTGGCACGCCCGGGAGCTGATGCGTGAGGGGGTGCGCGCGGAGATCGACCTGCTGGGACAGGGCTCTTCCAGCCACACCCACGCGTTTGACTGAAATTTCAGTCAATGCCAGAGTGGCGACACGGGCCCGTACCGCCGTCGTCGCGTACCGGGCTTTACCGGGGTGAAAAGCGCACCCTTGTCCTTGAGGAGCACGCGGCCCCCGCGCCCGTGCCCGCCCCGGCCGGACGTCCCCGTTCAGCCGGTCCACGATCGGAGCTTCCCGTGTCGAGCCAGCCCCCCACCCGCCGGACCGCCCTCCGCACCCTCGCCGGACTCGGCGCCCTCGTCTTCGGCGCCGCCGCCTGCGGTCCCGCCGAGCCCGCGAAGGGGCCCGCCGCCCCGGCCGGCTCCGCGCCGCAGACCACGCCCGGCCCGAAGCGCCGGCTGGGCGCCGAGTGGGAGAGCCACACCCGCACCTTCATGTCCTGGCCCGCCCTCTCGGCGGTGTGGGAGGAGGACCTGCCCTACGTACGCGAGGACATCGCCCGGATCGCCCGCGCCATCGGGGACTACGAGGCGGTGGTCATGATGGCCCGCCCCGACCAGGTGGCCGCCGCGCAGCGGGCCTGCGGCTCGCAGGTGGAGGTCATCCCGCTGGCCGTGGACGACCTGTGGGCCCGCGACACCGTGCCCGTGTTCGTCGAGGAGGGCGGCAAGGTCACCGGCGTCGACTTCAACTTCAACGGCTGGGGCGGGAAGCAGGAGCACAAGGACGACGGCCAGGTGGGCCGGCTCCTGCTCCCGAAGTACGGGATCCCGCGCGTGCAGGCGCCCCTGGTCGCGGAGGGCGGCTCCTTCGAGCCCGACGGCGAGGGCACCCTGCTGATCACCGAGAGCTCCATCGTCAACGACAACCGCAACCGCGGGAAGTCGCGGGACACGATCGAGGCCGAGCTCAAGCAGACCCTGGGCGTGGAGAAGGTCATCTGGCTGGCCGGGGTCCGGGGCGAGGACATCACCGACGCCCACGTCGACAGCCTCGTACGCTTCACCGAGCCCGGTGTGGTGCTGCTGGACCGCGCCCACCCCAGCACCCCGGCGGACTCCTGGTCCCGCTCCGCCGACCAGGCGAAGTCGGTGCTGTCGAAGGCGACGGACGCGCGCGGGCGGCGCTTCGAGATCGTCGACCTGCCGCAGCCGGACCTGAACCGGATCAAGGGGCACGGGGACGACTTCGTCTCCACCTACGCCAACTTCTACATCGCCAACGACGCCGTCTTCATGCCCCAGTTCGGCGACCGGCAGGCCGACGACCGCGCCCGCGGCATCCTGCGGGAGCACTTCCCGAAGCGGGACGTCGTACCGGTCTCCATCGACACCATCGCCTCGGGCGGCGGCGGCATCCACTGCTCGACCCACGACCAGCCGGGCAAGCCCGCCGCCTGACGCCCCGCCCCCTCGTACCACCCGCCCCGCCGCCCCGCCCGCGCACCATCGGAGTCCCCGTGTCCCAGCCCCGGCGCCGCCCCTCCCCCACGCGGCGCGTCCGCCTCCTGCCCGCCCTGGTGCTGGCCGCCGTGCTGGCGGCGGTGGTCGTGGGCGCGTGGTTCCAGTTCGGGGAGCGGCAGGCGCTGGACACCGTCCACAGCGCGGGCAGTACCGGCCCGGACCGGGTGGACGTGGTGGCGACCCTCCAGCGGGTGGACGCGGCGGGCCGGGAGATGCTGGTGCGCGTACAGGTCGCGCCCCGGGGCGCGCTGGCCGACGCGGACGGGGTCTCCCCCGCCGAGGACCTGACCCTGCAGACCTCGACGGCCACCCGGGGCGATCTGACCTTCAAGGCCCAGCAGCGCATCTCCTCCGTGGACGTGCCGGTGGCCCTGACCGGCGGTTCCATCGCGGACTACCCCTTCGACTCCTACGAGACCTCCGTGGAGTTCGGCGCGGTCAGCGGCGGTGCGAAGGTGCCGGTGCGCGTCCTGTTCAGCAACAACGACGTCTCCTTCTCGGCCGCCGTGGACGCCTCCTCGGCCGAGGGTGTGGCCCTGCTCGACATCGGGCTGGCCCGGTCCAACAGCGTGCTGTTCTTCGCGGTCTTCATGATGATCGCCATGTGGGCGCTGGCGGTCTCCGTGCTGATCGGCGGCTGGTACCTGGTCACCCGCCGCAAGGGGCTGACCTGGCCCGCCCTCGGCTGGATGGCCGCCACGCTCTTCGCCCTGGCCGCCTTCCGCAACACCGCCCCCGGCACGCCCCCCATCGGCTGCCTGCTCGACTATCTCGCCTTCCTGTGGGCGGAGATGATCGTCGCGTTCAGCCTCATCACCGTGGTGGTCATGGGTATCCGGGCGGAGCCGCCGGCCGACAACGAGGTCTCCGCGCCCACCAGTTGACGGCTGCCCGCAGGACCGGCTTGCGCTGATTGCCCGGATCGTCCCTGTGTTGATCCTGCGGGCTTCCTTAAGAGAACTTGAAGAACCCCTCCGGAGAGCTCTTTCGGCTGGTCACCGGCCTAGGCTCAGGGCGGATTCCCCTCCTCCCCTTCTCCTGTGAGGTGTTACCGGCATGAGCCGAAACCCCGAAACCCCGTCCCGTGCCGAGGCGCGTCGGAAGAAGACGATGCGCACCCGCATCGTGCTGTCCGTCACGACGGCGGCCGCGGTGGTGGCGGTCGGGGTCGCGGTGGCCGACTCCGACGGCGACGCCCGCACCGACCGGCGTACGGACACGGCCGCGGGCACCGCGACCGGCGCGGGCAGCACCTCCCCCACCCCCGCGTCCGCCTCGCCCACCGCCGACGCCTCGGCGAGTGCCAGTGCCAGTGCCAGTGCCAGCGCGAGCGCGAGCCCGTCCGGGACCCCCGAAGCCTCGGCCTCGGCCGCGCCCACGGAGGCCGCGGAGGGCGGCGCCGAGCCCAAGTCGGCCCCGGCGGAGGGCAACAAGCCCACCCGCAAGCCCTCCTCGACCACGGGCGGCGGCTCGGGCGGTTCGGGCAGTTCGGGCGGCTCCGGTGGTTCCGGCGGCTCGGGCACCTCGGGCGGTTCCGGCGGCTCCGGTGGCGGCGGCACCGTCAACACGGACGCCGAGTCGGCCGTCCTCGCCCTGGTCAACAAGGAGCGCGCCGCGGCCGGCTGCGGCCCGCTGACCGCCAACGCGAAGCTCAGCACCGCCGCGCGCAAGTACAGCGACACCATGGCCCGGAGCGGGGTCATGTCCCACACGGGCCCCGACGGCTCCACCATGACCACCCGCGTGGAAGCCGCCGGCTACGCCTGGTCGCGCCTGGGCGAGAACATAGCCCGCGGCCAGTCCGACGCCGACTCCGTCATGAACTCGTGGATGAACAGCTCGGGCCACCGGGCCAACATCCTGAACTGCGCCTTCAAGGAGATCGGCATAGGCGTCCACAAGGGCGACGGCGGCCCGTGGTGGACCCAGAACTTCGGCGCCCCCAGGTAGCCGACGCCGCCCCGCCGGTACGACGTACCGCCAGGACGCCGTACCGGCCGCGACGCGGCGCCGTCAGGAGACCCCCCGGACGGCGCCGCCCGGTCCTCCTCCCCCGTCCTCTTCCCCGGACCCGGGGAGGAGGACTTCGGCGCGCCCGGGGCGGGCGGCCCGTGAGGGGGGAGCCGGTGTCGCGGCGCGCCGGGCGTCCGCCAGTATGGGGCCGTGCCCCGAACTCCGCGCTACCTGCTCCTCTGGCTGTCGTGCACGGCCGCCAGCGTGACCGCCGTGCTCGCCACGGTCCAGTTCGTGGTCGGCTCCACCCGGCACTCGCCTCCCGTCGCCCGGTCCGCCCCCATGGTCATCGACACGCCCCCGGCCTGGCTGGCGGGCCAGAGCCCCACGCCGGACCCGGCCTCCCCCACCGCGTCCCCCAGCCCCTCGCCCACGGTGTCGCAGAAGCCCTCCCCCAGCGCCTCCGCCCCCGCCTCCCCCAAGGCTTCGCCGGTGAGCTCCCGCAGCAGTGCGCCGCGTACCTCCGTCGACTGCGAGGAGGGCGGGGCCGGGCTGCACACCGTGCCCTCGCAGGGCGGGAAGGTGACGGTGCGCTACGGCAGCCGGGGCGTGTGCCTGATCTCCGCCATCCCCAGCCGCGGCTTCAAGGCCAGCACCTCGCAGACCTCCGACACCACTCTCTCGGTCACGTTCAGCAGCGACGACCACCGGTCTGTGGTGACGGCGACGATCGACCCGAACGCGAAGGCCAGCGTCCGCGAATCCTCGTTCTGAGCGCGTCGTTCGAGCCCATGAGGTGAGCCCGCGGCACAGCGGAAGGTGAGCGCTTCCTTAGGGGAACCTCAAGATCCGGCTCCAGCGGTTCCGCGGGCTCCGCGCGGTCCTATGCTCGCGTCAGCCGAGCGGCCCGCGCCGCCGGTTTCACCGAGCCGGGAGGCGTTCCGCCCGTCCCGCCGTCCGAACCGTGCCCTGGGGTGTATCCGCCATGAGT
Source organism: Streptomyces sp. NPDC047014 (assembly GCF_040644195.1). Taxonomy (NCBI): domain Bacteria; kingdom Bacillati; phylum Actinomycetota; class Actinomycetes; order Kitasatosporales; family Streptomycetaceae; genus Streptomyces; species Streptomyces sp. NPDC047014. Next base: position 35,457 of record NZ_JBEYVX010000001.1, on the reverse strand, counting down.
TCTCGCATGCTCCGACCCGTCCGCACCGGCCCCCGGCCCGCCCCGGCCCGTACCGGCGCCCCGCTCGGCAGGCGGCTGCCGCTGGTGGCCGCGGTGGTGGTCGCGGCCGGTCTGGCCACCGCCTGCGGGCACGCCACCCAGCCCGCCGGATCCGCCGCCCCGGCGGCCGCCGCGTCCGGGGAAGCGCTCGCCTCCGCCTCGGCGCCGGCGAGCCCGTCCCCCGAGGCGTCCGCCACCGCGTCGGCCTCCCCTTCGGCCTCCGTCAGCGCCTCCGCGAGCGCCCCGGCCCCCGCGCGCACCCCGGGCGGCTCCACCGGCTCCGGTGCTACGCCGGCCAAGCCGGCCCGGACCTCGGCCGCCCCGGCCCCGGCTCCGGCCCGGGTGCCCGGCCCCGGCTACGACAGCGCGGCCGACGGGCGGAAGCTGGTCGACGCGGCGCTGCGCGCGGCCAAGGCCGACGGGCGGATGGTGCTGCTCGACTTCGGCGCCAACTGGTGCGGCAACTGCAAGGCCGCCGACAAGGTGTTCGCCCAGCCGCAGACCTCGGCGCTGCTCGGGGCCTCGTACCACCTGGTCAAGATAGACATCGGGGGCGACAGTTCCGCGAACTCGGCGCTGCTGCGCACGTACAGCCCCTCCGGCGGCACCTACAAGATGCCCGTCCTGGTCGTGGTCTCCCCCTCCGGCACGGTGCGCGTGGACACCCATGCCACGGGCAACCCGGCCCTGACCGCGGACGGCCTCAACTCCTTCCTGCGCAAGTGGGCGGCGTGAAGCGCCGGTTCCCGCCGGCCGCGGCCGTCCTCGCCTGTCTGCTGATCCTCACGGGGTGCTCCGGGGACGGCGGCGGCGACGGCAGGGACACGCCCACCACGCGGTTCAGCGCGAACGGGGTCACCGTCGTGCTGTCGGTCACCGGGTGGAAGGGCGCGAAGGGCACCCTCGCGGCGGTGTTCACCCCGGAGGAGAAGGGGTTCCACCTGTACAGCACCGATCTGCCCGCCGACGGCGTCGACGGTGTGGGGAGGCCCACCTCGGTGGCCGTGGACGGCGCGCTGCGGGCGGAGGGCACGCTGGCGGCGGGCGCGGAGGTACGGTCCCTCCGCGTGCCCGGGGTCGACGCGCCGCTCCCCGTGTACCCGGACGGCCCGGTCACCACGACCCTGCCGGTCCGCGCCGACGGGAACGGCGAGGCCACCGTGCACGTGGGCTACGCGAGCTGCAGCGCCGAGGAGGGCTGCACCATCCCGGTGGCCGACCGCCCCGTACGCCTGCGCGTGACCCCCGACGGCCCGGCCTTCGACACCCCGTAGCCCCGTGGTCCCGCATCCCCGCGGCCCCGGGCACCGGGCCGTCCGTGGGTCCTTTCCGGCCGAGCCCCTAAGGTGTCCGCATGCCGAGCGTCCTGGTCGTGGAAGACGACCCGAGCATCCGCCAGTCACTGATCGAGGTCCTGGCGGAGCACGGCTATGCCGTACGCAGCGCCGCCGACGGCTTCGGTGCGCTGCGCGAGGTGACCCAGACACCCGTCGACGCGGTGGTCCTCGACCTGGGGCTGCCCGATCTGGACGGAGGGGACGCCCTGCGGATGATCCGGGGCATATCCTCCGTCCCCGTGCTCGTCGCCACCGCCCGCGACGACGAGACGGAGATCATCAAGCTGCTCAACGCGGGCGCCGACGACTACATGGTCAAGCCGTTCTCCGGCGGGCAGCTCGTCGCCCGCCTCTCGGCGGTCCTGCGGCGCACCAGCCATGGGCCGGCCGCCGGGGCGGGCGTACCGGTGGCCACGGCCGCGGATCCGCTGCGGCCGGTCACGGTCGGCGAGCTGACGGTGGACCCGGGGGCGCGGACCGCGTACCTGGCCGGGCGGGAGCTGCGGCTGACCCGGCGGGAGTTCGACCTGCTGGCGTTCCTCGCCCTGCACAGCGGCCATGTGGTCTCCAAGCGCCGGCTGCTGACCGAGGTCTGGCGCGAGCCGTACGTGGACGACCAGACGGTCGATGTGCACCTGTCCTCCCTGCGCCGCAAGCTCGGTGAGCGCGCGGCCGCCCCGCGCTATCTGCTGACCGTGCGCGGCGTGGGCATCAAGCTGGTGGCGCCGCGGTGAGGCGTTCCCTGGCCGGGGTGGCGCTCGCCGTCACCTCCATGGTCGCCCTGTCCTTCCTCATACCGCTGGCCGCGCTGGTGATGTCGCTGGTCAAGGAGCAGGGCGTCAACGCCGCCGAGCAGCGGGCCGCCGCCCTGGCCCCCGTGCTCACCCTGACCACGGATCCGGCCGCGCTGCGGGAGTCCGCCGCGAGCCTGGACTCCTCCGAGCACCTGGTCGTGCACCTGCCGGGCTCCGGCCCGCTCGGCAGCTCCAAGGCCCCGGCGAAACTGCTCGAACGGGCGCAGCGGGGCCGGGAGTCCATCTCGCAGGAGATCCCGGGCGGCTGGATCTGCCTCCAGCCGGTGGTGCTGCCGGGCGACGAGGTCGCCGTCATCGAGAACTTCGTGCCGGAGGAGGAGCTGACCCGCGGCGTGAAGGAGTCGTGGGCGGTCATGCTCTTCCTCGCCGTGGGGCTGATCGGCGGGTCCGTGCTGGTCGCGGACCGGCTCGGCGCGAAGGTGGTCCGGTCCTCGAAGCGGCTCGCGCAGGCTTCGCACGCGCTGGGACGGGGCGATCTGGACACGCGCGTGGATCCGATGGGCCCGCCGGAACTACGGGACGCGGGCGTGGCCTTCAACGCGATGGCCAGCCGGATGACCGAACTGCTCGCCGTCGAGCGGGAACTCGTCGCGGACCTCTCGCACCGGCTGCGCACCCCGCTGACCGCGCTGCACCTGGCGTCGGAGCGGATGGCCGGTACGCCGGAGTCGGCGCGGGTGGAGGCGGCGGTCGGGGAGCTGGAGACGGAGCTCCAGGCCATCATCGCGGCGGCCCGCACCCCGCTGGCGGTGGGCCCGATGGGCCAGGGCCTGCTGGGCGCGGAGCCGACGGCCGGGCAGCGGTCCCCGAAGCGGGCGGAGTCCGGTTCCGGGCCGCGCTGCGAGGCCGCCGAGGTGGTGCGGCGGCGTACGGCCTTCTGGTCGGTCCTGGCGGAGCAGCAGGAACGGTCCTGCGCCCTGGACCTCACCCAGGAGCCGACGGCGGTGGGCCTCTCGGACGACGACATCGCGGCGGTGGTGGACGCGCTGATCGGCAATGTCTTCCGGCACACCGGGGCCGGTACGCCGCTGGGCGTGCGGGTGGTCCGGACGGCGCAGGCGGTGGAGCTGGTCGTGGAGGACGGCGGGCCGGGCATCCCGGATCCGGACCGGGCCCTCTCGCGCGGCAGCAGCACCGGCTCGACGGGGCTGGGCCTGGACATCGCGCAGCGGGCCGCGACGGCGACGGGCGGGACGATGCGCATCGGGCGCAGCCCGCTGGGCGGGGCGCGGATCACGGTGTCCTTCGCGCTGGCCCCGTCGGCCCTGTCGGGCGGCAGGACACGCGGCTCGCGGCGCCGTCCGGGGTGGCCGCGTCGGAAGTAGGGGCGCGGCGTTCTACGCGTGGTCGGCCGCCGCCGCCTTGAGCTTGCGCCACACCCGGCCGAGCGCTTCCAGGTCCTCGGCGTCCAGGAGGCCGGTGAAGCCGGGGGCCAGCACCTCGCGGCGGGTGGCGTCGGCCGCGGTGAACACCGTACGCCCGGCCTCGGTGAGGGAGACCTCGACGGAGCGGGCGTCGCGGGCGGAGGGTGTACGTGTCACCAGGCCGCGGGCCTGGAGGGCGTCGACCACGCGGGAGACCTGGCTGCGGCTGAGCAGGGTGCTGTTGCCGAGGACGGAGGCCGGCACCGGGTCCGGGCTGGTCGCGAGCCACAGCATCACCTCGAACCAGGACACCGGGAGGTCGTGCGCCTTGACCAGGGCCTTGTCCACGCGCTCGGTCAGGGTGGTCCCGGCCCAGACGAGCCCGTAGAAGGCGTAGTCGGCCGCCGGCATCTCGGCTTCGGTGAGCTTTTTCGGCATGTCGCTCAGTCTAGAGCTTGCGTGCACGCACACATAACTTTAAAGTGTGTGTGCACGCACATAAACCCCACCGTGAGAGGCGCATCATGTCCACCACCTCCCCCCACCCCGCCCGCACCGTCCTGATCACTGGTACCTCCTCCGGCATCGGCCTGGCCGCAGCCGTCGCCGCCGCCAGGGCCGGATGGCGTACGGTCGCCACCCTGCGGAACCCCGACCGGGCCGACGCCCTGCGCGCGGCGGCCGCCGAGGCGGGCGTCGAGCTCGACATCCGCCGGCTCGACGTCGTCGACGAGGAGTCCGTGGCCGCCGCCGTGGACGGCGTGATCGCCGACTACGGGCGCCTGGACGCGGTGGTGAACAACGCGGGCGCGGGCCACCTCGGCACCCTCGAACTCGAAACCGTGGCCGACGTGCGCGAGGTCATGGAGGTCAACTTCTTCGGCGTGCTGAACGTCTCCAAGGCCGCGCTCCCCCACCTGCGGGCCACCGGCGGGCGCCTGATCACCGTCACCAGCGTGGGCGGCGTGGTCGGGCAGCCGTTCAACGAGGCGTACTGCGCGGCCAAGTTCGCGGTCGAGGGGTACATGGAGAGCCTGGCGCCCGTCGCCCGCAGCCTCGGCGTGAGCGTGTCCGTGGTGGAGCCGGGGGCGGTGGCCACCGAGTTCGTCAACAACATCGGGCTCGACACCGACGCGCGCGTGGCGGCGGCCGGACCGTACGCGGACGCCCTGCGCGCCTATATCGACCGTACGGTCGCGCAGTTCACGCCGGACGCCGCCCAGACCCCGGCGGAGGCGGCCGCATCCGTACTGGAGGCACTGACGGCGGAGGAGCCGGCCTTCCGGATCCAGACCTCCCCGTGGGCCCGCGGGTTCACGGCGGCCAAGCTGGCGGACCAGGACGGCTCGGCGGTCCTCGCGATGACGGACACCTGGGTCCGCTGACCGCCGCCCGGCCGGAGGTCAGTCGGTTTCGGCGATGCGGGCGTGGACCGTCTTGCCACCGCCCGCCGCCGGGCGGACGGTGACGTCCTCCACCAGGTGGTTGACCAGGATCCAGCCCCAGCCGCCCGACCCGTCCACATGCGGCGGGCGGATCACCGGCGGGTCCGGGCTGGTGTCGGTGACGTCGATGTCCACCGAGGTCGCGGACCGCGACAGCCGCAGGCTGCACGGCCCCGAGGTGTGGCGGACGGCGTTGGTGACGAGTTCGCTCACCACCAGCAGCGCGATGTCCCCGGTGGTGCGGGGGACGGGGGAGCCCGCCAGCGCGGACTCCTCCAGGAATCGCATCGTGGCATCACGCGCGCCGGCGGCCGCCTGCGTATCGTGACCGAGGTCGAGGGACCGCTCCAGCGTCAGAGCCATCGTCTTCCCTCCCGCAACCGGGTTCAGGCCCTTCACCCTGACCGTTGTACCCGCTCCCCAGGGTGTACGAACCACCACAAATCGCCTTTCTGTCCGAAAAGCAGAGGTCATCGGCTCCCCCACCCGCCGGCCCGGGCGCTCCGGGCCGGGCCGGGAGGGCGGTCGTATCATCGGGGGCGCGGCCGGGAGGGGCCAGGGGGCTCGGCCCCGGGCGTGGAGTGCAGGGACGACAGGGGCGAGGACGCGCAGGTGTACAGGACGGTCATCGGGCTCGCGGACGGCCGCGAGCTCTTCTACTACGACAGCTCCCCCGGCCAGGACCGCACCGCCCCGGACCGCCGGCCGCCCTCCCCCGCCGCCCCCGCCCCCGAGCTGCGCCGGGATCCGGCCACCGGGGACTGGGTGGTCATCGCCGCGCACCGGCAGTCGCGTACGCACCGCCCGCCCGCGGACGCCTGCCCGCTCTGCCCCTCCGTCGACGGGCGGCAGGGCGAGATCCCGGCCGCCGACTACGAGGTGGCCGTCTTCGAGAACCGGTTCCCCTCCCTCTCCGGGGACGCGGGCCGCTGCGAGGTGGTGTGCTTCACCCCGGAGCACGACGCCGGATTCGCCGACCTCGGTCCGGATCGGGCCCGGCTGGTGCTGGACGCGTGGACGGACCGCACCGCCGAGCTGTCGGCCCGGCCCGGCGTGGTCCAGGTGTATTGCTTCGAGAACCGGGGCGCGGAGATCGGCGTCACCCTGTCGCACCCGCACGGCCAGATCTACGCCTTCACCGTGACCACCCCCCGCACCGCCCGGCACCTGGCCGCCGCGGCCGCGCACCGGGCCGCGACCGGCCGCAACCTCTTCGAGGACCTGCTGGCCGAGGCCCGCGCGGCCACCGGGCGCGTGGTGCTGGCCGGGGAGCACTGGACGGCCTTCGTGCCCTACGCCGCGCGCTGGCCGTACGAGGTGCACCTCTACCCGCACCGCAGGGTGCCCGACCTGACCGCGCTCACCGAGGCGGAGCGCGCCGAGTTCCCCGGGCTGTACCAGGACCTGCTGCGCCGCTTCGACGCCCTCTTCGGGCTGCCGGATCCGACGCCCTATGTCGCCGCCTGGCATCAGGCGCCGCGCGTGGGCGGCGAGGAACTGGCGCTGCACCTGGAGCTGTTCACGGTGCGGCGGACCGCCGACAAGCTCAAGTACCTGGCGGGGACGGAATCCGGCATGGACGCCTTCATGAACGACGTGGCCCCGGAGACGGCCGCGCAGCGCCTGCGGGAGGCCCGGTGAACGACCTGGTGGACACGGAGGGCGCGGCGGACGCCGTACGGCGGGAGTTCGAGCGGGTGCACGGCCGGGCCCCCGAGGGGGTCTGGGCCGCGCCGGGCCGGGTGAACCTGATCGGCGAGCACACCGACTACAACGACGGCTTCTGCCTGCCCATGGCCCTGCCGCGGACGACCGTACTGGCGGCCGGCCGCCGCGACGACGGCCTGCTGCGGCTGCACAGCACCCGGGGCGGCGAGGGCCGGATCACCGAGCTGCGGGTGGCGGAGCTGGCACCCGGCGGGGTCACCGGCTGGGCCCGCTACCCCGCCGGGGTGGTCTGGGCGCTGCGGGAGCGCGGGCTGCCCGTCGGGGGCGCCGATGTGCACCTGGACAGTACGGTGCCGGTCGGCGCGGGCCTGTCCTCCTCCGCCGCCCTCGAATGCGCCGTCGCCGTGGCCTACGACGAGCTGTACGGGCTCCGCCTGGACCGGCCGGAGACCGCGCGCGTGGCCCAGTACGCGGAGAACGCCTTCGCCGGGGTGCCGTGCGGGGTCATGGACCAGATGGCCTCGATGTGCTGTACGGAGGGCAACGCCCTGCACCTCGACAGCCGCACCCTGGAGGTCCGTCAGGTGCCCTTCGACCTGACCGGGCACGGGCTGCGGCTGCTGGTGCTGGACACGGGGGTGAGCCACGACCTGGCCGACGGGGCGTACGCCGCCCTGCGCGCGGGGTGCGAGCGGGCGGCGGGGCTGCTCGGCGTGGCGGCCCTGCGGGATCTCGGCGGGGCGGATCTGCCCGCGGCCCTGGCGGGGCTTCCGCCGGAGCTGGCGCCGCTGGTCCGGCATGTGGTCACCGAGAACGAGCGGGTCGGCCAGGCCGTGGACCGGCTCGCGGCGGGCGCGCCGGAGGCCCTGGGGGCGCTGCTGACCGCCGGGCACGCCTCGCTGCGGGACGACTACCGGGTCTCGTGCGCGGAGACCGACCTCGCGGTGGCGGCGGCGGTCGGCGCGGGCGCGCTCGGCGCCCGGATGACGGGGGGCGGCTTCGGCGGGTCCGTGATCGCCCTGGTCCGCGAGGACGCGGCGGAGGGCGTGGCCCGGGCGGTGGCCGGGGCGTTCGCCTCGGCCGGTTTCAAACCGCCGTCGGTACTGGAGGCGGTCCCCTCGGCCGGCGCCCGCCGCACCGCCTGAGGCGGCGCGGGCCTGCCCCGACGGCGTCACCCCTCCAGCAGCGCCTGAGTGAACCTCCAGAGGGGAGGCCGTATGCGTCGGAGGAAGCCACATGCCGCGAGGCACCCTTTGACCGGCACAAGCAAGCGCCTATCCCATTTCTGACTGGTATCTGCTGGCCCTTATGGCCATTTCCACTCTCAGGTGATTCACTGTGGCCACCCGGCCCTGCGACGGTCGAGCGGCTCTCACCAGCGCGGGACGACCGGACCGTGGCCCCTGCGCGCCGATCGCGGTGTTCGGCGCGCGGGGGCCCGAACGGCTTCCGTACCGGGCGGAGGATGAGGAGAACGGGATGACGGTCGTCGTCGTGCGGGACGCGTCCACCGGAGCCGCGGAGTCCGTGTGCGCGCTCCTCGCCACGGCGGGCCTGACCGCGCGACCGCTGCGGGCCGACGAGGCCGCGCCGCCCGGCATCACCGGCCTGATCCTGCTGTCCGGCGCACCCGCGCCCGCCCTCGTACGGGAGGCCCTGGCGGCCGATGTCCCGGTACTGGCCCTCGGAGCCGGGACGGAACCGCTCGGGGAGCTGCCCCGCGCAGGGCGGAGCGACCGGGACGCCGCCGACGACGGGAGCGATCCCCGGGGCGCTCTGCTCCGGTTCGCGGGGCTGGTGGCCGAGCGGGCCGAGCGCACCGCCACCCGGGCCTTCTTCACGCGCCGGGCCGACGCGTGGGAGGAGCGGTTCGCCTACCAGACCCCGGCGTACGAGGCGGCCGTCGCCCGCATGCGGCTCGCCCCGGGGCGGCGGGCGCTGGACCTCGGATGCGGTACGGGGCGGGCCATGCCGGCCCTCCGTAGCCAGGTGGGGCCGGAGGGGCAGGTGCTCGGCGTCGACCTCACGCCCGCCATGCTGGCGGCGGCCGCCCGGCACGGCCGTACCCGCCACGGGCAGCTGCTGGCCGGGGACTGCACCCGGCTGCCGCTGGCCGACGCCTCCGTGCACGGGATCTTCGCGGCGGGCCTCGTGGACCACGTACCGGATCCGCGGGCTGCCCTGCGCGAGTGGGCCCGGATCACGGCGCCGGACGGGACGCTGCTGCTGTTCCACCCCTCGGGCCGGGCCGAACGCGCGGCCCGCCACGGCCGTCCCCTCGACCCGCACGACCTCCTCGCCGAACCGAACCTCCGCCCGGCCCTGGAATCAACAGGCTGGCACCTGGACACGTACGAGGACGCCCCGAACCACTTCCTGGCCCGCGCGGTACCGAGCCGCTGAGCCCGCGCTCAGGCTTCCGGCGCGGCCTCGGGCCGGCGGGCCTTGGCCGCCGCACCCGAGCGGGGCACCCCGTCGACCGAGGTGCAGATGCCGAAGACGCGGGCGTGCCCCGTCCAGCCGTTGACGCGGCCGCGGTTGTTGCTGATCTGCACGCGGCCCCGCGCGGGGTCCACCGCGGACACGAGATGCAGGTACACCGTTCCGGCGACCCGCGCGAGGACGATGTCCCCGGCCTCCAGCTTCGCCGGGTCCACCGGGGCGACCACCACGCGCTGCCGGCTCCGTACCAGCGGGACCATGGAGCCGCCCGTGGGCCGGAACTCCACCGTGGCCCCGCCCGCGACCCTGACCGCCACCGCGTCCAACGCACCCATGCCCGGCATCGTCGCAGAACGGCCCCACCCGCCCGTACCGAATATTCGGCCGCGGCGGCCCCCGGCCCCGGGCGGGGGTGTGCGGGGGGATTGCGTTGGTGCTCCTTCGTCCGCCGGATCATGCTTGTCAGTGGGGCCCCCGGCCGTGCAGGTTCCCGCGGGACAGCCGCGACGTATCTAGCGAGGGCGAGATGAACGGCGATGGAGCAACTTCCCACCTCTCCCGGTGAGCGGCCGGAGCACACCGACGCCTCCCACGAGTCGGCGTACACGGCCTCGGCCGCCATCGACGAGCACGGCTTCGTGACCGAGTGGAGCGAGGGCGCGGCCCGGCTGCTCGGCTACGGATCCGCCGAGGTGGTGGGACGGCCCGCCGGGCAGCTGCTCGCCGACCCCGTGGACACGGCGGCCTCGCGCATCGCCGCCGAGCAGGACCGGTGGAGCGGCACGGTGGCCCTCCGGCACCGCGACGGGCAGCGGCTGGAGCAGGGGCTGCTCGCGCACCGCTGGACCTCCACCGGCGGTACGACGAAGTGGTACGTGGTCTCCGCCGTGACGGGCGGGGCGGACGCCGCCTGGGCGGGCCCGCTCCAGGAGTGGACCTTCGTCCAGTCCCCCTGCTTTCTGGCGATCTTCGACGCGGATCTGCGCCTCGTCCGGGCGAACACCGGCATGGAGCGCACGCTGTCCCTCACCGAGGCCGAGATGCGGGGCCTGCGGCTGCCGGAGATCGCGCCCGACCCGGTGAGCGACGAGACCGAGCGCCGGATGCGCCTGGTGCTCGACTCCGGGGACCCGCAGCGCGTGGAAGCCTTCGTACGGACGACCGGCGCGAGCGCCGAGCACGGCTGGGCCACCTCCCTCGCCCCGCTGCGGGACGCCGACGGCCGGGTGTGCGCGGTGTTCCTGGCCGCGCACGACCGCACCGGGGTCGAGGTCCAGAAGCAGCAGATGATCGTCCCCGAGGCCGCGCACTCCCGCATCGGCACCACCGAGGACAGCACCCGCACCGCGCAGGAGCTCGCCGAGGTCGCCGTCCCCCAGCTGGCCGATTTCGCCCTGGTCGACCTGCTGGAGCCCGCCCCGCACGGCGGCCGCCCGCCCGCGACCGGTTCGGCGGAGGCGGTGACCGTACGCCGCACCGCGGTCCGTTCGACGGCGGAGACGGGCCCGCCGCCCCGGCTGGCGGTCGGCGGCACGGCCGTGTACCCGGCGCTGTCGCCCCCGGTGGCCTGCCTGGCCGCGGGCCGCGGCGCCGTCTACGGGACGGCCGATCCGGCGGTGGCCCGCTGGGTGGCCGAGGACCCGGGGGCGGCCTGGGTCAGCGAGTACGGCGCCCACTCCCTGATGGTGGTACCGATGCGGGCGGACGGGGTCACCCTCGGCGTGGCCGTTTTCAGCCGGCGCCTGCGCCGCGAGCCCTTCCAGCCGGAGGACCTGTCGCTGGCGGAGGACCTGGCGAGCCGGGCGGCCGCCAGTATCCACAGCGCGCACCGCTCGGCCCGCGAGCACACCAGCACCATGACCCTCCAGCGCAGCCTGCTCCCGCAGAAGCTGCCCGACCACGCCGCCCTGGAGACCGCCTCCCGCTATCTCCCGGCCGGGACCGAGGCGGGCGTGGGCGGTGACTGGTTCGACGTGATCCCGCTGTCCGGGGCGCGGGTGGCCCTGGTTGTGGGCGATGTGGTGGGGCACGGGATCCGCGCCTCGGCCACCATGGGCCGGCTGCGCACCGCCGTGCGCACCCTGGCCGATGTGGACCTGCCGCCGGACGAGCTGCTGACCCACCTGGACGATTTGATCATCCACCTGTCCACGGACGAGGGCGGCCCCTCGGGCGCCGGGGAGGCGGCCGGGGGCATCGGCACCACCTGCCTGTTCGTGGTCTACGACCCGGTGACCCGGCGCTGCACCCTGGCCCGCGCGGGCCATCCGCCGCCGGCCGTGGTCTCCCCGGAGGGGTCGGTGTACCTGCTGGACGTACCGGCGGGGCCCCCGCTGGGCCTCGGCGGACTGCCCTTCGAGACCGCCGAGGCGGACCTCCCCGAGGGCAGCATCCTCGCCCTTTACACCGACGGCCTGCTGCAACCGCACGAACGGGACATCGACGAGGCCCTGGACAGCATGTTCGCGGCGCTCGCCCGTCCCGCGTCCTCGCTGGAGGCGGTGTGCGACCGGGTGCTGACGGCGCTGCTGACCCACCCGCCCGACGACGACGTCGCCCTGCTGGTCGCCCGTACCCGGGCCCTGCACGCCGACAAGGTCGTCGTCTGGGACCTGGCCGCGGACCCCTCTGTCGTCGGGCAGGCGCGCCGGCAGACCACCGACCAGCTGACGGCCTGGGGGCTGGAGGATGCCGCCTTCGTCACGGAGCTGCTGGTCAGCGAGCTGGTCACCAATGCCATCCGGTACGGGCGGCCGCCGATCCAGCTGCGGCTGATCCATGAGAAGGACACGCTGATCTGCGAGGTCTCCGACGCCAGCAGTACGGCGCCCCACATGCGGCGGGCCCGGACCTTCGACGAGGGCGGGCGCGGGCTGCTGCTGGTCGCGCAGCTGGCCCAGCGCTGGGGCACCCGGCACGGGGCGGTGGGGAAGACCATCTGGGCCGAGCAGTCCCTCGTGGAGCTGTAGCGCCCGAAAGGGCGCGGCCCGTCACCGTGGCCGGGCGGCGCTCCTGCGGAAGACCGGCAGGGCCCACTCCGGCGGCTCGGGCGGCGCCTCGTCCTCGGGCAGCGGCGAGGGCCTGCGCTCCGGCCGGGGCCCCTCGTCCACGGCGACGCGCAGGGCCGCCACGAACTCCAGGCAGGAGCCGTACCGGTCCTCGGGGACCTTGGCCAGCGCCTGCGCCAGCACCGCGTCGGCGGCGGCCCCGATCCCGGGCCGCTTCTCGCTGAGCGGGGGCGGCGGGTCGTACTGGTGCGCCCACAGCAGGGCGGCGTCCTCCTCGCGTACGAAGGGCGGCCCGCCGGCCAGGGTCTCGTAGACGACGCAGGCCATGCTGTAGAGGTCGCAGCGGCCGTCGACAGGGCGGCCGGAGATCTGCTCGGGCGCCATGTAGTCGAGGGTGCCGACGAACTCCCCGGCCGTGGTGAACCCGGTCAGGGACAGGGACTTCTTCGTCAGTCCGAAGTCCGTGAGGTAGATGTGCTCGGGATGGTCCCGGTCGGGGCCGGCGGCGACGAGAATATTGCCGGGCTTGACATCGCGGTGGACCAGGTCGTGGTCGTGGGCCGCGTCCAGGGCGGAGGCCACCTGGGCGGCGATGCGCAGGGCGGTGGCCACCGGGAGGGGGCCCTCGCGGTCCAGCAGGCCCCGCAGGTCGAGCCCGGGGACGTAGCGCATGGCGATGTACAGGACGCCGTCCGTCTCGCCCGCCTCGAAGATCGGCACGATGTGCGGGTGCTCGATGGAGGCGGCCACGCGGGATTCATGGGTGAAGCGGCGCCGGAAGGTGTCGTCGCGGGCCCGCTCCGGGGCGATCAGCTTGAGCGCGACCGTGCGGTCCAGGCGCAGGTCCTTGGCGCAGTAGACGACGGCCATGCCGCCGCGGCCGATCATGCGCTCGACGCGGTAGCCGGCGATCTGCTGTCCGACCAGGCCCGAGGGCCGGCCGGTGTACTGGCTCAGGTCCGCGCCCATCCGGCGCCCCCTCCGCCGGCGTACCGGCTCGGACGCGCCCTCGACGCGACGGGCCGCTGTTCCATACCGGAATTCTATCCAGTGATCGATACGGGTGCAGATCCGGCGGCGGCGGCCGGTACCACCCCCCACGCCCCGGCGGAAGGGCTTCCACCACCACCATTCGGCTGCGCGCGGGCCGCGCCTTCGGTGGGGGTGCGGGCGCGGAAAATGCGGGGGCCCCGCCCATGTGCGCGGGGCGCCGATGGCGTTGAGTCGGGTATGCCGATCGGCCGGCGCCAGTCCGATGTCAGCCGCGCTTCTCCGCGCACACGACCTCCCAGGGGGTGTCGATACGAACCGACCCGGCGCTTCCGTGCGGGGGTGCTCCCCCGCACCTCCGCACGGATCCCGCCCTCCGGACGATCACGAAGGCTGACATGCGCGACGAACGCTGGGTCCACCGCTTCCCCTACACGTGGAACGACACGCTCTTCTTCGACCCGCTCGACACCGTGTACCGGCCTTCCTCCGACCACTTCCTCTCCGGGTGCGACGCGGCCGTACGGGAGCGCTTCGTCCGCGCCGGTGTGCGCTGGGTCCACCGGACCGGCCGCGAGCTGCCCGAGCAGGGCTGGATCATCCATGTGTCGGTGAGCCCGCGGGAGGCGCCCGCGATCGCGCCCGCGCTGATCCGGCACCTCACCGGCCGCGGGTCCGATTTCGAGATCGCCCTCGACGCGACCGTGCACGCCCTGCTCAACTCCCGTGCCGCGTCCGCGCGCACCGGCAGCGAGCTGGCGACCGTCCACCCCCGCGACGAGGAGGACTTCCGGACCTGCCTCGCCGAGCTGGACCGGCTCCTCGCGGGCGCCGAGGGCGCCCCCGTCCCCTCCGACCAGCGCTACCGCGACAGCCGGGCCCTCTCCTTCCGCTACGGCCGCCTCCGCGGCCCGGACGGCGTGGACGTGCTCGGGCGGCCGCTGCGGCGCATCCTCGGCCCCGACGGGCCCGCCCCCGACGACCGGTACGCGGGCCCCGCCCACCCCGACTGGCCGGAGTGGCCCTTCGACGACTGGAAGCCCGCGCCCGAGGACGAGGGGGACGGCCTGCTCGGGGGACGCTTCCGGGTGACGGGCGCGGTCCGTTTTTCGCACAGCGGCGGCGTGTACACCGCCGAGGACACCGCGGACGGCGGCCGGCCCGCCCTGGTCAGGGAGGCCCGGCCGCACACCGGGATCGACCCGCGCCAGGGCCACGACGCGGTGGACGCCCTCGACCGGGAGTGGATGTTCCTGAACCTGCTGGCCGCCGTCGGCTCGTTCCCCGCCCCGGTGGCGAGGTTCCGGCAGGGCGAACACCATTACACCGCGCAGGAGTTGATCGGCCGTCCCGCGATCGGCCCGGCGCTGCTCGCGCGTCATCCGCTGCTGCGGGCTGGCGCGGGCGTGACCGGCTCGCGGGAGTACCTGCGGATCTTCCTCACCGTCTTCGGCGGCCTCGCCCGCGCGGTGCTGGCCGCGCACGACCGCGGGGTGGTCCTCGCGGAGCTCACCGCCGGAAACGTGCTGCTCGACCCGGACACCCTTGAGGTGAGCGTGGTCGGCCCGGCGTACGGACGGCTCCTCGACGGCGGCGGCCCGGCGGCGGGCGGGGACGGCCCGGCGGCCGGCGGGGACGGCCTCGCGGAGGACCGCCGGGCCCTGGCGAGGACCATGGCGCACCTGCTGCTCCCGGTGACCGGGATGGCGTACCTGTGCGAGGACCTGCTCGCCCGGTACCGCGGCCTCGTCACGGAGGGCCTGGGCTGGCCGGAGCGGGTCCACCGGCTGCTCTCCGACCTGGCCGGGGACCGGATCGGCCTGGAGGACGTGCTCCGGGCCGTGGAGGACGGGGCGGCGGAGCTGCTGGCCGGGGTGCGGGCCGTCGCGCCGCGCCCGGTGGCCGGGGAGGGGCGCGGGCTGCGGGAGGCCGAGGCGGGGGTGGCCGCGTTCGTGGAGGCCACCGCCGACACCGGGCGGGACACGCTGTTCCCGGTGGACCCCTTCGCGCACGCCACGAACCCGCTGAGCCTCGGTTCCGGGGCGAGCGGTGTCCTGTGGGCCCTGCACGCCTCGGGCCTGCCGCTCGACCCCGCGTGGCGCGACTGGCTGGCGGCGCGGCTGGCGGACATCGACCCGGAGCGGTATCCGGACGGGCTGATGAACGGCCTGGCCGGTATCGCCTGGGCCGCCGACGAGCTGGGCCTCGGCTCCCGGGCACGGCAGCTGCTGACCCTGGCGGGACGGCGCGTGCTCGGCCGGGGCGACCACACCTTCCACCACGGGCTGGCCGGGGTGGGCATGACACACCTGCGGTTCTTCCTGCGCCACCGTGACCCGGCCCATCTGGCGGCGGCGCGCTCCTGCGCGCAGGCCCTGTGCGGCACGGTGCGGCGGGACGGCGCCCTCGCGTACTGGCTGAACGACTTCTCCACCGACGGGCCGCTGTCCGGGCTGGGCTTCGGGCAGGCCGGTGTGGCGATGTTCCTGCTGCGGATGCACCAGATCACCGGCGAGGAACGGCATCTGCGGCTGGGCCGCGAGGCCCTGGCCTGGGAGACCGCCCACACCTGGGAGACCTCGCGCGGCGGCTCCCCGGCGGACGGGGAGGGCCCGCTCATGTTCGATCCCGAGGGGTCCGCGGACCCGTCCGTGGAGGCGGGCGCGGCGGGCGTGGCCAAGGTGCTGCTGCGGTACGGGGACCTGGGCGCGGCCCGTACCGTCCTGCGCGGGCTGGGGGCCCGCTACGCGGCGCTGCCGGGTTACGCCTCCGGGCTGAGCGGGGTGGCCGACACCCTGCTGGACGCGGCGGCCTTCACCGGGGACGGCGCCTACCGCGCGGCGGCGCTGCGGCAGCTGGGCTCCGTACGCGAGCTCTTCCTGTTCGCGCCGGCGGAACGGTCCGGGCTGCCGGGGGCCGGGCTGCCGCGCCCCGGCGGCCGGGCCCTGCTGGCGCTGCCGGGGGACGGGCTGCTGCGCTGCTCCACGGACTACCTGACCGGTTCGGCGGGCCTGCTGCGTGTGCTGCACCGCGTGAACTCGGGGGGAACGGCCGACTTCCTGCTCGACGAGGTCGGCCTGTGACGCGGCTCCGGCGACCACAGGGGAGCCGCCGGGGCCCGGAGGGAGGGCACCCGTACCACGCGGAGGGGGCGTGGTACGGGTCCGCTCCGCGGGAGGCGGGGGCGCTACGGGACCAGGTCGCGGGCGGCGGTGGCGAAGGCGCCGCGGTTGGGGTGGCCGGTCTTGTGCAGCAGGCTCGCCACGTGCTTCTCCACCGTCCGGTGCGAGATGTGCAGCCGTCCCGCGATGTCCTTGTTGCTGATCCGCTCGGCGACGAGCCGGGCCACCTCGAACTCGCGGACGGTGATGCCGGAGCGGCGCAGGTCCGGCGGCACCCGCTCGGTGCCCACCCGCCGCTGGCGCACGGAGGCGCCCATGCCGCGCAGCAGGGCCCGGCCCGCGCCGGCCGCGGCCTGGAGTCCCGCGCCGTGGAAGTACTCCTCGGCCTCGCGCAGCCACTCCACCGGGGTGCCCCAGCCGTCCTCGTGGGCGGCCCGCGCCACCAGCCGCAGGCCGAGCCGGCGGGCCATGGGGTACGGTCCGGCCGCCTCCAGGGCCCGGAGGGCGGCGGCCTCCGCCTCCTCGTGGCGGCCCTCGCGGCCGAGCAGTACGGCGTGGGCCAGGCCCGCGAACTGCCGGTTCCAGCGGGGCCCGGCGGCCGCGGCCCGTGCGAGGGCGGGGCGGTGGCCGCGGCCGAGCCGGCCGGCCAGGACGCCGAGCAGCAGGGCGATGCCGTCCCGGCCGTGGTCGGCGGTGGCGGGGTTCTCCGTGTCGTAGGCGAGGGCCCGGGCCAGTTCCTGTTCGGCCGCGTCGTGGCGTTCCTCCAGCAGGGAGCAGAAGGCGCGCGCCAGGCCGTACGCCATGGGGCGCAGGCCGGGGGCGGCGTCGAGCAGGGGTTCCAGGCGCTCCAGGGCCGCGAGCATGTCGGTGCGCCTGCCCTGGTGGGCGTACCGTACGGCCTCGGCGAGCCGGAGGCGGGCCATGGAGCGGCCCAGTCCGCGCCGGGACGCCTCGGCGGCCGCCTCCCGGACCACGGCCGCGGCCTCGTCGAACTCGCAGCGCCGGATCCGTTCCATGGCGAGCGCGAGGGCGGCCTCGTGGGCGAGCGGGAGCAGGCCCGTGCGGAGGGCTTCGCGGCGGGCCCGTTCCAGGCGGGCGGGCCGGGCGTCCTGCTCCGTCGCGGCGATGGCCAGCCGGACCTCGGCCGAGACCCGCGCCGCGGGGAGCCGGTGGGCGAGGGCCACCGTACGGGCCCGCTCGAAGTGGGCGGTGGCCGTCCCCGCCTCCCGGTGCCCCTCCAGCCGGCCGAGCAGCAGCAGGGCGGCGCAGGCCACCTCGGGCAGCTCGGCGCGGCGCGCGGAGTCCACGGCGGCGCGGGCGTACCGGGCGGCGGTGCGCAGCCGGTCGGGGGCGGGGCGGCCGAGTGCCACGCGCGCGGCGGCGAGGTCGACGCGGGCGGCGTCGGCGGGGTCGGGCCGGTCGCCGAGCAGGGCGCGGGCGGTGGCCAGGTGCGCCTGCGCCGGTACGGGGCTGCCCATCAGGGTGGCGATGTCGCCGAGCCGCGCGTACAGGCGGGCCCGGCGGCCGGGCGGCAGGGTGTGCTCGCCGCAGCCCAGGGGTTCCGGGGAGGCGAGGGGCGCGGGGAGCCGGTCGAAGCGGGCCGAGCGGGCGACGGCGTCGAGCAGCGACTCCAGGACGGCGGCCCGCTGTTCGGGCGCGTCGCCGGGGCCGAGCAGGCGGTGGGCGCGGGCCAGGAGGTCGACGGCGGGGGCGATGTCGGTCGGGTCGGGCGCCCGGCGCGCGGCCTCGCGGTAGAGCCGCAGGGCCTCGGCGGTGTCGCCGGCGTACTCGTGCAGGCGGGCGGCGTGGGCGCACCACGGGCCGGGCAGGCCCGGGTGCAGCTCCGCCACGGCGCGGGCGGCGCGGGCGGCGTGGCGGGCGCGGCCGCCGGGCCCGAGGCCGTCGAGCAGGGCCTCGGCGGCGAGGGGGTAGCGGAAGGCGTACCAGTGGCTGTCCGGCCCGTCCGGGGTGATCAGGCAGGTGGTGAGCGCGGTACGCAGGACGGCGGAGACCTCCGCGGGGCCGGCTCCGGCCGCCCGCTCCAGGACGGGCAGCGGGAACCGGGGGCCGAACAGGGCGGCGGTGCCCAGCAGTTCGGCGCCGAGCGGGCCGAGCGCGTCGACCCGGCGGCGCACGTCCTCGGCGACGGTGGCGGGGACGGCGGCGGGGGCCGCGGGGGTTCCGGGGCCGCCGGGGTGGCGGGTGGCACCGGGGGGAAGGGCCGCCTCGGGGGCGAACTCCTTGACGAGTTCCTTGGCCAGTTCCTTCACCACGAAGGGGATTCCGGCGCTGCTGTCGACCGCGCGGCGGACCAGTTCGGGGCGTATGTCCGCCGGGGCGGCGCCCAGTTCGGCCGCGACGAGCAGATGCACCTCGGGGCGGGTCAGCGGGCGCAGGTCGAGGACCTGGGCGGCTCCGCGCTGCCGGGCGCGGGTGGCGAGGTCGGCCGCCGTCCCGGGGCTGCGGCCCGTGACGAGCAGGAGGGCGGCGGGCTGCTGCCCGAGGTTGTCGAGCAGGTACTCCAGGACCGCGAGGGTGCCGGGGTCGGCGTCGTGCAGGTCGTCCAGGACGAGCAGGCAGCCGCGGCGGCGGCCGACGGCGGCCAGCAGCCTCAGCAGCGTCTCGCCGACCATCAGGTGCGGGGCGGCGGGCGCCCCGGCCTCGGGGGCGCCGCCGAGCAGCCCGGTCAGCACGGGCCCGTAGCGGCCGAGCGCTTCCGGTTCGGGCAGCAGACCGGCGCGGGCCAGCAGGAGCAGGGCTTCGACGAACGGCCGGTAGGGCACGGGCGGGCCGAGGGTGCTGGCGCGTCCCCGCAGGGTGACCATGTCCGCGGCGGCGGCCGCGGCCAGGGCCTCGGCGGCGAGCCGGGTCTTGCCCACCCCGGGCTCCCCGGTGACGAAGAGCGCCGCGCCGCGCCCGGTCCGGGCGGCGGCCAGCGCCGCCGCGAGGCGTTCCATCTCGGCGGCGCGGCCGACGAGTTCCCCCGGACCGGGCCGCGGGCCGCCGCGGTGGCCCGGGGCGGTGCGGTCGTGGGCCGGCCGTGCCGGCCTGGCTGCGGACACCGGCTCTCCCCTTCCCGGCGGGCCGTCCGAGGCGCCACCGGGACGACGGTACGCAGGGGGCGGGCGCGGTATGAAGCCGTCCGTTTGGGGGGCTTGCGTGGGGGGTCAGCCCGCGTCGAGGCTGTCCTCCCGTACCCGCTGGGCCAGGTCGAGCTTGGTGTAGGTGGGGCGGCCGGCCTGCTGGTACTTGGCCTTGACGCGGTCCAGGTAGTCCTTGGCGGTGTGGACGGTGATCCCGGCGCGGCGCGCGGCGGACTTGAGGGTCATGCCCGAGGCGTAGTCGAGCAGGATCTCCCGCTCCCGGGGGGAGAGGCGGGGGCGGGCGGGGCTGTCGTCGTAGGCGCAGGCGAAGGCGAGTTCGGCGGAGTGGGCGCCGCGGCCTGCGGCCAGGTCCTTGACGGCGGCGACCAGGGTGGGGAGGTCGTGGTCCTTGGTCAGGTAGCCGTCGGCGCCGGCCCGGACGGCCTCGATGATCCGGGAGCGGTCCGGCACCGTACTGATCATCAGGACCCGGCTGCCGGTGCGCAGTACGCGCCGGATGTTGTCGACGGGGTCGGAGCCGTCGCGCAGGAGGAGGTCGAGGAGGACCACATCGGCGGGGGGCCGGTCCGGCGCGCGCGGCGCCTCCGGGGTGCCGAGGAGTTCCGCGACGGTGGCGGCGGTGGCGACGAGCCGCAGTTCGGGGACCCCGTCCAGCCAGGCGCGCAGTCCGTCGCGGAGCATCCGGTCGTCGTCGACGACGGCCACGCTGATCACCCCGGCCATCTCAGCTCCACCCGTACGCCTTCCCCGGGGGCGGTGTCGATGGTGGCCCGGCCGCCCACCTCCGCCATCCGGGCGTGGACCGAGCCGCGCAGCCCGAGGCCGGGCTCGCAGCGGGCCGGGTCGAAGCCGGGGCCGCGGTCGACGACGGTGACGAGCGCTCCCCCGCGGCCGTCCGGGTCGCCGGTGGCGGTGAGGTAGGCGTGTCCGGTGCCCGCGTGGCGGCGTACGTTGTTCAGGGCCTCGCGCACGGCGTCGCCGAGCGCGGCGGCGACGGCGGGCGGCACCTGCGGCAGCCGGTGGTACTGGGCGGTGACCCGCAGTTGCAGGCTCTCGACGGAGCCGACGGCCTCCTCCAGGGCGGTGCCGATCTCCCGGTGCTGGACCTCCTCGGCGGTCTGCTGGATCAGCCGGCGCAGGTAGGCGGCCTCGCGCCCGCAACGGGCCCGTACCTCGGGGGCGTTGGCGTCGACCGAGCCGGCGGCGAGGGTGGTGAGCGTGGCGAGGACGGTGTCGTGCAGGGCGCGGTGGTGTTCCAGCCGCTCGGCGTAGCGCGCCTTGTGTGCCTCGGCGGCCAGGGCGCGGGCGTTGGCCTCGTCGAGGAGGCTGCCCTGGCGGAGCAGGTACCAGCGGAAGAGCCAGGTCATCACGGCGGAGGAGACCAGGGAGTTGAGGTGGCCGGCGATCACGGCGGAGCCGGCGCCGACGGCCCGGTAGCCGATGAAATGGCTCAGTACGAGGAGGGCGACCACGGCGACGGCGTGCCAGCGGTCGAGGGCGATGGCCGCGGCGGCGCTCGCGGAGCCGCCGAGCAGCATGGCCCAGCCGAGGGCGGGGGTGTCGTGCACGCCGCCCCAGGCGATCAGGGCCAGCGGCATGACACATCCGGTGACGAGCACGTCGGCCCAGATGTGCCGTGCGTCGAACCAGCCGCCGCGCAGGGCCGCGCCGTAGGTGAGGGCGCTGAGGGCCACGGCGGTGAGGAGGCCGAGGTACGGCAGGGGGAGGTCCGGGGGGCGGCGGACGACGGCGAGGACGCCGACGACCAGGTGGCTGGCGCGGTAGAGCAGGGTGGCCACGATGAGGAAGGACTGGGCGCGTTGCAGCCCGGACCCGACCGCGGTGCTCGCGCGGGGTACTCGTAAGCGGCGTATCTGTAAGGACTGCAAGGCCAAGGCCCCGACCCTTCCCGTACGAGGGCGTCGCGTGGATCCCGGAGTCGTACCGTGGTGACGGGGTGGGCCGCGCGGCCCGCGATGGCCTGTGGACACCAGGCATTTTGCCGCAGCGGGTGCATGTCAAAAAGAGGTGTTCCCGGCCTCTCGGGCGGGCGTGGCCGAGGTGCGTGCACAGCCCGGCCGGAAAGGGTCCGGCAGGGCTCTGAAACGGGTCAGGTGAGGTTGGTGGGACGGGTGGGGCTGGTGGTGCGCGTGGGGCTGGTGGTGCGGAAGGAGCGCCGGTAGTCGGCGGGCGGGATCCCGACGATCCGCTTGAACTGGCGCCGCAGGGTGGTGGCCGTGCCCATGCCGGTGGCGAGGGCGATCGCCTCGACGCTCTCGTCGGTGGCCTCCAGCAGCTCCTGGGCGCGGCGCACGCGCTGGGTGAGCAGCCATTGCAGCGGGGTCTGGCCGACGACGGTACGGAACTGCCGGCCGAGGTTGCGCGGGCTGGTGTGGACGCGGCGGGCCAGGTCGGTGACGGTCAGCGGCCGGTCCAGGCGCTGCTGCGCCCAGGCCAGCAGTCCGGTGAGCGGGTGCTCACCCCGGGCCTGGACGGGGGTGCCGACGAACTGGGCCTGGCCACCGTGCCGGTGCGGGGACATCACGAGGCGGCGGGCGACGGAGTTGGCGACGGCGGCCCCGTGGTCGAGGTGGATCAGGTGCAGGCAGAGATCGACGGCGGCGGCCTTGCCGGCGGCGGTGAGCACGCTGCCGTTGTCGGTGTAGAGCACGTCGGCGTCGACGAGGGCGCGGGGGTGGCGGGCGGCGAGTTCACCGGCGTGGGCCCAGTGGGTGGTGGCCCGGCGGCCGTCGAGGAGGCCGGCGGCGCCGAGGACGAAGGCGCCGGTGCAGAGCGAGGCGATCCGGGCGCCCGCGTCGTGGGCGGCGCGGACGGCGGCGATGAGCTCGGCGGGCGGCGGTGCGTCGATGTCGGCGCAGGCGGGCACGATCACGGTGTCGGCCTCGGCCAGCCGCTCCAGCCCGTGGTCGGGCTCGACGGTGAAGGGTCCGACGCGGACGGGGCCGGGCCCGCAGAGCACGACCTCGTACCAGTCCTGCGTGGCCTCGCGCGGCGGATTGCCGAATATCTCGTAGGCGACGGCCAGTTCGAAGTGCAGGAGCTCGCCGGCGGTCGGCAGCGCGATGATGGGCACGCGCGCAGTCTACGACCGCCCCGGCGGCGCCCGGCCCGCGCTACGACCGCCCCGCCCGCGCCCGGCCCGCGCTACGGGCGCCGCGAGGTGGGGCCGAGGCGGGCGCGCATGTGGTGCAGGCCGCGGCGGGCGTGGCTCTTGACCGTGCCCAGGGGCATGCCGGTGCGTTCCGCGATCTGGACCTGGGTGAGGTCCCCGTAGTAGGCCAGGGCCAGGACCTCCCGCTGGAGGCGCGGCAGCCTCGCCAGCTCGCGGGTGACGACCAGCCGGTCCAGGACCGCGTCGGGGCCCGTCACCGGGTCGCCGGAGGGGAGGGCGGCGCCGGCCGCGGCGAGGAGTTCGAGGCGGCGGGTGCGCGCCGACAGGGCATCCGCGATCTTGCGCCGGGTGATGCCGGTCAGCCAGCCGGGGAAGGGCCCGCGCTCGGGCCGGTAGCCGGCCCGGCCGCGCCAGGCGGCCAGGAAGACCTGCTGGCCCACGTCCTCGGCCTCCCGCTGGTCCCCCAGGGTGCGGGAGGCCATGGCGAGGACCAGGCCGCCCCAGCGCTCGTACGCGATGCGCAGGCATTCCTCCTCGCCGCGTACGAAGCCCTCCGCGACCTCGGGGTCCGTGAACGGCTGGGCGGTGACGCTCGTCGCGGTCATGGCGGCTGCTCCTCGGGCCCGGCGGACGGGACGCCCGCGGGACGGGCCCCGGGGCCCCTCCAGATTCCGGCTCGCGCGCGTCTCCGCACCACTCGCGTCGTTTGTGCGTCGCATCATGGGGTCATGACCGAGTCACCGCACGGCCTCACCACCGGAGACGTGGCCCGCCGCCTGGGCGTCGCTCCCACGACCCTGCGTTCGTGGGACCGCCGCTACGGCCTGGGCCCCGCCGCCCGGCAGGACGGCCGGCACCGGCGGTGGACCGCCGGCGACATCGCCGTCCTGCGGGAGATGTGCCGGCTGACCGCCTCCGGGGTCCCCCCGGCGGAGGCCGCCCGCGCCGCCCTCGCCGGCCCGGCCCCCGCTGCTTCCGCTTCCGCCGCCTCCGCCTCCCCCGCGCCGCGCGCCCGGCAGCCCCGCCGGCCCGGACCGCCGCAGCCGCCGCGGTCCCTGGGCGACGTACGCCAGGAGTGCCGCGGCCTGGGCCGGGCCGCCGTCCGGCTCGACGCCCTCGCCCTGGAGGCCGCGCTGGGATCGGCCATCGGCCGGTACGGGCTGGTCACCGCCTGGGAGGAGGTGATGGCCCCGGCCCTGCACGCCGTCGGCCGCAAATGGGAGACCTCCGGCGACCGCTATGTCGAGGCCGAGCACCTGCTGTCCTGGCATGTCTCGACCGCGCTGCGCCGCGTCGCCCCGGCCACCGGGGCCCCGCCCGGCACTCCCCCGGTGCTGCTGGCCTGCGTACCCGGCGAGCAGCACACGCTCGCGCTGGAGGCGCTGGCCGCCGGGCTCGCGGAGCTGGGGCTGCCCGCCATGATGCTCGGCGGCGCCGTCCCGCCGGAGGCGCTCGACCAGGCCGTACGCCGCACCGGGCCCGCCGGGGTGGTGCTGTGGTCCCAGGCCCGCTCCACCGCCCACCACCTGCTGGCCCGGCGCGTCGCGGAGACCGTGTGGGGGGTCAAGGGGGCCCGGTCCCGGCCCGCCGTGCTGCTGGCGGGGCCGGGCTGGGCCGGTCCGGCCCCGGACCGGGGGCTGCTGCGCCCCGGCGGGCTTCGGGAGGCCCTGGCCCTCCTGGCGGCGCTGTACCCGGCCGCGCCCGGGAGCGGGGGGCGCAAAACGGCCCCGGCTCAGTCCTGACCGCGCGCCTCGCGGAAGCGGGCCAGCCCGTCGGGGAGCGCGAGCAGCGGCTCCGGGTAGTCGTAACGGGCCCGTTCGGCGTGCGGCAGCTTCCACGGCTCGTGGATGCCGGGGCCGTCGAGCGCGGCGAGTTCGGGGATCCAGCGGCGTACGTAAGCACCGTCGGGGTCGTAGCGCTTGGCCTGGATCACCGGGTTGAGCACGCGGTTGGGGCGGCTGTCGGTGCCGGTGCCCGCCATCCACTGCCAGTTGAGCTGGTTGTTGGCCACGTCCCCGTCGACGAGCAGGTCCAGGAAGTGCCGGGCCCCCTCACGCCAGTCGATGTAGAGCGTCTTGGTGAGGAAGGAAGCGACGAGCAGCCTGCCCCGGCCCGGCATCCAGCCCTCGTGGGCGAGTTGGCGCATGGCCGCGTCCACGACCGGATAGCCGGTGCGGCCCTCCTTCCACGCCCTCAGGTCGGCGTCCGCCTGCTTCCCGCTGCGCCACCGGTCGGACCGGGTGCGGTAGTCCTCCGTGGAGGCCGCGGGGCGCGCGGCGAGGAGCTGGTGGTTGAAGTCCCGCCAGCAGACCTGCCGTACGAACGCCTCCGCGCCCGGCCCGCCGTGGGCGCGCGCCCGGTGCACGGCCTCCACTGCTGAGAGCGCGCCGAAGTGGATGTACGGGGAGAGGCGGGAGGTGGTGTCCGCGGCCAGGTCGTCGTGGCCCTGCTCGTAGCTGTCGGCGTACCGGTCCAGCCAGCGGACGAGCCGCCTGCGGCCCTCCTGCTCGCCCCCGTCGGCCAGCCCGTCCGACACCGGGGAGGCGGCCTTGCGGGAGGGGAGTTCCTCGGAGCGGACTCCGGTGGGTACGCGGACCACGCGCGGCGCGGCCAGCGGCTCGCGCAGGGTCTCCGCCGACCAGCGTCTGAAATAGGGGGTGAAGACGGCGAAATGGTCGGAGCCGGCGGGGGTGACGGCGCCGGCGGGCAGCGCGGTGATGACCCCGTCGTGCACGTACAGCCGCCGCCCGTCGGCCTCCAGCGCGTGGCGGAGCCGTTCCTCGCGGTGGTGGGCGAAGGCGCTGCATCCGGCGGCGACATGCACCTCGTCGGCGTCGGCCTCCCGGACGACGGCGCACACCTCGGCGACGGGGTCGCCGGAGCGGACGACGAGCCGTCCGCCGCGCTCGCGCAGCCCGGAGTCGAGGTCCGCGAGGCAGTCGGCGAGGAAGGCGAGCCGGTTGGGGGCGGCGAAGCCGGCCCGGTCGACGGCCGGGTCCCGGACGAAGAGCGGCACGGTTTCGCGGCCGGGTCCGAGGGCGGCGCGCAGCGGTGGATGGTCGTGGACCCGCAGGTCCGAGGTGTAGAGCACGACCGAGGTGTTCATGAAGCCGCTCCTGGGGTGGGGTTGCCGGACGGGCGTGCGGCGGGCCGTCCGGCGGCCCGGGGCTCCTCGGCCCGCTCCGCGGGGTCGGCGGCCGTGCCTGCCTTGGTCTCGGCGGTCCGCGCGATATTGCGGGCCATGCCGCCGAAGACGACGGCGTGGAAGGGCGAGACGCTCCACCAGTAGGCGTGCCCGGCCAGTCCCCGCGGGTGGAACAGGGCGCGCTGCCGGTAGCGGGTGCGGCCCTCCTCGTCGGTCTCGGCGTACATCTCCAGCCAGGCCAGGCCCGGGAGCCGCATCTCGGCGCGGAGCCGGAGCAGATGGCCGCGTTCGATCTCCTCCACCCGCCAGAAGTCCAGCGAGTCACCGATCCTCAGGCGGGTGGCGTCGCGGCGCCCGCGGCGCAGTCCGACGCCGCCGACGAGCCGGTCGAACCAGCCGCGGACGGCCCAGGCCAGCGGGAAGGAGTACCAGCCGTTCTCCCCGCCGATGCCCTCGACGACCCGCCAGAGCGCGGGGACGGGGGCTTCGACGACGCGTTCGCGGACGTCGGTGTAGAGGCTGCCGCCGGCCCAGTCGGGGTCGGTGGGCAGCGGGTCGCTCGGGGTGCCGGGGACGGAGGCGGAGGACCAGCGGGTGACGACCTGGGCGTCGCGGACCTTCTGGAGGGCGAGGGAGAGCGCCGTGTCGAAGGAGATGGGGGTGCCGGGCGGGTCGGGCACCCAGGTGGCGATGTCGTGCTCGTCGCACACGACCTCGTGCTTGAGGGATTCCGCGAGGGGGCGGGCGATGGACCGGGGCACGGGGGTGACCAGGCCGACCCAGTGGCTGGACAGCCGCGGGGTGAGCACGGGCACGGGGAAGATCAGCCGCTGGGGCAGTCCGTCGACGGCGGCGTAGCGCTGCATCATGTCGAGGTAGGTGAGGACGTCCGGGCCGCCGATGTCGAAGGCGCGGTTCACCTCCTCGGGCATCCGGGCGCTGCCGACGAGGTAGCGCAGCACGTCCCGGACGGCGATGGGCTGGATCCGGGTGCGCACCCAGCTCGGGGTGACCATCACCGGCAGCCGCTCGGTGAGGTAGCGCAGCATCTCGAAGGAGGCCGAGCCCGAGCCGATGATCACGGCGGCGCGCAGCACGGCGGTGGGCACCCCCGACTCCAGGAAGATCCGTCCGACCTCGGCGCGGGAGCGCAGATGGGGCGAGAGCTCCTGGTCGGGGACCCCGGTGGGGATCAGCCCGCCGAGGTAGACGATGCGGCGGACCCCGGCGGCGCGGGCCTGCTCGGCGAAGTTACGGGCGGCACGGCGGTCGGTGGCCTCGAAATCGCGGCCGGTGCCGAGCGCGTGCACGAGGTAGTAGGCCACGTCGATGCCCTGAAGGGCGGGCGCGAGCGATGCGGGGTCGGTGACATCGCCGCGGACGGTCTCCGCCTCACCGGCCCAGGGGTGGTCGCGCAGCTTCTCGGGGGCGCGCGCGAGGCAGCGCACCCGGTGCCCGGCCTTGAGCAGCTCGGGCACGAGCCGGCCGCCGATATAGCCGGTGGCACCGGTGACGAGGCAGTTCAGGCCGGGGGCCGCGGCTTCGTGGCCAGGGGTGTCGGTCATGGAAGTGCTCCGTTCCGCCGTCGACCGGGGTGATGTGCTCCCCTGATCCTTTCCGCGCCGGCGGCGGGAACGGATGCACGGCGGGGCCGGATGGGCGTACGGAGGTCTCCGGAGGCGTACGGAGGTCTCTACAGCGGGGAGCGGAAGCGGTTGCGGTACTCCGTGGGGGTCGTGTCCAGGGTGCGGCGGAAGGCCCGGATCAGGGTGTCGGTGGTGTGGAAGCCGCAGGCGGTGGCGATGCGGTCGAGGGTGGCGTCGGTGGATTCCAGCTGGTGGCGGGCCAGCTCGACGCGGGCCGACTCGATGTAGGCGGCCGGGGTCGTGCCCAGTTCCGTCTTGAAGATCCGGGTCAGCTGCCGCTCGCCGACATGCGCGGAGGCGGCGAGGTCCGCGACCGAGAGCCGTCCGGTGAGGTTGCGGGTGACGTAGTGGCGCAGGTCCTCGGTGCGGCGGCTGGTGGAAAGGGGCGCGAGGGGCACGCTGAACTGGCTCTGCCCGCTCGGCCGTTTCAGGTACATGACGAGCTGCCGGGCCACGCGCAGGGCGACGCCCTCCCCGAAGTCGTCGGCGACGAGGGCGAGGGAGAGGTCCAGGCAGGCGCTGATGCCCGCGCCGGTCCACACCTCCCGGTCCCGGATGAAGATCGGGTCGGCGTCCACCTCCACGGCCGGATGCTCGGCGGCGAGCTGGCCCGCCGTGGACCAGTGGGTGGTGGCGCGCCGGCCGTCGAGCAGCCCGGCCTCGGCCAGGATGTGCGCGCCGACGCAGACCGAGGCGACGCGCCGGGCCCGGCCCGCCAGCTCCTTGACCCGGCCGACGACGGCGGGGTGGGCCAGGGCGCGCACGCGCCCGTCGGCGTCCGTCTCGACGGAGCCCGGGACGAGGAGGGTGTCGACGCCGCGCCCGGCGAGCTCCGCGAAGGTGGTGTCGGGCAGGAGGCGCACCCCGGCGGAGGTGGTCACCGGGTCCATGGTCTCGGCGGCGAGCAGGACCTCGTAGGCGCGTGTGTCGCCGGTCTCGCGGCGCAGGAGGGCGAAGACCTCCGGAGGGCCGGTGACGTCCAGCAGGTCGACCCCGTCGAAGAGCACGATGACGACGAGGCGGCCCGGCATGTCTGTTTCTGCAAGTCGCATGACATTGCCGACATTACCCGGTGGCTCATAGCGTTCTCGGTACGGCCTCCCCCGCGAGGAGGCCGCCCGCAGGTCCACCGACACCCGACGTCTGACGTCTGACACCTGACACCTGACACCCGAGGAGGGTTTCTCCGCCATGCCCACGACCACCCTGCGCGAGCTCAACGGCCTCGACCGGACCCCGGCCTCCCTGGCCGCCGCGACCCTGATCCTGGTCGACTACCAGAACACCTACACCCGCGGCGTGCTGGAGCTGACGGGCTGGGAGCCCGCGCTCGACGCCGCCGCCGATCTGCTGGCCCGGGCCCGGGCGGCGGGGGCGCGGATCGTGCACGTCCTGCACGACGGCGGCGAGGGGACCCCGTACGACATCCGGCAGGACATCGGGCGCGTGCACCCGCGGGTGGCGCCCGCCGAGGGCGAGGCCGTGGTCGTGAAGACGGCCGCGCCCAACGCCTTCGTCGGCACCGACCTCGGGGAGCACCTGGACGCCGCCGGGCACGGGGACGTGATCGTCGCCGGGTTCATGACCCATATGTGCGTCACCTTCACCGCCGAGGGCGCGTTCCTGCGCGGCAACCGGCCCACCGTGGTCGCGGACGCCTGCGCGACCCGGCCGCTGCGCTCCGTGGGCGCGGAGCTGCCGGCCGAGCAGATCCACGCCGCCGCGCTGGCGACGATCGGTGACCTGTACGGCGTGGTGGTGGCCACGGCGGCGGACCTGGGCTGATCGCTCCGGCCCCGGGGAGGGCCCGTCGGCGGCGCCGGGGCGGGGTGTGCGAATCTGGTGGCCGTGTCTCTCCTCAGGCGTCCGCATCCACTGGACTGGCTGGCCGGCGGGCTCCTCGTACTCGGTGTGCTCTGCGTGGCCACGGGCCTGCTGCCCGCCGCTCCCGCCGGGGACGTCCTGGAGCGCATCGGTCCGCTGGTCGTCTTCCTCGCCACCGTCATCGTCCTCGCCGAGCTGACGGGCCGGGCCGAGGTCTTCGACGTGGTCGCCACCTGGGTGGCGCGCGCCGGGCGCGGGAACTACGCCCTGCTCTTCTGCCTCTGCGTGGCCTTCGCCTCGCTCACCACCATCACCCTCAACCTGGACACCACGGCGGTCCTGCTGACCCCGGTGATGCTGGCGCTGGCGACCCGGGTGGGCATCGCCGCCGTACCGCTGGCGATGACCACGGTGTGGCTGGCCAATACGGCGAGCCTGCTGCTGCCCGTCTCGAACCTGACGAACCTGCTCGCCGCCGACCGGGTGGCCCTGGCCCCGGCCGGGATGGCCGCCGTGATGTGGGCGCCGCAGCTGGCCGCGATCGCGGTCACGATGGCCTGCCTGTGGGGCTTCTACTGGCGTCGGGGCCGCCGCGGCGAGGCCCGCTACGTACCGCCGGAGCCCTCCCGGCCCGCCGATCCGGTGCTGCTGCGGATCTCCGCGGTGGCGGTGGTCGGCTTCCTGCTGGCCATCCTGCTGGCGGACATCCCGCTGTGGCTGGCGTCCACCACGGCCGCGCTGGTGGTCGTGGCGGCCTTCGCGGTGCGCGACCGCGGCGCGCTGCGCCTCTCGCTGATCCCGTGGCGGCTGCTGGTCCTGGTGCCGGGGATGTTCCTCGTCGTGGAGACCGTCAACGCGCACGGCCTGCACGAGATCCTGGCCCGGGCCATGGGCTCCGACAGCGGCGTCCCCGGGATGCTGCGGACCGCCGCGGTCGGCGCGGGCTTCTCCAACGTACTGAACAACCTCCCGGCCTATCTGGCGGGCGAGGCGGCCCTCCCCGCCTCCCACCACGATCAGCTCCTGGCGCTGCTCGTCGGGGTGAACGTGGGGCCGCTCGTCACCCCCTGGGCCTCCCTGGCCACGCTGCTGTGGTTCGAGCGGTGCCGCTGGCACGGCACCCGTATCGCCCTCGGCCGCTTCGCCGGCACGGGCCTGGTGCTGGCGGTCACGGCCACCCTGGCGGCGACGCTGGCCCTGGCCGCGACGACGTAGGACGCGGCGGCCGGGCCGGGCACCGCCCGCGGCGGCGGGTCAGCGGCCCGCCAGAGCGGCGGCCTCCGTACGGGACTCCTCGCCCGCCGCGAGGCCGAAGGCGTCGGCCAGCAACTCGTACGAGCGCCTGCGGTCGGCCGGATCGGCGGTCAAGGTGTTCACGATCAGCTCGTCCACCCCGTGCCGGGCGGCGAGCCCCGCCAGTACGGCGTGCACCTGCTCGGGCGCGCCCGACACCAGCGCTGTGCGGTGGACCTCGGCCCGCTCCAGCTCCGCGCCCGTCCAGCGGTGCCCGCGCGTGGTCCCGTACGAGGGCAGCGGGGCGTCCTCCCCGAGGTCCTTGCGGGCCCGCCACAGCAGCAGGCTCTGGGCCAGTTCCTCGGCGCGGGCCGCGCTGTCGGCGGTGACCACGCGGACCGCGAGGGCGCCGCCGGCGGGGCGGCCGGTGGCGGTGCGGAAGCGGTCGCGGTAGTCCTGGAACGCCTCCGGGCCGCCGACGGGCGAGAAGAAGTGCCCGAACGCGAACTCGGTGCCCAGCAGTCCGGCCAGCCGCGCCGACTCCCGTCCCGCGCCCAGCAGCCACATCTGCGGCGGGACCGGCGCGTGCGGCACCACCCCGCCCTCCCCGAGCAGCAGCCGCAGATCGGCCAGCCGCTGCGGGAAGTCCCGGGCGGGGCCTCCGGCGCGGCCGATCCCGAGGTCCACGCGCCCGGGGTACAGGGAGGCCAGGACGCCGAAGACCTCCGCGACCTTGGCGGGGGCGTAGCGCGGCAGCAGGACGCCGCCGGTCCCGATCCGCATCCGCGAGGTGTGGGCGAGGAGGGCGCCGGCCAGGATCTCCGGCGCGCTGCTCGCGAAGCCCGGGGAGCCGTGGTGCTCGGCGGCCCAGTAGCGGGTGTAGCCCAGGCTTTCGGCGGCGCGGGCCAGGTCCACGGAGGCGCGCAGGGCCTGGTCGGGGGTGTGGTCCTCGCCGACCGGGGTCTGGTCCAGCACGGACAGTCGCAGCTTCGTCATGACGGTTCGCCTCTCAGTGCCGGTCGGCGGGCTCGCCGGTGGCGCCGGCCACGGTCGCGGGCACGATCCGGAAGTCGCGCTCGAAGACCAGGTTGTGCAGGTCGGCGGCGGCGATGGCGCGCAGGGTGGGCAGTTCGGCGGCCGCCTGGGTCTCGTCGAAGACGTTGAGCGGCCATTCGGAGACGGTGGCGCCGCGCAGGTGGGGGTGGTGGAAGCCGGCGCCGTAGTGGGCGTAGAGGGTCACGGGCGGGATGTCGGCGGTGGACTGCTCGTCCCACCACAGGGTCCAGGCGTGGAACAGGCTTCCGTCCTCCGCCCGTTGCACCCCGCTCGCGTCGACCACGCCCTGTCCGAGGAGGAGTTCGTCGTTCAGTTCGGTGAGGGCGCGGCGGGCGTACGGGTCGAGCAGCCGGGCGGCGGTGCGGAAGTGCTCCTCCTTGTCGGGGCGGGTGACGGCGCCGCCGTGGTGGCCGTCGCGCAGGTCCGCGAAGTGGCGCAGCAGGGCGTCGAGGTTGGGGACGTCGGTGGTGGTCATGCGGACTCCAAGGGATGGTCCGAGGGATGGGAGAGGGATGGGAGAGGGGTGTCGCGGGGCGGGGGCGGCTCAGGCGGGTGCGTCGGCCGGTGCGGTGAGCCGGTGCAGGGCCGGGCCCAGCCAGCCGCCCATGGAGGCCGGCCCCTGCCCCGGTTGCAGGAAGGCCCCGTGGCCCGTCTGCCGGAACTCGCGGAGCAGGACCTCCACCCCGGCCGCGCGCAGCAGCTCCGCGTAGCGGTGCACGTCATCGGCTACGGGGTCCAGTTCCCCGGTGGCCAGCACGGCCGGGGCGAGACCCCGCAGGCCGGCCGCCTCGAAGGGGGTGCTGTACAGCCGGGTGCCGTCGGCGGCGACGGGCCGGCCCGCGTCGCGGTAGTCCTGCCATGCGGCGGTCAGGTAGGCGGCCGTGGGGAACAG
The DNA here is from genome assembly GCF_040644195.1 of Streptomyces sp. NPDC047014. NCBI lineage: Bacteria > Bacillati > Actinomycetota > Actinomycetes > Kitasatosporales > Streptomycetaceae > Streptomyces > Streptomyces sp. NPDC047014. Next base: position 3,194 of record NZ_JBEYVX010000001.1, on the reverse strand, counting down.
GTCGGGGAAGCGGTGGTAGGAGGGCGCCGCGCACCGGGGATCGAGCGGGGGGTACGCGAGGACCTGCGCGGCCAGCGGCACCCCCCGGTCGCGGCAGACGAGCGCGGCGCAGGCCGCGAGGGTGCCGCCCGCGCTGTCCCCGCCGACGGCGAGCACGGGCGGGCGGGCGGCGGGGTGGTCCTGCGTGCGGGCCCAGTCCAGGGCGGACAGGATGTCCTCGACCATGGCGGGGTGGCGTACCTCGGGGGCCAGCCGGTAGTCGACGCTCACGACACCGAAACCGGAGGTCCGGGCCAGCTCGGCGGTGGATCCGTGCCAGTCCCGCGCGGACCCGCCGCGCCAGCTGCCGCCGTGGGCCCACACCAGCCAGCCGCGCGGGGTGGTGGCGGCCGGCCGGTAGACCCGGGCCGGGAGCGGACCGGCCGCGGACGGGAGGGAAGCCTGCTCCCAGCTGACGGTCACACGGCCGGCGCCGTCGGAGGGTCGGACGGGGGTTGCCATCGGGGTTCCTTTCCATCGGCGGCCGGCGCTCGCGCCGGGCCCGGGGCCAACGTTCGCGGCCCGGGCGGGGCTGTCACAAGGCGGAGTTGCCTTAGTGGAGACGGCACTTCGTCAGCTGGTCCGCTCGCGGCGGAGGAAGAGGACGGTGGTGAGGATGCCGAGGACGACCACGGCGGTGTTGACGATGACGGCGGTGGTGATGCCCGCGTGGATGTCCGTGTTCGCCGCGACGACCGCGGACATGATCGGCGTACCCATCGTGATACCGATCTGCTGGGTCATCGTCGCCAGACCCGTGGCCATGCCCTGCTCGTGGTCCGGCAGGCCGGTCGTCGCCGTCACCATGAACCCGACGATCACCAGCATGTTGCCGACGCCGCCCGCGAAGGTGGCGATCAGCAGCAGCCACATCGACGCCGAGGTCTCACCGAGGGCGACCAGGCTGAGCGTGGCCACCGCCTGGAGCACACCACCGATGATCAGCGTGGAGCGGGTGCCGACCGCGCCGATCACACGAGGCGCGATCGAACCGCCGATGACCGTGCCGATACCCAGGACACCGAAGGACAGACCGGCCGTCAGCGGCGAGAAGTCCAGCACCTCTTGCAGGTACAGGGTCATGAGGAAGACCAGGCTGGTCTCCGTCAGGAAGGCGATCAGACCCGCGATATTGCCCCACGCCACGGTCTTCTTCTTCAACACACTCACCGGCACCAGCGGCGCGGCGGACTTCGACTCGATCACGTAGAAGGCGATGAGCAGCACCACACCCGCCGCCAGCCAGCCCAGCGCCGACGGCGCACCCCAGCCGTGCTCGCCCGCCTGCGTCAGCCCGTAGATCAGCGCCAGCAGACCCAGCGTCACCGCCGTCGCACCCGGCACATCCAGCTTCGGACGCTCCGCCGGACGGGACTCCTTGATGACCGCCGGGGCGATGAACAGCACCGCCAGCGCCACCGGCACGTTGATGAAGAACGCCCAGCGCCAGGACAGCAGGTCCGTGAGCACACCGCCGAGGATCGCGCCGGTGGTGAAACCGGCCGACATCAGCGCACCGTTGAGCCCCAACGCCTTCTGCCGCAGCGGGCCTTCGGGGAAGGAGGTGGTCAGCAGGGACAGACCGGCCGGGGTGACCGCAGCCGTGGCCAGACCCTGGAACACACGCGCCACGATCAGCATCTCCGGCGAGGTGGCCAGGCCACCGACCAGGGACGACAGGCCCAGTACCGCCAGGCCCACCAGGAACAGCCGCCGCCGACCGAAGAGGTCCGCGACCCGACCGAACAGCAGCGTGAAACCGGCCGCGCACAACGCGAACGAGGTCGCGATCCACTGGAGGTTCGACAAGGAGAACCCGAGACCGTCACCGATCACCGGCAGGGCCACATTCAGGATCGAGAAGTCCACCGCCAGCATGAACTGCGCCACCAGCAGCACCACAAGTACCAGCTTGAGGCGCCCGTCCAGCCGGATCGGACCGGGGCCGCCCCCTTCCTCCGGACCGGATTCGACCCTCGCGCCTTCGACAACCGCCATGGCGGAACACGTCCTTTCGATCACGCAACCGGATGTTGCGTCTTCGACTCTGGACCTGTCGGAAGGGGTTACCCAGCCCCCTGGCTCTGCTGGCGACCGGGAGGCTAGCACTCCCAGGGCCACCTTCCGGGGCAGCGCCCGCGGCCCTCCCCCGGCACACTGGAACGCATGGACACACCGACCGCTCTGGGCGAGTTCCTCCGTACCCGCCGCGCGCAGCTCCAGCCCGAGGACGTCGGGCTCCCCTCGCACGGCACGCGCCGGCGTGTGCCCGGACTGCGGCGCGAGGAGCTGGCCCTGCTGGCCGGCGTGAGCATCACCTACTACACGCACCTGGAGCAGGGGCAGAGCACCAACGCCTCGGACAGCGTCCTCGACGCCCTGGCCCGCGCGCTGCGCCTGACCCCCGACGAGCACGCGCACCTGCTCGACCTGGCCCGCCCGCCGCGCGCCAAGCGGGCGAGCTCGCCGCGTCCGGAGTACGCGCGGGAGACCACCCGCCGGCTGATCGGCGCGATGCCGCAGGTGCCGGCGGTCGTGCTGGACGGGCGGAACAACGTACTGGCGTGGAATCCGCTCGGCCATGCCCTGCTGGCGGGGCACCTGGACGCCGCGAGCCCGGAGGATCCGGCCGTACGCCCCAACCTCACGCGGATGCTGTTCCTCGATCCGCACACACGGGAGCTGTACACCGACTGGAAGGGCGAGGCGCGGGTGGCGCTGTCGGCGCTGCGGCTGGTGGCGGGGCGCAATCCGGAGGACCGGGCGCTGGCGGAGCTGATCGGTTCGCTGATGCTCCAGAGCCCGGACTTCGCCTCGCTGTGGTCGAAGCATCCCGTACGGGACTGCACGGTCGGGACGAAGACCCTGCACCACCCGGTGGTGGGTGCGCTGACGCTGGACTTCGAGAGCCTGCGCCTGGCCGACGGGACCAATCACCGGATGCTGCTCTACAGCGCCCCGGAGGGCTCCCCCTCGGACGCGGCGCTGCGCATGCTGTCGAGCCTGACGGCGGGCGCGGCGGGCCCGGCGGGCCCGGCCCGGGGTACGCAGGAGCCCGCGCCGGCGGATGAGACCGCGCAGAAGCCGATGGCGCCGATGAGCAGCGCGGACCGCGGCGGCAGCGCGAAATGCGGCGGCGCCTGCGCGTCCTCCTC